>CAZAMC010000003.1:88241-92597 GCA_964486505.1 uncultured Gammaproteobacteria bacterium
ACCGCGATGGTCAGGAACGCGTACTGAATGACCGTCGTTCGACGCGGCATACGTTTAGTGTAGCTTCATGGAGAGCACCCGGCCGGTTGGACCATCCGTGAAGTACAACGTGGAGCCGTCTGGCGAAAGGGTAACATTGAGGGCGGAGTAGGTCCGGCTCCCGTCAGAACCAACCGGGGAGGCGAGCTTGATTTGCTCGCCCGTGCGGAGATCAACCTTGTAGAACGTATCCGGGACACTGGCGGCCTGGTCACGGTATATCCCGCTTCCGGTGGGTAGCTGACCAACATTGGGAACGGCACAGTAGAGCACAGTGCTGTCTTTGGTGAACGCGCACTTATCGGACCAAGTCTGCAATTCAAGGGAACGGTTATTCCCCCCAACTTCCTCGCCCTGCGCATCAACGATATGGAGTTTCGGGTTAAAGCTGGAATCCGCGCTGTAGGTGCTATACAGCATGCGCTTCCCATCCGGTGACCACGAGCCTTCAAAGCCTCGTCCGTCCGTGACCGCCGACTTGAAATTCTCGCCGTTCTTTCCAACAAAGTATACTTCTTGCGTCGTGGAGTTGAGCCCGGGCGTGTACGTGGCCACCACTTGGTCGTTCGGCGACCACAAGACATTTACCTTATTCCCATTCTCACCCAGCGCTTCCACGGGGGTCATGCCTGTGCCATCGGGGTTAGCGATAACCAGGTACCGCGAGTTTGGATCACTGGCGTTGTACTTGAAAGCAATTTGCCCACCAGTTGGGGCGAAGCTAAAATCTTGACCTTCTTTGGGAAGCGTGGCCTGCTTCTTCGTATCGAAGTTGTACGAAACTTTCGAACCATCTGGGAAAGTTAGAATGGCCTGATCCCCCGCGGCCGACCACACAATTTCATCGGCACCCAAAAACTTTGCCTGAGTGAGGAGCACAAGGTTACCGTTTGCATCGAGGCGGTAGAATTGACCGGTGGTCTTGTCGTAGTACCGAATGTTCCCCTTGGCGTCCACAATAGTGGCCATGGCATTGGCGGTCACTAGCGTCTGCACCTGCGTATCGCCACCATTGGCAACAGTGCCTGGCGCAGCATTGACGTTGGCACCGGCGCCACCATTCACGTTCCGAGCGTTCACATTCGGGAGTACCACATTGGCATTCCCCACTGGTCGGTTCACATTTCCATTCAGGTTTGGTAAAACCGCGTTCGTATTCTCATTCGTATTCGCGTTCGGCGTGGGCTCTTCACTCCGAAAAAATACCACGAAGAGCAGCGCGCCAATGGCGAGTATCCCGATAACGAATGCGGTAATGAGGAGGATACGACGGTTCATATGCGTATTGTACACGAAAACTGCCCGAACGCCGACTTACTCGGTCACGTGACACTTCAAGTCATCGGCTGTAGCCGTGGCCGCACTTGCCGTAGATTTCATGCAGCAAATCCCACGAACCTTAAGGGACTGGAACAACTTCTTCTCATTCTCCCATTCACACTGCGAGGTGATGACCTTTCCTGTAGAAGCGAGAGTACCATCGTACACAACCTCTGCTGCAGTCGAATCGTAGCAGCTACCAGTGACCCCCGTGAATTGTACAGAAATATGCTTTTTGGTACCGAAATTAATGTACCCCCCGCCATCGGGCTCTGCTTCTCGCCGGCAGACCTCACCGCCCACACGAACTGGGTAATCGTCCGGGCAGGTAAGAACAGGCCACCACTTACAGTAATCGGCTACTGCCCCATCGTCACAGTCAATGAGCCCGCCGGCCGCGTACCAGCCGCACTTCCCTGCATCGGCAACACTCTTCGCGGCACAGAGGGAATCATGTCGTCCGGCGCCAACGCCATCAACGGTATCGGAAATTTGCTCGCAAGCTAAGATCTGATCGACGCATCCGTACGACGTACCATTCACGGGGTCCGAAACAAATGGGCCGGGGACGTCACTTCCCACCGGAAGCGGATCGCCATTAATGTCAGTCTTATACCCAAGGGCGCAGGCCTGCTTTGGGTCAGAACAGTAGTTTCCCCGACAGCTCGCCACACCCGCGCCGGCATCGGTGTACTCGTACATCTTGCCACACGCCGGCTGTGCATCTCCCCCCAGGTTCACTTGGAAACCGCACGTACCCGATTGTGAGCCAGCGCCGCAATCGTTGTCGACGTTACACGAAACGCCTATGCGGTCTCCCGAAAGGCACACTTTTGTTTCTGTACATACATCCGTTCGCTGCAATTGCCCAATGACTGGTTTCAGAGTTGGCACTCGTAAGTTCACCAAGCGCGGATTAATGGTGTACAGGAGAATGTAGGAGCCAAGCGCCAAGACCACGGCGGCTAAGGCGGAGAACAGCGTTTCCTTGGCATCTTGCACACGGCTCCGGTTCCCCGCCGCGGTCAACCAGCGGATGCCAGCGTAGAACACCATCATCGTGGCGATAATGCCAATTGCCCCGGCAATGAACTTGTAGAGCCCGGCAATGTAGCTCGCCACGTCTTCTATGTAGTACACGGTCTTCAAGCCCCCAGTGCCCTCGGTAGACGGTTCATAGCAGGTCGTTGTCACGCCCGGAATAGGAATCTGCAACCGGATCCAGTGATCTTCAATGTCAAACTCCGTTACACCAGTGGGCTTTGGGTCGCAATTCTGAATTTCGGCATGGGCCGGACGGGCCATAGCGAAAGTCGCCACCAGGGTGAGCATTGAAACTCCCAGGAGCATACCAACCCCGCGTCCATGGTAGCGGTTACGAATCATACTATGCCATTCACCAAATCGTAGAGCACCTTCAGCGAACCTTTACTCAAATCCATAATGAACCCTACCTTGTCCCAGAAACCAAGAGTCATGAACCACACCAGGAACGCAAGGACAATAAATATGAGGAGGAGAATGATGGCAATGACCAAGAAGATGCCCAAGTGCATGATGAACATCGTGATCCCCGGAAGCGTGCGCATGCTGTAGGGCGGGATGATAGCAATTCCTTTCAGTCGTAACGGCACTAGCCCTGCAAAAACCCGCAAGACAAAGAGAACAAAGAATACCCACGGGGAAATAAACACCTCAAGCGCCAAGATGCTGGTGGCAAGGCTAGACATCCAGGTGTCGAATTGCGTGCGCCACACGCGGTTCGCAACGGCTTTGGCGTCGGCGGTCGGTGACGCCGCTGCCTTTACCGCCGCCTGCCGGGCCGCTTTGAGGTTTTGCAAGCGCTCGCTGAACTTCCCTTGTTTCAGACCCTCAGTCGAAGCGTCGGTAGCGACGTTCTCGGGCAAGCCAATTTGCCGCTGG
Organism: uncultured Gammaproteobacteria bacterium; assembly: GCA_964486505.1. Classification (GTDB taxonomy): domain Bacteria; phylum Patescibacteriota; class Patescibacteriia; order PEXW01; family PEXW01; genus CAIPSZ01. The sequence continues at coordinate 91,524 of CAZAMC010000003.1, forward strand.
GCTAAGCCATCCAGGCTCTGCTGCAAACCTGCCGCTTGCTGCTTGGCGTACGCGTTCGGGCTAGCCGTAGCTGTGCGAAGAGCTAGGGTGTCTGCGTTAAACGCCCGCTCCTGCTGCAGCTCTTCGTACGTGGCAGTTCGAGCCATAGGGTTAGCTTACGTATCGCGCTTCTCGCCCCACGCAATGCGCCCAACTTTCCAGGCGCCTTGCAGACGTTCGAACGTGAGAGTGATGTCCTGGTAGTACACAGTAGAATTACTCGTCGTGCCCGAGGACTCTACTCGCTGCAATGTCACTTTGGCCGTGGCCGTCCCCGCTGACAGGCTAAATTCCGGAACCGTTACGATGCGCGCCTCTGAGGCAATACCCCGGTAGAGCGAGGAATCGGAACGCTTCGCTCGTTCCGCGGCAACGAACTGCTCTTGCTGAGTCTTAAGGGCAGGGGTCATGTAGAAGTAGAGGTCGGTAATGTTCTCAAAGTCGTTCTGGGTTGAGAAGCTTCCGTAGATGCTGGCAAAATTCCGCGCCAATTGCTGCACCACCGTCTTCTGGTCCAGCTCGGGGCTGCTGGTAGTGGTATTCGTATTGCCGTTCGTTGCCGCATTGGTGTTCAAAACAATGGTGTTCACGTTCGGCAACGTCGCCGTGTTGGTGTTGGTATTCGCGGGTGGCTGCTGGTTACGCTGCAGCATGAACCACACGCCCAGGGCAATGAGCACCAGGAGCACTGCACCGCCGAAGATAATGAGGAGCTTTCGCTGCATAAGGTAAAGGTTTAGGCTTTAGAAGAATTTTCCTCGTTAAACTCTTTTTTCGCCGCTTCAATCTCTAAGAGTTGACGGGGGTCGGAGGTAATAATTTGGTCTTCAGTGTAGGAGGCCACAACCTTAATGGCCGCGTGCTTAGGACCCGCGAAGAAGATGCCCTCACCGACTGCCGCTTCCAGAAGAAGGTACTTCTCGCCTTGCGTCAGCAGGAAGGTCTTCGCAATCATGTCAATGCCGGCTGGTGACTGCTTCATGAGCAGCTGCAGAGCGGAGTTCGTCACGATTGCTTGCCCGTAGGGGCTCCGCA
>CAZAMC010000003.1:92697-94683 GCA_964486505.1 uncultured Gammaproteobacteria bacterium
GAGAACGTACCCTCGGTAAACTTCTTCAGCCGCTCAACAATGTCCTCCGCGCCCACCATGCCACTGAGCACTTCTTCGAAGTCGGCCATGAGCGGGGGTTCAACGGTTGACAGGTCACTCTCGGCGGTAATGTCCTTCTTCGCGTAGGTTTCGATGAGCGCCCGGTCCACAATGGAATCTTCTTCAGGGGTGAGGCTGCCCAGCATGAGGCGGAAGAGACTCTTCAGGGTAATGACCGCCGAGCGAATGATATCGGCAGGTTTGTCTGCACCACCGACCGGTCGCGGCAGGTCGAAGGGGTTAATCTTCGATTCCGAGTTTAGGGAAATGTTAATGTAGGTTCCGCCCACCGCGTCCGACAAGTACTTGTACTCACGTTCTGGGTCGATGACGATGACGTCGGTACCCACCATGAGGGAACGGAGGATTTCCAATTTCACGGCGTAGCTTTTCCCGGCGCCCGAGGTGGCGAAGACAACGAAGTTCGCATTCTGTAAGCTAAACCGATCGAAGAGGATAAGCGAATTATTGTGCCGGTTGATGCCGTAGAGAATCCCGTTATCCGAAGACACGTCTGAGGAAATAAACGGGAAACTGCTGGCAGCCGGCGAGGAATTCATGTTGAAGTTCACCTGGATTTCGTCTTGGCCAAGCGGGAGCGTGGAATTGAAGCCTTGCTCGGCTTGGTAGAGCACGCGCTTGCTATACACCAACTTCTGTCCGAACATTGCCTCCACGCGGTCCGAGAGCTTATCCAGCTCATCTTTGGTGTTCCCGTAGAGCGTCACGTACAGCGCCACCTGGAAGAACTTCTCGGTTCCCTGGGTGAGGTTATCGCGGAGTTGCTCAATGTCCCGGAGGGCTGTTTCTCGAATCGGGTCACGGGGGGCGCCCTTCTCGGCATCGGCCAAGATTTGCGCTTCAAGCTGACCGACCTTGTTCCGCAGCTGCTTGAGCACGACTTCCGACCCCACGGGGTAGAAAAACATGCTGATGTCCAGGGGCACGTTGAGGTTGATAATCGGTGCAAACCAACCGACGGCGATGTACCGGGGGTAGGTGACCACGAACATTGTGCGGGCCAGCTTCCCGCCGATTTCAATATCGCGCGGGTTCACCTTGAATGAAGCCGGCGCAATGAAGTCACGGACAGAAACCACGCCCCGACGGTAAATGCGTTCGGCTTCCAGCATCTCGCGCTTCCGCTGGAGCTCGAGGTCTGCTTGCCGCTGACGCTCCTCTTCGGTCATCGGCTGAGCCATGGGTGGCGGAGTGTCAGCCGGTTGGAGCTTGGGTTTTCGGGAAAGGTTAATGGCCATTACCGTTCAATGCTTAGTTGATCAATATTCGTAATCTTCTCCTGGTCCGAGGTTTGGGGATTGTAGGTATTGTAGAAGAGTTCGATGAGACCCTGCGTATCCAGGGGCACAGCCTTCAAGCCTAGGGCCGATAGACCATCCACCACGAAGTCAACGCGCTTTAAAAGCTCCTCCCGCATTTCGTCAAAGCGCTTTTGCTTAATGTGAATGACGTTCGTCGGAGAGAGGGCGGCACTCAAGCGCTTGAAGAAATTCATGCGCTTCCCCGAACCCGGCTGGAACGGAACAACGACGTAGAAGTGCTTAGACATGATATCCGCGAGCTCCACCAGCTCCCGAACGTACGTAATGTACTCCTGGGTCTGCATCTTAAGGAGCTCATTTGTCTGCGCTTTCTCCACTTGTTTCAGGCTCTCCAGGTAGGGGTCAATGTTGAGCTTGCGGGACTGGATGGCAATCTGCAGAGGGAAATCGAGGGTGTTCAGGAACTGCGTGTACGCTTGAATAACAGCGGCTTGTTCCTCGTCAGACTTGAGCGCGAAGTTCATTGATGACACCAAGAGAATGCCCCGAATGGTGCCGTTGCGAAGGATCACCACGTCATCTTTAATCTCCCAGACGTCAAGAAATTTTTGCGTCGAGGGGGCGTGGGGCCTGGAGGGGGTTG
>CAZAMC010000003.1:94783-216903 GCA_964486505.1 uncultured Gammaproteobacteria bacterium
GCAACCGGACGGATGGCCTTGGCCAACGAAAAGCGGAATTCATACTCAGTATCCTCTTTGTGCCACACCCGGAGCTTGGGTTGCCGCGTCGTTTGCACCAGCGAGAGTATAAAGAAGTGAAAGGGTCGGCCGTTAATCTTGATGAACGCGAAGAGGAAGACAAATGCCGACCAAAATATGTCAATGATGACGGCAATGAGGAAATTATTGTAAATGCGGATGTTCAGGAAGCCGACGACCCCCCAAATGAGGATAAGGATGAACTGCCGGACCGTGAGTGGCCCGAGGATCTTGTCCTCGACGTCTATGAATTGGGGGACGACAAATTGCATCATACCTTAGTAGCGGAATTGGCGCATGAGCTGCCCAATAGCTTCGAATTCTGCTTGCGTAAGCGAAGGCTTGGCTTGGGCCCGAAGGAGTTCAGCAATCTCTTGCACTTCTTCTTTCCGTTCCATAGCGAGCTGCCCCAGCGTAAGGTACGAGCGGAAGACCGGCGACTGCCGGAAAGCGGAAATGCCCGCTGACCGCTGGGTAAAGGAATCCTGACCAAGGGCTTCTATTTCCTCGGCGATTTTCTGTGTGCACGCCAGGGGGGTGCCGCCGAGACGTCGGAAATCATCGATCGAAAGATTGCCAAGAACCTCAATGGGCCCCATCACCCGCACTGGTGCCCGAACGTCCGTGACCACGTCGCGGTATGACGGGGTTTGCGGCGGGGCGGGGCGGGGGCGAGGCGGTGTCACTGGCCGAGCGGGCGGTGGTGCGGCGGGTTTTGCCGGGGGCACATTGGCGGGCCGGAACCACGGGGGCGGCGCCACGACGCGCTTTGCGGGCGGGGTCGGGGCGATTGGCGTCGTGCTTGCTACTCTCGGAGCGGACGGCACGGCCGGTTTTGGAACGGCGGGCACCACCGGCGGCGGAATCACTGGAGGCTTGGCCGGTGGGGGCGGCATGGGTTTCACCGGTGCTGGCCGGGGCGCAGGCGGTGGGACAGGCGCAACCTTAGGTTTTGGCCGACGGTGAAGCTCCTCAACCACGCTGTCGAGTTCTCGCACAATTCTATCCGCCCGCGCCTCCTCAAATCCTAGGCCGCCAATTTTCTGGGGCCGCATGAGTATGTCTTTGGCCTCGGCGTGATCACGTACGTCTACTAAGCGAGCCTCCACTACCTTCATGAAACGCCGGTGGAGGAAATCATCGAGCTGCAGACCTTCCATTTTCTCTAGACGCGCCGTAACGTGCGTGGGGTCGGTGTCCACGGTCGGCGGAGGCGCAGTTTGCAGCCCGGTTGCATGGTTCTGGATGTCCTGCTCATCATCCGGGTGCATGAGGAACGGAGTGGCTCCAGCCTGAGGAGTGAGCGCCGGTGCCGGCACATTTGCTAACGTATCTTTCACATCCGGCACTTCTAAGAGGCGGTGCGCAAAGAAGAGATCGTCCAACAAGTGCTTCGCCAGCTCTTTGGCCTTCGCGGGCTCCACGCGGTACTGACTGGCGAGCACCTCGTCCAGACGAGCCGGTTCCACTTCCTGAACCATAACCCGCATGACCAGCTCGGCGAGGTTCACGGCGTACTGACGCTCCAAACTATCAAGCGTGCGCATTGCCGCCGGATCAGAGGCATGAGCCTTCTGGGCGTCGGGGAGTTTCTGGAATTTTATGAGGAGATTATCGGGCATAGGTTACTCTTCGGTGCTCCCTGCACCAAACATATTCTTGAGTTCGCCGAATTCTTGCTTGAAGCCGTCCAAGTTCTCGTCCTGGACGTGCTTGTCCAATTTCCCAATACGCTTCGTGAGCTCAGCGCGGCCAAGGTCAGAGAGTTTTTCCGATCGTTGCAGTTCACCAATGTTCTCTTTCACCAGGCTGAGCAGACCCTTCCACATGTAGCTTTTGCGGAAGGCATTATCAATGTACGGGCCATCGATTGCACTCAACTGACCCCGTACCGTATCGGAAGCACCCTTGAAAACTTGCTGGATGTTCTGCGTGACGTTTTGAATAATGGTTGGATTTTCGGCACTAGACACGTTCGCCACGCCGCCACTTGCTTGCTCAGTGCTCTGCGCGACTCGAGGTGACACCGCGATCGCGGGTCGAGGCCGTAGCACGGGTCGCGGTGCGGGTTGAGGCTTGGCGGCGGGCGCAGGCGCAGGGGCCGCGGGTTGCGGTGGCACGTACTGGGCTCGGCGCTCTGCCGTAACCTTTGCCTCGGCCTGTTCGCTCTTGGCCCGGCTCTTCTGCATTTCCTTCTCGAGCCGCTCAATTTCTGGGTTCCGCTGCTTCGCCTGCGCTAATCGCTCTTCAAGAGGCAGCGCATCGAAGGCTGCCTTCGCCGCCTGTGCGCGATCCCGAGCAGCTTGTGTCTCCTGAACTCGGCCCAGTGCTTCGGCGTAGGCGGGATCCTGCATGGACTGGTTGGTCACCCACTGGTCAAGGGCTTGCTGCTGCGACGCAGCCGAAGCCTGGTACTGTTTGGCCAGGCGCTCACGCTCCCGTTGGGGTAGCCCCCGACCTTGCGGTCCGGTCTGCACGTCGGCGGCCTGCTGCTGGAGTTTCTGGATGCTGGCCTGCTGGGCAGCCACGTACTGGCTTTGTGGCAAAGTATCGAGGTGTGCTTCGGCAGTCTGCGCTTCTTGCTGAGCTGCCTCTGCAGCGGCATCGTATGTGCTCATGGCTTCATCGCGCTCCACCCGATACCGCGCTTCAATGGTGCCTGCTTGGCTGCGCTTGGCAGCAAAGTCCTGTTCCAACTTCTGCTCGCGCTTCGAGGGAGTGCGGGACGGCACGGATTCGGGGGTGGGTGTTGTCGCCTGGCTCATGCCAACGTATTTGAATTGCACACCCTTTGCTTCGGCAGCCCGGCGCACGGCCATGAGGATCTCAGGCTTGAGCTGAATTGCGTTGGGATCTTTCGAACCGTACCGACCCTGGTTGGTTAGACCTTCGGCAAGGTACTCTTCGAAAGCCTCATCAGTGGAAATGAACTCATTTTCAGTATGCTTTGCCACTTCATCCCGCATCTTCACCCGGTCTGCGGGGTCCATGGCACGCAACCATTCCTGGCGCAATTTCTTGTCAGGATCTAGTTCTTGGAGCGAGGCGTGAACACCTTCGTGCGTAATAGAGGTTTTAGCGTCTCCGAGGGACGTGTGCTGATCGCGGTTGTAGAACGTCACATTGTCGAGCGTCTGCTGATCGTTTAACTTCGCTGCTGCCTCTTTCTTCAGCGACAGCTCTTTCTGGAGCGCTTCTCGTTCCTGGGTAATTTCCGACGCCCGTCCGGTTACGTCTGCTTGGGAAAGCGGGCGGCCACTGGCATCCACCAACTTCGATGGTTGTTGGAGTTCCTTCGCCTCAATGTCCAAATCCGCGAGGTTCGCTTCAATAGCCGCCACATCTTGCTCCAGCGCTCCCTGCAGCATAGCCGCCACCTTGCGTTTGGCTGTGGGGTCGCTGATGAAGCCGCCTTTCATTCCTTGAATATTGAAGGTTTTCAGAAGGTCGCTGCCTAAACCAAAGGCATTGTTCTTACCACTCACAAAGTCCCGCAGGCCAGAAATATTGTGCACTTGACGCATGCGGTCATCCGCCCGTTGCATGCGGCGTTGCGCGTCTTGCGCGTTCGCAGCGCCGCCCGTTCCCCGTCGGAAGAGTACCGAGCCTGCAGGCAGGCCCGCATTCATGGCGTACGCTTCGTTGATATCATTCAGGTTGGCTGCGTTCACCGTGGAACGCATGCGCTTGGCGAAGTCAACATTTGACCGTGGCACAAGCTGTCCAAAGACAATGTGCCGGAAATCGGCATTCGTCGCATCCTTCCACCCGGCTGTATCCATGTCGTTGAAATCCGTTGGGGTCATCTTGTTGATCGACTTTTCAATCTGCTCTCGCCAATACCGTTCTAGATCGGCATCGCCACTCGCTATGGCAGCACGCAAATCCGGCATCATGCTAATCGGGCTCTTCTTGGTCAGGTGGTCGCGCAGAATCTTGTGGCCTGGGCCATCAGAAGCAGTTTCGTAGTACTCACCCTTCGTCGCATCCCACCGCATTTGGTGACCAATGTCGCCCCGGTAGCTGTTAATCACGTGCTGCTTCTCATCCGCTGAGTACCCCCGGAATTGGTTATTCTTAATGGCGCTCTCGCGGGCCGCCTTCTGGTCACGACGGGCGTTCTCCGTGAGCGCAACACGTGACGTGGCAAGACGCTTTCGCGTATTCTCATCCGCGTAGTTAATCCAGTCGGTGTCCTTCTCTTCCGACTTCTGGCGCTGGCGCGTCAGCCGAGCATTGAGCTTGCCAAAGGTTGTACCCACGAGCGGTATCTTGCTGGCACCGCCCAGCACTGCCCCAGCCGCGTCGTAAGCGGGCCGCTTGAGCGCGTACTTGCCAAAGGTGGCGGGTGAACGTGCAATGCTGCTGCCCCACTTGTTAAAGTTACCCATCCACTTGCCGGCCACAGCGCCCGCCGCACCGCCCACCTTCATGGCCTGCTGCAGGCCGGCGATAAGCATGCCCACCGCGACGAAGTAGTTAATAATGGACGCCGCGGTCGTGGCATCCGACGCAAAGGCCGCCGCGCTGTTGGGATCAATTGTCGTTGAGTCCGTAACGCCAAGCGGATTTGTGGACTCACGCACCGCCCCGGTGTCTTCAATGAGCGCAGTATTGGAAAGCGAAATAACGGTGAGGGCCAACCATAAGAAGAAGGCAATCACCGGGCCCTTCACCAGGTAGGCCGAAAAATCGCGCCACCAGCTATTCCACCAACTTCCCAGGCTCCCGGGCAAGATGGCCACCATGTACGCAGTCGGCGCCAGAACAATGTAAATCCACAACATGATAATGCGCTGCAACAAGACGACAACGAAAATGCCCACCACCACCGTGGCGATGAACACCATGATCACAGCTGCGAAAAGCGCGCCAACCACGGAGAGGAAGCTAATGTCGCCCCCGGCGGCCGAGGCATTGCTGGAAAGGCTAAGTATATTCTCAATGCCAAAGCCGGATGCTAGGTTCCCCGCGGCCATGCCCTTAAAGGCGTTCACGAAAGTGAGCATGACCACCTGGGATAGGTCGATGAAGAACCCGGCAATGCTCTTGGAGAAGTTAATGAGAATGGCCATGATGATGAGCTTCTGCAGCAGCCGGTTGTAGCGGTACTCCTGAACGCGGAACACGGTGCCAATAGCCATTACCAGCAGGCCCACGATGAAGAACATGTTGGCCATGTCGCGGGTGATTGCCCACCCCGTCTTCACTGCGGGCGCATCAATGAAGTTGTTAAACTGCGCAACCGTTACCAGGATATCGATGAATTTTATGAGAATTTGGCCAAACACGTACGTGAAAAACCCCAGGATGTGCCCGAGGATCTGCACGATGGCATTTTCAACGGCGCTGCTGGCTGACTGGGCAAATGCCGGGTGAGGAACCGCGACGTACAGCACGCTGAACAGCACTAAGCAGATGCCAACCACACCCCTCACGGGGTGGGCGCGAAATCGAGCGATGGTGGTACGAAGTCGTTGTATCATGCGTTACCGAACGACAATGATGTCGCCGCCATAGGAAGACCAGTAGTCATTACTACTCGTAACGGGGAAGCTTGCATTCAAGCAGCGGCCCAGCGCGTTATTGGTGCCCGTGTAATTGCACCACTCCCAGTTGTCCTGGATCTGCACCCGGGGTGTGGCCACGCAGTACTCGTGCCCCTGCACTTCCGCGAGGTCCTTGTAAGGGCCTTGGCCGGCATCGTAACACCGGTTCGAACCCACGAAGTCGGCACCAACCCGGTACACGTGAGAAACCGCGTGGGGGTCGGCAGGATCACTCCGCGGCGCGAAACCCCACGATACTACTTGCCGGTCTGTACCGCTCGCGATGTCACCGTTCCAGTCAATAGCAATGTTGCGCAAAGGCAGCTGCTCCGGATCAACGTAACTATTGAACTTCAGCTGGATGACTTCACCGTCATGGATGACTACGCGGGGCTGCGTGCTTGCATTCACCGCAATGTTGGAAACTTCTGGTAAGTTGCCACAGTATGCCCGACCGGCAAGGATGTCTGCCTCGGTCGTCAGACTGCGGTTAAACGCTCCCCCGCACAGCGGCATGCTGGCATAGTCAGCCTGCCAGCGCTGGTATAGGGATCCAGGACCCGCTTGCAAAGCGTAGTTTTGGGTAGCCAAGGTGGGATCTAGCTGCCAAATGTTGAAGACGTTCGCGAACAAGAGCTTGAGGTGCTGAAGCGGGACGTTGGTATTCGTCCGACGCAGTGTTGAGTACACACCACCACCCCGAACCACCGTGCTTCCGTAGTCACACGCGTAATTCACGTCATTCGCATCTTTATCGCATTCCGAGCTGGTTGAGCACGCTCGCGCCACCCCGCCTTGGCAGTGCTTCGTTGGGCCCGAGCCAATGCACACGCCACCCGCTGTCTGGCACGCGGTAATTTCCGCTTGCGTAATGCAGGATGCGCCGGTTTGGCTGCAGGTTCGCGGTTGGCAGTTGTTCGTTCGGCAGCTGTAAGCAGCATTCACGCGAACGCCACTATCAGAGACCGTTATGGGTACGGCTTGCTTGCCATCTTCGGCGCTCGTATCCCACTGGGTTGGGTCATCAAAGTACTGCTCCGGTGGGACGATGCGGCCAAACGGCGCGGCATCGTGGGTCTGCTTGTAGTCAAAGTTCTCCACCAAGGAGGACATGGAGTTCACCTTTTGTGACCACGCTACCGTTCGGCCGTTGGGGTCCGCAACCTGGGCCACGAGCGTGCACATTTCCCGGGGGATGAAGTCCAGTTGTACCGCTACGCCACCGTCGCTTGGGGTAGAGTCACATTTCCCAAAGTATGCAGTCACCGACCGTGAATCTGGGCCAGCCCAGTTAAGACGTACGCCCCAGAAATCGGTATCCTCAGCATCTTCCCAGTCATTGCACGGGTCATTACTGAAACCGGTCGACATGTTTGCCCATGAGTCGAGGATGGAATTCTTATCACAGTCCATGTGGTCACCGCCATTGCCACCGCACCAAGCCACAAACCACGGCTCGGCCGTGCGACCACTGGTCCCCCACCGGCCGCAGTGAGCGCCGGACTGACATTCGTATTCGCCATTCGCTCGCGTCGCGGTAAGTTCGGTACCAATGGCTGACCACTCATCATTGCTACGGCCGCTCACGCGCACAATCACCGATGCTATTTGGCTCAGCGGGAAGGGTGAGGTAACCGCGGTAGTGCCCCAGTTGCCATCGCCACTCATTCTCGACATCGGTGGAGCAATATTGTTACGTCGGTAGTTACTCGAGGACCCTGCACTGGAACTCTCTTGTGCACAGAGGTACAGCGGCACTGGCCCGGCATAACCGGCAGCCTCGACCTTACCGAAGATGTTCCGCTCACCAGCGAGAAGGTCAACGGGGTACCAGGTTAGGCAGTTGTTAACATTCTTCGGGTCACGTTCCAAGCAGTACCCCTGCCAACCCTGGAAAAGCTTGCCGGTGTCGTCTTGGTAACTGCACGCGAGTGCTGAGGCGTTTGGGTAGGCCCGGCAAGAACGGGCGATGAAGGCATCCCCACTCAACTGACCGGTAATGCCAGTGGCGGTCGCTGGGGCTGGCTCCGCCACACCCAGCGCGGGCAGAAGCGAAACGTTATCAATGCTGAAGGGCGTTCGATTCGTGGCGTCGGTCGTGAAGAAGGCAAATGCATTCTCGGTGTTCAGCGCTCGGTGGGTAGCCCCCGTGGTGTTGCCTTCCTGCAACGTTGCAGCCTCATCGAGCCGCAAGGGTCCAATGACGAAACGCTGCCACTGGGTTGAAGGCTTTACCGTTCCCTGCCAGGTATAGTCGGGTAGCGTAAACGTATCAATAGAAGTGCCCGAGGAAATGCCAGCCCGGAACAGGGTTTGCGGCTCGGGGAGCGATCGGTCAGGCTGGGTCAAGTATCGAATATCGAACGCCAACATGTACGTCCGCTCCGGCGTGAGCCGGTTCGTGAGAATATTCGAAGCGGTGAGCAGAGTAACCGCGGTGGTTCCCGATGCCGAGGGGGTAATTTCTAAACGCTGGTTGGCTTGTGTAGGAGCCTTAGCGCCGCTGGTGTCTACAAGTTCTTCAGTGATGAGCTCAACGGTTGTATCGTCGGTGCTGTACAGTATTGTCCCGCGTGTACGCGCTGGATCCGGATTACTCAGTGTCCAACCGGCCGTGGCAATGGTTTGCGTTTGGTCAAACGTACCGTTCAAGAGCTCGTCGGTGACCGCCACGCCATCACCACCAACTTGGGGAGCCGAACCAAATGGGAATTTGCCTTGAACCGTGCCATCTGCCCAGCTCATACCCGCAATGGTGTAGCCACTCTTGTTACGCAGATCTTCACGCGTGTAGGCTGGCACGGGCTGAGGTGTTTCACCGGTAATGGAGAAAAGCTTACACGTACCACCAGAACCACAATCACTATCTACAATGCAGGTTTGCTTCGGGTTGTTCGCACAGCGCATTTCATCCACGTAGTGGTTGCACTGCCCGCTGGGGCTAAAGCTATCACACGTGGCAAGGCCAACCGTGAGGTTCTCCTTCTGGCCCGTGGGCTTTGTGCTCTCAATGGTGGTGGTTGGGGCAATCCACTGGCTACAGGTACGGTCCCGCCGAACTTTAAGGAGTACATTGCTATCACAGACCTCGCCCGCGGAACCGCACGTAGCGGGCGCGCCAACGCTGTCAACGTCTGTTGGGCTGCCGCCAACTGGGCTTTGGTCGGCGTCGTAGGTGAGACCCGTATTCGATAGGTCATTGAAGAGTCGGCAGCCCAGCTTATCGCCTACCTGTCCGTTGCAGGACGTGCTGTCCACGCTCTGTCGCAGAACCGCTGTACTCGTAGTGGTACGAAGTTGAATCTTATCGAACCAGTGGCCGGTAGTCCCGCCATCGGCACCAACGAAAACCTGACACGTGACAGCATTCGCTGAGAAGAAGCGCGCGCTCACCTGCCGCCAGCCCGTGGTTTCAAACTGGTCGGCCGGAATGTTGAGCCGGGAGTCTTGGTTGCTGGTATGAACGGCTACATCTGGCGATGGTACTTCCACGCCGTTCCCGCTGGCATCGCGGCAATTCATCACGCCAATACGGACGTCTTCATTCGTAGGCACACCTCCCTGATTCCCCCGCTGAACCTGAGTACTAATGGTGTAGAAGGTGTTTGCTTGCAAGACCACGCTTTGGCGGAACCGCGTGGAACCCGTAATTGCTAGGCGCACGGCCTTGGTGCCACCGTGGTCGGCGTACTCCAGCATCCCCGCGCCGGCATTGCAGGTATTCCCGCTGCCACAGTCGCTATTCTGCGTACAGGTGCGCGTAGGATCGTTGGAACAGAAGGCAGTTGTCCAACCTTGAGGATTGGCAGCGCCTACTTCTAGATCATTATTCGAAGTCAAACTTTCGCCGGTACCCAGCGGATCCAAGTACATGCCACAACCGCTCTGTTCACCGGGACAGTTGCCAGCAAATCCACCGTTGGGTACTTCCGGAGGAATACCCTTGGGCGAAATCGACGGACAGAGCTCGGATGTTCCATCAACATACCAGCCCCCCGCGTTGCCGCCACTCGGCTCACGGTAAGAACAGGTCCGATTGCTGGGATCGCGGAAGTACGACGTTGAGCCTGTTGGCGTTGTAAAGGCATCGCAGAACAGCGCGTCTTTCCCACAGAGGATGCTGGTGTACGCATCTGGGTTGTCTCGCGCGAATACGGTATCTGTAGTCAACAGCGACTTCTGGAATGCCCCGCCAACTTTTGCCATACCCAGGGATTGCTTCCCGAGGGCCCGACAACCTTTATCTTCGGCTTGGCAAGACTTTGCTGGATCATTTACCCAGAACTCAATGGTGTCGCCCGGCGTAAATCCACTGTCATTGGGGTACACGCGGTTCACAATGGCAGTGGCGTCGCCTTGTTCCACGTACCGGATGAGAGCGTTGACATCGCCAATATCAGTTGGGCCATCACCATTCACGTCGCCCGATTCACTGACGAACGGCGGCGGGCCCCCGCCAAACGTGTAGGCAATAAGGTAATCAATATCGGAGCGGTCGATAGTTCCATTTCCATCCACGTCCCCGCGGAGGTTGGGCATATCCAATGTCCGGCTAAAGGGCGTGGTGGAATTCTGTGTGTTGATAACGCGCTCGCAACCCACACGGTCCGCCTGGCAGAGCTTGGCGAACGAGAGGTAGTTGGCAACTTCACCGTTACGGTTGCGGTACGCTTGGCAGCCTTCAAAGCCACCACATGCGGTTTGACTGCCCTTAATGCGGTACACATTATCCGTAAGTTCGGTGAGAACAACATTATCAATGAAGAAATCACCGCTACCAGTGAACCTCATGAGGTTATTGCCCGCAGTACTAAAGTTTACCGCGCCGGGCCCCAGGGTATACACGTTCCACTCTGGAGAAATCGTGGCCGTACCCAGGGCGGCAACCCCGGTTGCTTGGAGTGTGACGTCCACATTCACCGGAGCGGCACCCCGAGCCTTAGCCCAGAATTGAACAGTGTACGACTTGCCCTGCTCAAGCGCGCCGTTCAAATCGGCTTGGGCCGCGGGTGGGCCGGAGACATCCAGCGAGTGGCCACCGTAGTTCACGCTCTCCGGCGAGGGGTTTGCGGCATTTGCTAAAGACCAGGGCTCGTATGTTCCCCGTTCAAAGTCGCTCGTCAGGATGACGCGGGTATTGCTGCCAGTATTCCCAACGTACTCCCGGCAGCCTACAGCGGCCTCTGAGCACGAAGTAGAGAGACCACTATCTGCATAGTAGGTAAGGGTATCAATTGTATTCCGGAACGGGTGGCAGGTTTCGGTCTGGTGGATCACGCGGGAGCGGAGCCGGTAGTAAGTATTCCCGCCATCATCGTAGTACTGCGCGCAGTCGGGGTTGGTTGGCAAGTCGGCGGCGGTGCAGGAGGCCACCGGGTGGCCGGGTGTACCATCCACGCAACCGAGGGGCAAATTGGTTTCCAGATTGGTACACGGTGCCGCATCCAAGTTACTGCGGACGAGACGGTACTGTTTCAACTGGTACCCACTCTCATTGTCGCCAACCCATGAGTAGTAATTCGCGAGCGTACCTGTATAGTCCGGCGGGACGCAGAGCTGCAGTCGGGTAAATTGTACTTTGCCTTCCCCGCCCTTTGCCACCTCATCCAGGTTCGTGTAGGCCTCGCAGCCCACTTCTTGCGCCGTACAGCTCGCGCCCGTATTCCCAATGAAAGAGACGAGTGGCTGACATGCGCCGGGAACGCCACCGCACTGAGTATCGTCAACACAGGAAACGAACTTGAAGTTCGGATCGCCGAGTTCATTCTGACAGTAGTAGCCGGTGCGCTCGGCTACCCGACTGAGCATCCCGTCAGTGGGTTGCTCACGGAAGCTCGCGCAGCCTACCTTATCTGCAGGGCACGTTTCACCCGGTTTCGCCGGAATGCTCTGGCCACCGTTAAGCGGAGTGAAGAGGTCGCACCCCATGTCATCGGCCGTGCACTTGAGGGCAAAGTTTGCGCAGGCAGGGGGGTCGATGGTCGGATTGCCTGTGCAGCCAAGGTTGTAGCCACCTTGCGCTGGCGGCAGTTTGAGGTGGGCTTGGTTTACCGCACCGTAGTCTTTGTAGTCTGTCAGTTGATCGCCTTCATCAACCTGCACCGCATCCACAAGGTAACTGCAGTCGGTGGTGGTACGGAAGAAGGTAACGAAGCTCGTTTCAGTGCGGCCAGCGGTAAATGTGTAGGTGTAGCTGAAACGCTGCCACTCCGGCGTGAGCGTGGCATTCGCAACGGGCGAGTACTCACCGCCCGTAGACATTTGAAAGGCTGGACGGCAGGCGGCCCCTTCCGTCTTTGCGTAGAAAGAAACCGTGAAGGCTTTACCCCCAACGGGTATGCCCGTTTCAACGCCCGCGGTGAAGTAGTGTGATGGATCACCAACACAAGGGGGAGCCCACTGTACGCGGGCGGACTGAGTCCCGCTCACCGCATCACTCGCGGCAAAGGTCTGGGCCCCGCAGGTCTGGCTATTGTTTCCCGTCCGCCAACCAGGGAAAGCCACGTTATTCGCAACGTTGACCACTGTCGATTCTTCAAAGCTGCCGTTCCGGAAAATATTTGTTCCCGAAACGAAACGGACAAGCTGCGTACAACCCTCGGCAGATGGATCACAGGATTGCAAATCATTATCGTAGCGCCGAGTGGCGGGGCTGGAGGCTGTACAGGACCACTGGCCCGTGCCAAAATCCTTGGCCGTGCAGTACTGCTGGCAGCCTGCATTATCTTCGCCGCACAGGCTCTTCTGGAGAGAGTTCTGCACGTAGCTCACCTGCTCACCTGACGAATTCGTAAAGGTTTGGCAGGACGCAAACTGTGAATTACACGACTGGCCATTGAAGCGCCAGATATCTTCTTCTTGCGTACACACGCCAAATTGCTTGCAGGTACCGTCGTCGTTTTCCAAAATGCACGTGCGCTCATCCACACACTCTTCACGTCGCTGCACCTGCCGCACACGGGGGGTAATGAAGGCACAGGTCGCCCGGACATTGGAATTATTGTACGAGTCTAAGCACTTGTTCTTGGGGAGGTTGTTGCCGGATTGATTCGGATCATTGGAATCGTATGTCGAAACACAAGAGCTGATGCTCTTCTCCGAATTCGGTGTCCCATCATCGCACACGCACTCTTTCCCAACATTTGCGTCGGAGTCACCATTACAGTAGCGCTTGGAGTAATCGAGATTCTTACTACCGCCCTCATCACCGTCATCGTCCACATACTCTTCGGCCACAACGTTTTCCGAGTAGCCCGTGCGCAAGCAAATGTTTTCCGGCGCTTTGAGCACCCAGCTGGGGTCCACGAGCCGGAAGTAGGGTGAGTCAGCGTTATCAAACTGCTGCATGAGCGTTCGAATGTTCACGTTCTGCTTCTCAAAATCCCGAATGTACTCGGCGGCCAACTCCCAGCCGACCGGCACGATACGGTACTTCCGCAGAATCTTCAGGCTCCGGTAGGGGTAGCCATTCCGGTAGTCGGGTTCTCGGCCATTGGCATCGAAACCGAATACTTTCTGGTCGGAGAGGAGGCCGCGTTCCAAAGCTTCTTTTACCGTTAGGCGTTCTTCAACGGCCTGGCGGAACGAGGATTCGATTACACAGTTATTTGTTGCGGCAGCGCTCACGCTGGTTTGCGAAGCAACTGCAACATCTGAGGGACACGAGCTCAGATCGGTGAGCGTATCTAAGCTGCCCCCCGTGCCAAGGCTGACTTGGGAAAGTGAAGCGAACCGCTCCCGCGCTGCCTGTACGCCGCCGCGCACTGTGCCAATGGTGCCGGGCACGAGGCTCTTCGGATTGCCACTGTCATCAACAATGCCCTTGTTAAAGATGCGCTCAATGAGCTTACTCGTGAGCGTCTTGGTGAATATGCCAAAGGCATCGGCTACGGGCGATCCCGTTTGCTTGGTCTCGCTCTGCGCCGCGTTCGACGGGCTCAAACCTTCCTGGGCTGCACTCGTGGTAATTGAAGAAGGCGTCTTAACTTTATTACTAATCAGGCTGCGCACGGGTAGCGCGGCGCCAAAGGTAATCAAATTCTTCTCCTGCTCTTCTTTTTCCGAAGCCGCTTGCTGCGCCGCTTCCGTAACGCTGAGGAACTGGCCGAGCGGGTTTTGGCCGGGATCAAAAATCTTTGGCAAGTCGCCATCTTCAAAAGCTTTCTGCAGAGCGTCCGAACGCACCGAGGCTTTGGTAACAATGCACCTACCCTCACCGCAATCTGAATTCTTGGTACAGCTCAGGCCCCGATTATTATCACAGTACCCCCCTGAAGAAATGCTCAGCCCCACGCCGACCGAAGCATTCCCAATATTCTCTTTAATCTTGCTTAGCGAGCAAGATGACTGCCTTCGGGTAAGGCCGAGTGACGGATTGTTGCACGCTTGCTGACACTTTCGTAAATTCGTCTGAATGTTCTGCTCGGCAATCGCGATTGCGGTGTTGTACGATTCCAAACAGGCGCTGGTGGTCATGGGGTCGGGGCACCCTAGCAGCATCCGGTCGCTCCCGGTCATATTTTTGCCTTGATCGACCCACCCTTGCAGAGTAGTACGGGTTGCCCGTGCGTTATTGAGAGATAAGTTAAAGGTTGCTGGTGCCACACCTACCGCGACCTCCTGATCCTTCTGGACATCGGCGTTCTTCTGGCAGCTCTCTGCACAGAAGTTCGGGTTTAGCTTGGTGCGTACAGCTATGTCAATTTGCAACTTATACGTCCCTGGGTCACACAAGCTGCGACCGTAGGTTTCGGTCGCTAGCGTGTCGAGAAAATCCCCAGCGGCGGCGTACCCAAGGTCTTTGAAGTAATTCCCATCAGTAATAAAGAGGGGTTTTTGCCCAGTCCCCGCGGAGGCAACCCACGTGGCAGTATCTTCGGCGATTTTGCCAAGGAAAACGCGCAAGGCATTTTTGTACGCGATATCACCGGAGGTCTTCCAGACTTTTTCCGCTTGCTTCGCAATCTTGTCTGCAATGTCTTTAATCTTGTCCCACAGCGACTTCTGCGTGCGTTGCTGGGCTGCAAGCAAGTCAATGATGTAGGGGCTAAACTGTGCTTCGGCCGCTGGCGCCCGCAGAAATGCGGTGCCTACAAACGCCGTAGTAATAATCACCACAACAACGCCCATCCAGAAAGGCCGTCGCGGGGAGCGAGGGTCGCGTTCGTTTCGTCGTGGAGTGACGAACTTAGGAAGCATTCGTATTCGTTGATGAGGAGAGGCTCTCGCGGACCGCTTCGAGGTACACGGCTCGCAGCGTATCGTCGTCGTAGCTATTCAACACCTCAGCCGAAACCCCGTTTGCTTGGAGGAGAGAGCGAATCTCCTGGGCGCTGAGGTCTTCCAATTGGGTCGTGGATGCAGTATTCGTACTCGCAGTATTGGTAGCACCGTTTGTATTCGTGCCTTCTGCAAGGGCTTCCTGGTACGAGAGGAGAAGCGTTGCGTCGTCTATGGCGTCTACTTCGGACTTGGCAGCCCCAGCAGCAACCAGGGCATCCCGGATCTGCTGCGCGGTTGGTGTTGCGGCGCTTGCCGTATTCGTTGTGGCCTGGTTGGTTGTGGATGCATTCGTGTTGGTGATCGCACCACAGGTCGTCCCCTCCGGACAGTTGGGGTCGGTTCCCCGGTCTACTTCATCCTTATCGTTCACACCATCACTATCCGAGTCAGCAATGTACGGGCTGGTATTCGACCCGTAGAGCTCATCGTAGTCCGTCAGCGTGTCGCCGTCGGTGTCCTTGGATTTTAAGGCTAAAAGTTCCTGATCTTCGGGCCCAGTTGTGGCAATGCTTGGCCGCTGGGGAATGAATGGCTCACGAATAGCCCGGCTAAACTGCACCCCACCGAGAATGAGTGCGGCCAGACAGAGCGCGCTCACGAACCACAAGAAACGGCTCGATTGCTGGGGTAAAGCCGGCTTTCTTTCGCCTGGGGCTTCCCCCTCATCGCGGCGGTCATCTGGCATGGGTTCGAATGTTTTGGGTGTACAACTGTACGCTGATTTTAGGCAGCGTCCCTATCGTTGGATTGCTCCAAGGTGCCCAAAGTGTAGCAGAAAAATGTGACGTTGTCAAAACACAAAAGCAATACCCTGTCAACTCTAGGAGGCCCCCAGGACCTACCGAAGCACCTGAGCAAGCGCGCGCCACTGGTCCAGAGTCAGTTCTTGGGCGCGGGCCTGCAACGAGAGGTCGCAACGCTGGAAAACCACCTGCAATTCACTTGGTTTTCGGCGCAAACTCCCAGCTAGCGCGTTAATGAGGGTTTTCCGTCGATGCTGGAAGCCAAGTTTTGCCAACCGGAAGCACTCGACCCGGATTGTCTCCGGCCAGAGGGGCTGCGGATAGCGACGGATGTGTAAAATCGCCGAGGTGACTTTGGGCATCGGCCAGAAGGCGGTCCGCGGTACCGAAGCAACGACAGCCGGCTCACCAAAAACCTGCACGCTGAGGGCGAGCAGGCTTAAATCGCCCGGGGCGGCGCACATGCGCTCGGCAACTTCTTGCTGAAGGAGGAGTGTGAACGTGGCCGGTGGTTTTTCACTCTCCAAGAAGTGCTGAAGGAAACGGGCGGTAATGTGGTATGGCAAATTCGCCACCACATGGTAGGTTGCCGGGTTGCCCAGATGCTCGGTGTAAAACTCAGCCGGCTGCCGAAGAATATTCTCTTCGAGAATCTCAACATTCGCGAGTGTCCCGGTGGTCTCCCGTAAGAGCGGGATGATCCGTCGGTCCAGTTCAACCGCTAACACCCGCTTGCACTTCTGCCCAAGCTCACGGGTGAGCACGCCCGTGCCCGCTCCCACTTCAAGCACGGCTGCATCGGGGGGAAGGTCAGCCGCGGCAACCATGGCCCCAAGCACTTCTCGGTCAATGAGAAAATTTTGGCTCAGGTGCTTTGTCGGTGGCACGCCAAACTGCCGCAGAGCCGAGCGGAGGGTGTGTACGTCGGTAAGGTCCCCAATCATGTCTTATGCAGTTGGCCGAGCGGGCCCGGTGGTTTGAGGAGCGCGTACAGCAGACTAGACGCCGCCGCCACAATGAATGCTGCTGGCCAAATGTTGGTGACTCCCGCCAAGAAGAAGAGGAGGAGCGCCACAAAGAGTTTGCCAATAGCGAGCGACTGTTCGAAGTACACCGCGATGGCCAGCGGATCTTCCCGTACCCCGTGCTCGTAGGTCATGGCCAAGAGCGGTATCACAACTGTGCTCTTCGCCGTACGCCCTGCGGCATCTAGCCACACCAACCGCAGCGGCGTAAGGCTAATGAGCGCCCGCAGGATCCAGACCACAGAGGCGGCCACACTCCCAAAACGCAGGACCTCCACGCTGGTTGCTCGGTCGGTGAGCTTGCCAATGAGAAGGACGCCCAGGCTGGTAATGAGCGTGGCAATAGCGATGAGCACGCCGAGTTCTGAAAAAGTTGAGACCGCTAAGTAGGTGAAAATTGGCCAAAGGACCAGCGCCACGAGCTCTTCAGCAAAGCCAAAGTAGGCCAGCGCGCTGCGGCGGTGTGTGGGCTTCCACAGGAGTTTCCAGTACTTTGCGTAGCTAAAAGGCGCGGGATCGTACACCTCTTTGAGTTTAAGGAGTGGCCGAGTTGATGCCAGGAAGAGCGCCGCGACAATGCCAAACAGCACTCCGAAGCCAAAGGCGTAGAGCACCAACCCACCGAAAATCGGACCAATGATAGTGACCACGGCATTGAGTGTGAGGTATCCAGACACTTCCCGTCCTCGCTGTTCGCGGACAGAAAAAGTGGCGAAGTCCGCATGGTATGCCGGCCAGTATAGGGATTTCTGCACAGCAAACACGAGGGGCGCCAGCCAAATGAGCCACGGGGCGTACGGTAGGGCGAAGAGCGATAGGTAGTAGGCAATGAAAGCAAACTGGCTAAACAGAATACTGTGTTCAAAGCCAAAACGTGCGGCAATGCGCCCACCCACAGGAACGAGGAGCGTATACCCCAAATACACCGCAGCGTAGAAAAGGAGGATGTGTTTGATGCTGTACCCCTGCGTGTACAAGTAGATGGGCTCAAAGAGCGCCACGGCCGCTGTGGCGAAATCCATAATCCCCACCGACCAATATAACTCCCGCAGCTCGTGGCTGGGGTGCTTGGCAAAATAATGAGTGATGGCGTTGAGACGCAGCATGCTAGCGAACCGAACGACGTTTCGGGGTGTGCTTGGGTCGGAGTAAATCTTTTACCCCTTTGCCCGAAAGCGTCAGGCTCCCTTGCCGCACCACCGCGGCCGGCTCTTGCGTGCAGTCCACAATTGTTGAGGGCGGTTCTTCGGGAATTTCACCAGCGTCAAGGATGAGGTCGGGTTGCACGGGCTCGGACTGGAAGTGCCGAGCCACTTCCTGGCCGGAGTACAGAACCCCTTTGCCAGAAATGTTCGCACTCGTGCAGGTGATTGGCCGGTCTAAACCCCGGACCAATGCCTCGGCAACCGGCTGGCCCGAATGGCGGATGGCCAAACCCGGTTTACCCAGAATGAGTGCTGCGGGCAAGGTATTGCGGAAGGGTAGGATGAGGGTGAGCCGGCCGGGCCAGTGCTGCTTGGCCATTTTTTCACTCACGGGTGTGAAGGTGACGTACCGCTTGGCCATGGATAGGTTCGCGACAAGCACAGGGAGGGGTTTCTGCACGCGCCGTTTAAGGACAAAAATTTTTCCAATGGCTTCCTCGTTCGTGGCATCTACCGCGAGCCCATAGGCGGTGTCTGTTGGATAGGCCACAACCCCGCCGGCCATGAGCACGGCCAAGGCGCGTTTAACGAGAAGCGGCTGAGGGCGTTTGAGGTTTATAGCGACAATTTCCATACTAGGCTTCTAGGTAATGACGAGCGGGCTGCTCTTGTAAGTTCCAGGGAGCGACCTGAAAATCTAGGCCATGCTGCTCACGGAGCTCTAAATCGGCCGCCGCTATTGCATCCTCGAGGTTCAGGTGATTCCGACGAATGACCTCGCGGATCATGGCGTGGATAGCCGCGTCGCGCCGCGCTTCTGACGGGAAGCCAGTTGAAACATTTGTCCGAATGAGCAAGCCAATGAGGTCGTAGAGCATCTGCTCAATGTCATTGGTGGCCGTCAGGGTAAGGGGGGCAACCAAATTCGTACCATCCGCCGCCATGTAGACGGGCAAGAAGTGCGTCGCCGCTGGCCACTCGTAGCCAGTAACTGTGGGAATGACCTCCAAGACGGCGGGCGCAGCCTCATGGAACACTCGTTCAAACACCTCGCCGCGGTTCACCAGGTCTTGCCACACCTCTTTGAACGACCCCTCACCACGGTAGAGCCGCTGCGCGTAATCATGGTTGTAGATAAGCTCGGCCGCTGGGGTCATGCAGGTATTCTACACCACAATGCTCACGAGCTTCCCCTTCACGACAATGACTTTCTTCGGTGGTTTGCCGTCTAGCCACTTTTGAATTTTTTCCGAGGCTAATGCTTGCTGTTGGAGCGCAGCGTCAGCCGTACCGGTCGGCACGGTAAACGTATCTCGCACTTTCCCATTCACTTGCACAACCACTTCAGCAGACTCAGCCACGGTCAGAGCAGGATCGTAACTGGGCCACGGCTGGTCGTGGACCTGATCCTCGTGCCCAAGCTTTGACCACAGCTCTTGGGCGAGGTGGGGGGCGAACGGTGAGAGTAAGGTTAGGAAAGTTTCAAGCTCTTTTTTGGAAACTTTTTGCCACGCTGCTGCGGTATTTGTCCACTTCATGAAATTGCTCACCGCCGTATTGAGGGAAAATGTAGCAATATCATCGCCAATCTGCTTAACCAGCGTGTGGATTTCGCGGTGAAGGTCGTGTGAGTCGTCCACCTTTTCTTGCAAGTCCCACACTTTATCCAAAAACCGCCGCACGCCCACTATGCCGCGCGTGTTCCAGGGCTTCACATCTTCCAGTGGGCCCATGAACATCTCGAACATGCGCAGACTATCTGCGCCGTATTCGCGCACAACCAAATCTGGGTTGATGACGTTTCCCCGGCTCTTGCTCATCTTCTGGCCATCCTCGGCGAGAATGAGTCCTTGGTTAATGAGCTTGGTAAAGGGTTCGTCCGGCAACTCCGTGGGCACTGCGCCAATGTCGTGCAGGAATTTGTAGATGAAGCGTGCGTAGAGCAGGTGCAGCACCGCGTGCTCGGCACCACCGATATACACGTCCACCGGCAACCAGGCTTTGAGCTTCTCCGGATCAGCCAGCTGCGAATTATTGTGCGGGTCGCAGTACCGCAGGAAGTACCAGTTGGACCCTGCCCATTGGGGCATAGTGTTCGTCTCCCGCTTCGCCGGGCCGCCACACTTCGGGCACGTGGTGTTCACCCAATCTGTGATGTTCGCAAGCGGCGACTCGCCTGTGCCGGTGGGCTCGTACTTCTTTACGTCGGGCAAGGTAACCGGGAGCTGGTCTTCCGGTACGCCAACAAGCCCCGGTTGCACACGTTTGATGCCCCAAACAATGAGGCCATTCTTTCGAATCTTCTCAACATACCCCGGCGTGAACGCGTACTCCTCTTCTAATTCCGTTTCATTCTTGTAGTCCTTGTTCGGCGCCATTTTCGCAAACACTGCTTTATCTGCAAGGAATTCGCCTAAGCGTTTGTACGTATGGACGTCTGTTACCTCAAAGACTACTTCCTCGTGCGTGACCATGTTCTGGAGCTTCACATACTCACCAACGCCAATGTTGCCAAAATACCGACCTTTCTCTTCTGGATTGAGCGCCCGAGATTCCACAGTTTTCCGGCCACTCAAAATTTTCTCCCATGATTTTTGGTCATAGAAGTGCAATTCGTGACTCTTGGCCAACACATCCTGTTTGCACTTTGCACAGTGCACCACGGGAATTGGCTCCCCCCAGTAACGCTGCCGGCTAAATACCCAATCGCGCAACTTGTAGTTGACTGCACCCCGCCCTTTCCCGGTTTTCTCAAGCCAGCCCACTATGGCTTTGCGAAACTCCTGGGAGGTGAGGCCGTCGTAGGGGCCGTCGTACCCCACACGCTGCAAAGCGTTATCCAAATGGCCAGCAGCACCCGCGCTAGCACTACGTTCCAACACGGGTGTATGCAAGGGCGAGGTTGGCAGGGCCTCTCGGACCATAACGCCCTCACCGGTGTACACGTCTTTCCCAGCCAACCGGTCCAGCCACACGTCAAGCTCGGCGTGCGTCATCTTTTCTGGTGTAACGTCCTTCGGATCTAACCAGACAACCTCGTGTTTTGCGTTTTCTTCTTCAGCAAGCGGCTCGTGTGCATCTTTCGTAAGCGTAAAGCACACGGCGCGCGTGTACGAGATGCGATTCTCATCCTTATGCGCCGCAAAGTACTCCGACTTCACTGGCCCGCCGAGAATCCGATCCACCTTAACGTGCGTGTAGCCCGTTTCCTCACGCAATTCGCGCTTCGCCGCTTCCACTACATCTTCCCCGTCATCCACGCCGCCCATAGGGAACGTTGTCCACGGATGATTTTTCCACTTCAAACCAAGGATTTTTCCAGTTTTTGGATGACGCACAATGGCGTGCACGTTCTGCCGTGTCACCGTGCGCTTTCCGGGTTGTGGCGGATTGGGCTTGTAGTACCGGTACGGAATAATGACTTCGCGTACTGGCAGGTCGTACTTTTTCGCAAATGCATAATCCCGCTCATCGTGCGCCGGCACGGCCATTATTGCACCCGTGCCGTAACTGGCCAGAACATAGTCCGCAATCCAGATGGGAATTTTTTCGTTGTTCACTGGATTGTTTGCGTACGCGCCCGTGAACACGCCGGTCTTCTCTTTGGCGAGTTCCGTGCGCTCCAGGTCAGACTTCTGGCTCGCCTGCTTCTGGTATTTTTCGACGGCTTTGCGCTGCTTTTCAGTTGTGATTTGTGCAACGAACGCATGCTCGGGCGAGAGCACCAGGTACGTTGCACCGAAGAGGGTGTCGGGCCGGGTGGTGAAGACTGTAATAACTGAGAACTTGGAACGGGCAACAGTAGGACCGTCTGGTTCGTGGTTCTCAGTTCTTAGTTCAAAGTTGACCTCCGCGCCCTCGCTCTTCCCAATCCAGTTCCGTTGCGACTGCTTGATGCTCTCTGGCCAATCAAGCTCATCTAAATCTTTGCGTAAGCGCTCCACGTACTTCGGATCGGTGATTTTCACTAGCCACTGGCGGATATTCTTCTTCTCGACGAGCGAACCGCAGCGCTCACACTTCCCACCCACAACTTCTTCATTTGCCAAGCCGGTTTTGTCTTTTGGACACCAATTGATAGGCGCCTCGGCTTCATAGGCCAACCCGTGTTCGAAGAGCTTCAAAAAAATCCACTGCGTCCACTTGTAGTAGCCTGGATCCGTCGTGTTTACTTCGCGTGACCAGTCGTAGCTAAAACCCAAAGACTGAATTTGCCGCTTGAACGTGGCAATGTTCTTCTGGGTTGTTTCCGCCGGGTGCGTGCCCGTCTTAATGGCGTAGTTCTCCGCGGGCAAACCAAACGCATCCCAACCCATGGGGTGGAGGACGGCTTTGCCTTGCATACGGAGGTAACGGCTGAAAATATCGGACGCGGTGTACCCTTCGGGATGGCCAACGTGCAAGCCATCGCCCGACGGATACGGGAACATGTCGAGAATGTAGGCTTTGGGCTTGGTCGGCTGGTCCGCAACTGCAAACGCCTTGGCGGCATACCAGACATCCTGCCACTTCTTTTCTACCACTTGGTGGTCGTAGCGCTCGGACGACATAGTCACCACAGAATACCATGCTCCCCCGCTAGCCACAAGTCATTTTTTCCCTAAGGTTAGCCAAAATACTCCCGAAATGCTTGACGGGAAGCCTACCCCATGGTACCTTCCAGTCTCGAATCTCGTGCAGCAATGCAGAGATTTTTTGTTTCCCCTCCTGAATTGGCGCAGTTCTTAACCCAACCGGGCAGCACGAACGCCGAGGCGGAGGATGCAAAGGAACGAAGTATTTCTACACGCATTACCCAAGTTGTACTCCGCGCGACCATCGCGTTGCTCACCGGGCTCGGTCGCCTCTTCCGCAGCATTGGTGTACTTATTGTAACGATCATCCATCCTCTCCGCTGGGTGGGCCGGGCGCTTTTCGTGGTCGCCCTTCGGCCGGCGTACCGTATGTACCGTGTCGTTCGCAGTCACCTGGCCCGGCTCCTCGCGCCAGCCAAAAACCGCTGGCTCTTCTTCCTGCTCCACCGCAGCACCGTAACCATTGCCGTGAGCACCATTGCAGTCTTAGTGGCCCTCAACAACGTCCAAGCCGAAACCACGACTACCAACTTTGGCCGGCAGAGTATTTTTGCAACACTCTTCTCCTCTGACCTCGCCGAAGAAGTGGAAGTCGTGGAAGGGCTCGCTTCCTTACCCCTGCCGAATCCGGACGAAGATCTTGCTCTCACCCCAACCACAACTCCGCAACGCCGAACCGTGAGTGAAGAGAGCAGTGCCATGCCCGAAAATGCGGAGCGTCAGCTTGCCCTGGGTATTGGTGGCGCCGTCACCGATGTCGAGACCGAAGAAGTTCGGTACTACATTGTTGAGGGCGGCGATACCATTAGCACCATCGCCGAAAAATTCAGTGTCGCCACTTCGACTATCCTCTGGGAAAACAAACTTTCCGAAACGGACTACATTAAGCCGGGCCAGAAACTCACCATCTTGCCCGTCGACGGCGTGACGCATACGGTTAAGAAGGGCGACACCGTTGCCACAATTGCAAAGAAGTACAAAGCTACCGAGGATAAAATCTTGGCTTTCAACCGGCTGGCGAGTGGTGAAGCGCTGAACGAAGGGGAAGAACTCATCGTGCCCGAAGGAGTCATCGATACGCCAAGCGCACCCGCCCCCTCGCAACCCAGCTCCACAACTCGGCGCATTGGTTTCCTCAATGTGCCACCGCCCGCCCGCGTTACACCGGGTGCCCGGTTTCAGTGGCCAACCTCCAGCCGCCGCATAAACCAGTACTACAAGTTCCGTCACACCGGCATAGACATTGACGGGGACGTGGGTTCACCGGTATACGCTGCCGATAGCGGTGTTGTAGAGAGCGTCGTCTACGCCCGCTACGGGTATGGTTTCCACGTAGTCATTAACCATGGTGGCGGACGGGAAACGCTGTACGCGCACAATGCGCGCATGTACGTGAAGCCAGGCCAATCGGTAAAACGTGGACAAACCATTGCGGTTGTCGGTCTGACTGGCCGAACAACGGGCGCGCACCTGCACTTCGAGGTTATTGTGAATGGCGGCAAGCGCAACCCCTTAAGTTACCTCTAAATCAAAACGCACCTGGGCATTTGCCGGTGCGTCTTTGCGCGGTCAACCTGCAACTTACGACTCCGGTATATACTTCCGGATTTTCTTGATGATCTCGTCGATGGTTAAGTTGGCCTTGATAAGGTAATCAGTGGCTCCCAGCTGCCGGCCTTTTTGCACGTCAGAATCCTGCCCAAGGTTTGAGAGGAGGATCACCGGGATCTTCGCCACTTTAGGATCGGAGGACGCGCGGGTCTGCTGAAGCACGCTAAAACCATCAATCCCCGGAAGAATCACATCGAGCAGGACGAGTGCCGGCCGTTCGCGGATGATAACATCCAGCCCCTCCCGGCCATCGACAGCCACGAGGACCGAGAAACCTTCACGCTTGAGTTTTGTAAGCATGAGCTCGCGCAAAAACTGGTCATCTTCCACCAGGAGCAGGCGCGCGCCATTCGCATCTACAACGGGCTGCACAACTGCAGGCGCGCTCACTGCTGCCGGCGCAGCGGGGACTGACCCCAACACATTCTTCACTTTGGCCACGACTTCCTCAGGAGTAATTTGCGCTTTGACAATGTAGTCCCGGGCGCCCAAACTTACGGCTTTATCTATCTCCACCGGCTGACCGGAATTAGAAATGATGATTATGGGGGGCAAGGGTTTGCCGCTCTCAGACAGGGCGCGTAGGACTTCGTACCCGTTGAGCTTGGGCATAACAATGTCGAGGAGCACGGCGTCCGGGCGCTTATCACGAACGATGGCCAACCCCTGCTCACCGTCCTCGGCGGCAAATACGGTAAATCCCTCATGGGTGAACTTCTTCACCAGGACATCGCGGAGGACACTTTCATCTTCAATAATGGCAATAGTGTGCGGCATAACCGGAAGCGTTAGGCGTGTGGTTGGGGTGGCGAAGGGGGCAGGGCTGGTAGCCGGTGGGGACGGTGGTAGATAACTCCCAAGAAAACCGTCAGGAGCGCACCAATGGACATGAGGTCACCAATGACTGCCAGGGTTTCGGTCTCCGCCAAGTAAAAGGTGATCGCTGTAAGGGCCAGGAGTACCCCGCCGATACCAATGGTGAGGGAACGCACTCGGACAATGTGATTATCCCGCGCGAGCACGCCTCGATGCAAGAACAGCACAGACCCGGGAATGAGGACAATGAGAAGGAGCAAGCCGCCGAGGGCGCCCACACCGGGGTCCACATTCCACTGGGTAATCCCGGTTATGGGGTCAGTAACGGGCGTGGCACGCTGGATGAGCGCCCACACCAAGCAGGCGACAGCTAAGAAATGGTAAACCATGATGACCGGCCGCACCATGAGCGGACGGGTGAACTGCACGACAATCCGGCCAAAGAATGCACAGGCCGTGAGGAAGAAAAAATTTCCAAAGGCAAAGGCAATGCCGAGGAGCGTGGTTTCTCCACTCGCAAGTAAGCGGGGGACAAAGAGTGTGACGTACGCAAGCGTGAGAAAAATATACGTGTACGCAAAATTCTTCAACGTGCGGCTAGCTGGATCTTGGTGCCAGGCGCGGAGTAACCGAATTGCCAGGTAGGCCGCCACGCCGCTATTCACCAAGTCGATGGTAGTAGAAATTTGTAGGGCCATACTTTAGTAATTCTGGAGGACGTGCTCAAAGCGCTCAACCCGATCGGGCTCTTGTGCACGCTTGCCCACCAGCGGAAGTGCAATGTAGAAAGTTGTGCCACGACCTTCGTGACTTTCAAACCAAATACGGCCGTGGTGTTTTTGCACAATGCTGTGGGTAATGAAGAGCCCCAAGCCCGTTCCCTCAGTTTGCATACGCATGACATTGTCGCCACGGAAAAACTTGGTGAAGACCCGGGTATGCTGGTGCACGGGAATGCCGACACCGCTATCTTGCACGCTCACAATGAGCTCATCACCCTGCACGTGAGCCTGGATGCCAATGTTGCCCCCCACCGGCGTGTACTTCAGGGCATTGTCGACAAGGTTCTGCAACGCCAGGTGCAACTTCTGGCTATCAATGCGTGCCTTGGGCAGCGGCCGCGGGAGCACATCGACGCTCATGGTGATGTGCTTCTCGTCCGCCACGTGCCGGAGCTCATCGAGCAGGTCGGTAATCACCGGCTCAATGTTTTCATCGGCAAAGGCATAGGTGAAACGTCCTTCCTCAATGCGAGAAACATTCAGCAGGTCATTGATGAGGGCAAGCATGCGCTCATTGCTCTGGTAGCCCTTTGTGAGCATGTCCTCTTGCTCACTCGTGAGTGGCCCGAGGTCCCGGTCCATAAGCATCTTCAACGACCATTTAATAGCCGAGAGCGGGGTGCGCAATTGGTGACTCGCGACAGATATGAATTCCGTCTTCAATTGGTCGAGCTCTTTCAAGCGCTGGTTAGCAGTTTGAAATGCCTGGTTTGCCCGAACCAGATCCTCATTGGCCTTCGCCAATTCCTGTTCAACGTGTTGCAAGCTCCGCACGACGTACCCGGAGCGATACGTGGATACGGCCATGAGCACAACCAGGGTAACGCCTGTGGCGGCAATGTAGGCGAAATTCTTATGCAAATCCGGCGCCACATCAAACGGCGCGTAGTGCATGAAGATCCCCTGCTGCTCGAGGGCGAAGAGCGTACCGAACATCGCCGTGCCTACGAAGAAGTTCACCGGCCCCGCCAGGCGTGAGAACTGGACGTTCGTGCCAACAATTTGCAAGAGGTAGAGCGGGAGGAACACGCTGGTGATGCCTCCGGTGAAGTGAACAATGGTGGTAATCACCGCCATATCGATGACCACCCCCAAATACGGGAAAATGGGATTGATGGTATCCCGACTGTACAAGAAGCTGAACGCTAAATTGAACCCCAGAGCCATTGCCACGGAGAACAGGATGCCGGGCAGGAAGAAGTTCGCACCAAATTGGGATCCTAGCCACGAGAGCAGGACCACAATGAAGATAACGAGGTAGCGGATGATGACCGACCACTGGAGGCGCTTGCGCCGCTCCTGCTGTTCAAGCGCGACCAGATCCTCTGGACGCATGGGGTAGCTTTTTATTTTCGATAGTGTAATTCTAGCACATTTTTTAGGTTCCGTCAACTTCATGACGCCCCTCGGTACTGCAATGCCTCGGCAACGTGAGGAAGTTCTACCGTGTCGCTCCCAACAAGATCGGCAATGGTTCGGCTCACTTTGAGCACGCGGACGTACGCCCGGGCCGATAAGTGAAGCTGATCCACGGCTTGCTGCAACAATGCATGGCAGGTTGCGTCAACTTGGCAGTGCTGCGTCACCTGCTTGGCCGACATGCGGGCATTCACGCGGGTTCGCGCCTTCTGGAACCGCTGCGTCTGCGCTGCTCGCGCACGCAGGACGCGCTCTCGTATGTGCGAAGAAGATTCTGCCGTCGCCGCATCGACGCGCAAGGTGGCAAAATCTTGGCGGGGCACCAAAACGTGTAAATCAATGCGGTCGAGCAGCGGACCCGATACGCGGCGTTCATACCGCAGCAGTTGGCTTGGACTGCACGTACACCGACGCTTCGGATCGCCCCGATACCCACACGCGCAGGGATTTTGGCTGGCAATGAGCGTAACGGCAGCGGGAAACTGCACGCTCTGGGCTGCTCGCGCCACGGTAACCACGCCATCTTCTAGGGGTTGGCGGAGAGACTCCAAGGCCTGGCGCGGAAATTCCGGCAGTTCATCCAGGTAGAGCACGCCGTGGTGAGCCAACGAAACCTCGCCCGGCCGTGGGAATGAACCCCCGCCGACGAGCGCCACCGTTGAAGTCGTGTGGTGGGGCGTGCGGAACGGGCGGTACTGCACCAAGGGTATACCGTCGGGCAGTGTGCCCGCCACACTATGAATGGCCGTTACCTCGAGCGCCTCCTCCCTATCCAGCGGCGGCAGGATGCTGGGCAGGCAGCGGGCGAGCATGGTCTTCCCCGAGCCCGGCGGGCCAATGAGGAGAACATTGTGCCCACCCGCGGCTGCAACTTCTAAGGCGCGTTTCGCAAAACCCTGCCCGCGGACGTGCATGAAGTCGCTCTCCCCGGGCGGTGCTGAACTATGATGGGTGCTCGCACGTTCTGCTATGAGTAGCGCCCTCCCCGCGCAATGCTGGGTGAGGGCGACGAGCGTGCGGGGCGCATACACCGTGAGATTTTCCACCAACGTTGCTTCCTGCACGTTTGCCTGCGGGACAACAATTGCAGTTGCGGCCTGTTGCTTGGCCGCTAAAGCCAAGGGCAAAACACCGCGAATCGGCCGCACGCTGCCGTCTAACCCAAGTTCACCCACAACAACCATGTTCGTACACGCCGTGCTAGGCACCTGGTGAGTTTGCGCGAGGAGCGCCAAGGCAATGGGCAAATCAAAACCGGGGCCTTCCTTCTTCACATCGGCAGGCGCCAGGTTAACGGTTATCCGGCCGCGCGGGAATGTGAAACCCGATGCCCGGAGCGCCGAACGAACGCGCTCTCGCGCTTCTTGAACGGCTGCATCTGGCAAGCCAACAATTGTGAAGTTTGGCAAACCGGGTTGCACGTCAGCTTCGACGCGAACCACATGGCCAGTGATGCCAATTGCTGTTGCAGAGAGAATAGTTGCCGGCATACGCAAGCGCCGCAGCACTCACGCATGGAGGCTACGTCGCACTTACCCGCCCGCCGGACGATGCCGACGGAGGGAGGTTACGAGGAGGAGGATCGCACCCACAGTTATCATCCAGTCCCCCAGGTTACCCGTGGTGGGCCAGAATGCAACACGGAGAAAATCGCGAACGGTATCGTAGGTGAAGCGGTCAAGAAGGTTTGACCACGCGCCGGCAAACACCAGCAAGGCTGCCCACCAAGCAAGAGCCCATGCTCGGCGGTACGCCACTACAGCAATACCCACGACAACGATGATGAGTAAGCCCAGCACGGGAACGAGGAAAGCGCTGGGCACGGGAATGCCCAAGGCCACACCCGCATTACTCGTGGGCTCGCTGCGCAGGAAGCCCCCCAAAAGGTTCTGAGGCGGCTGACTAAAGGCCCACGTTCGGGTAAGGCGATCCGCCAGGAAAAGCGCAGCTGCCACGAGGACAGCGAGCCAACGTGATTGGTGCATAGCGAGTTAGGCGGCGCGACCTTGCTTCACGCACGTGGCGCACAACGTGGCCGAAGGCACGAGCTTTAATCGCGCTTCCTCAATTGGCTTCCCGCAATTCTGACAAATCCCGTAGGTACCGGCGTCCACGTGCTTGAGGGCTTCGCTCACGTCGGTGCGGGATTTCTCCAAGTTCTTCTCCAAAGAGATGGTGTCTTGAAACTCCGCAACTTCGGAAGCATTTTCATCTTCTTTGTCACCTTGCTCCTGCCACAGCGTTTTGCCTTTATCAACCAAAGCCGAAAGCCGATTCGTTAAACGATCGTACTCTTTCAGGAGGCGGCGTTTTACATCGGCCAGGAAAGCCAGGCGGGCAGTCTTTCCCGTTGGTCCTTCGCTACGTTGAGCCATAAAATCGAAAACGCGTACCGTGAACTAGGGTGCGAGTCTCTTGTCGTAGCCGAGTATACCAAAGACCCCTGCCGGGCACAAGCGGGGCTAGCGCAGGCTAAGAAATTTTTGGTCCCAGGGTGGCCGCAAGAACGCCCGCGGTCACGGCGAAAACCGCCAACCAAGAGACGGCGACGCGGATACTCTGCTGTGGGGTACGGACGATCTGCATGTTTTTTTGATTTTTTCTTTTCGAACTACTTGCAGTATAGCGTATTTTTAGAAAAAAATCAAGGCGAACACGACGTCGCCTTTCCGCCGTATATACACCCTACCGTTTTCCGCGTTTCTTCTTAATTTTTTTTAGCTGACGGTCAATGAGGTCGTCAATGCGCTGCCGGGTTTGAGCAATATCTCGACGCACCTCCTCATGGGTTGCGGCTTGCATCGAGCGCTCCGTAACCGCCGTGCGAATAGCACCGACAATATCTTTCTCCAGAGTGCTCTGCAACTTTTCAATCTCATCATTGATTTCCGACTCGGCCCGGTCGAGGTCAAAGGTCTCGGCCCGACGCCAGTGCCGATAGCGTTCGTACACAATGAGCAGGAGGGCGATGAGGACGAAGATGACCACGAGTAGCCCGATGAGCACAGGGTAGGTGGGGAGGAATACACCGAAGAGCCGCACCGTTGCGCCTAAAGTCTGGAAGCTCACGGGCACCGACAGGGGGCTTTCAATACCGTACTCGTTCACTGCCCGCGCCGCGAGTTCATGGTACCCGGGTGCTAAGAATGGCGTGGCGCGGAACTGCCAAAGGGTGAGCTCATCAGGAATCGCAAGCGTTGGGGATGGTTGAATCCTCGCATCTCTCGCAGCAAAGCGGCCCACTTCGCGCCCATCGATGGTGAGGATAATGGTATCGGACTCCAGCGAGAGACCTTCCACAATGAGCTCAGCAAAAAGTGCGACATTGGTGGGCACGCGGGTGAGGCGGGGTGCGGGGCTACCCTCAACCGTGAATTCCCCAATGGCGTCGCGACTATTCCCGGCGCGGTCTGTTGCCCGAACGGTGAACTGGTGGAGCCCCGCCCGTGTCTGCTGGACCGTAGCCGGGCTCGTGACGGGCGCGAAGGCCCCGTTATCGAGCGAGAGTGCGTAGCTCAAATTCCCGCTCCCGGCGTCCGTGGTTTGGAAGCTGATTTTTGCCGTGGGGTTGCGCGCCCCCCCTTCTTGCAGGACTTGGGGGGTGAAACTGGCGGGCGGCTGGGTATCTACCTGGACCCGGAAATGCGTGGTCGGCGACCAGCCGCTGCTGTATTTTGCGCGAACGTGGAAGTACCACACGCCATCCGCGGTTTGCGTAAACTGGGCGCTCCCCGCATCCCCTTCGGGCGCATCATCGGGGACCGTCGAGGCATTTTGATCAAACGTGTAGCTCACGCCGGTATAGCCCGACGGTCGCGACCAGGTAAACTGCACGTCTGCTTTGGCGTACCATGCGTTCTGGTCTGGATGCGTTGAGGAGCGGACCGTTGGGGACGGCGTGCTGGGTGACGACGGCGTTGCCGGCGTGGGAGTGGGCGTGACGGCTTCCGCGGCGGTAATGCGGATGGTAGCGGTCCCGTAGCTGGAAAGAATATTCGTCCCTTCACCATCATTTGCCAGGATGACGCCGGAGCTGTAGCGCAGCGCCGCCGTGCCTTCGGCCTTGGCCTTCACGGACACCGTAATAACCCCCCGACTGCCGCCCGTGTACCCAGGTGTTGGCAAACCACCACCGAAAGAAACCGTCCCGCCACTATTCGAGTACGCCGGCTCCTGCGTCCAGTACGTGAAGAGCCCAGATTTGCTAACCCCCAAAACCTGGATCGTAGCGGCGGGAAAGCTCAACCGCGCTTGTGCAGCATTAATGGCTTGCGTGGGGCTGGAAACGGTAAGGCTGAAGGATTTCGTTTCCCCAACGCGCATGCTCGCACTCGACGGAGATATTCCCAGGGTCGCCGCGTCCACCGCTTGGGTGTAGACAAAGCACCCCAGGAGGACGGCGACGGTACCGAAAATACGACGCATCATACGGTAGGTGGATTTTGGTTTGGGGGCAAGAAATTCGTGCCCGGTTCGTCAGGCGGCGCGGTTGCCGGCGGATTGTGCGCTACCTGAGACTCAATAGAGTGCTCCAGCTGTCGGGCGGCGGCAATGGTTTTGAGGAGTTCGGATTCTTTGCGCACGGTCTCCTGCTCAAGCTTTTGAATATCGTGGATGACGTCAATGGGCCGACGACGGCGACGGAGCAACAGCCAGGCTACAAGCCCGATAATGAGAACTGCCGCGCCAATGAGGGCAATGTTGGTGAGGTATGTGCTCTGCAAGAGCGGAATGTCACTAATGGGGGACGAAGGGGCATTTGTGGTCGCCGCCCCAACCGTAAATTCCAGCTTGCCATCGGCGCTGTTCCCCGCCTGGTCAAAGGCCCGGACGATGACTTGGTACCGCCCAGCAGTGAGCTCGGGTAACCGTACCGGGCTTACCTGCTCCACGAAAAACGGCGTGGCTTGATTTGGATCGTTTAAGGCCGTGAGCTGCATTTCGTAGTGCTCAAGGCCAGACATTGCGTCGGTCGTGAGGAACTTGAGCTCCGGCCGACTGCCAGGGGTAGGCGCGGCGGGGTCGACACTCGGGTTAAACGCCGCCGGCGGCGTGTTATCGAGCAACACCGCGTAGTGGCTGGTGCCACCCCAGCTCGTCACTTTGGCACGGACATGGAAGTACCACCGCCCATCTTTGTCAGCAGTAACGCTCACCGTGCGATTGGTTGTGGCATCGTCGCGCTCCGGTGGCGTTGTCCGCGGGTTCTGGTCGAACACGTAGCTGTACCCAGCCGCCCCGGCAATTTCATCCCACTCAAAATTCACTGCGCGGTTCTGGTACCACGCGTTCTGGTCGGGGTGCGAAGACGAGGAAATGACTGGCCCCTCTGGCGCCGCCAAATTCAGAGTGAAGTTTGCATCCCCCCGCGATGTGAGCAGGTTCGTCCCTTGCCCATCGTTCGCCAGCACTTGCGACGAATCTTTTAGTGTGAGTTTTGCCGCGCCGGGAGCGGTGGCTCGGAAGGTAATGGTACTGACAATGCCGGACTCCGTTTTGATGCCTGGGTTCGGTAAACCGCCTTGGAAACTAATTGTGCCCGCGGTATTGGAATACGCAGGCTGATTTACCCAAATGGAAATGAATGACGTGCCCGCCGATGGGTTTACGACCTGCAGCCGGTTGGGCGGGAAACTAATGTCGGCCCGAACCGCATTAATGGAATTTCCACCCGTGTTCACCACGATGGAAACGTTGAATGTGCTGCCCACGGTGAACGTACCCGATGCCGGACTGAAGAGCAGGGTGGCGCCATTCGCGGTTTGCGCCTTGGCGACGCTCGGCAACACCATCGCACCCAGTACCGCGACGAGGACGGCGCACGCAGCGACGCGAAGAACTCTGTGGGTAGCTACCTCCATACCCCACAGTATAGCGCGTTTTTTGGCGATCGGCGTGTCAGGCGCTCGGCCGACGATGACGGGCCAAGAGCAGTGCGCCCACGCACAGGACAACGAGCGCACCACCAGCCGCCCACAGCCACGCCGGATAGCCACGTTCGGGTGTGCCTTGTGGTTGCGCTGACAGGGTAACCACACGCTCATTCCCAGCCGCGTCAAAAGCCGACACACGAATGTCAGAACGGAACTGCTGGTCACGCAGGACGTAGGGGCTCGTGGCATTCTCCACGACTTCGGCTCCTTCCTGCACGCGGTAACGGACAACTTCGGAAACCGTGTCTGTGGTAGCAAAAACCACGGCCAGTTTACCTGGCACAACGTCGTGCGTTGCTTGTACAGTAAAGTCCTCGGGGGCACTACGGTCTACACGAACCCGTCGCCGCAGCACGGGGCCCCAGGTGTCGTTCGGCAGACGCTCGGTAATAGCGAAGTAGTGCGTCCCCTCCCTTACATCACTGAACGTCGCTTCTCCGGTCCGCAAGCCAAACCGGGTGTCGGGAATGGCATTCGGGTCATCGTTGAGGATGTAGGCGTACTGCGCGCCCTCGGTGGCATTCCACGAAAACTGGGCGGTCAGACTCTGGTACCAGGTGTCCTCATTGGGGTGCGAGGGCGAGGTAATGACCAGCGTACTCGCCAAGACTTGCGCATCCAGCCGGGCCGATTTTGTAGTGAGGCCTACTTTTGTACCCAGACCATCGTTGAGGTACACGCCCGAGGTACCCGCGTCTATGCCAATAGTGCTGGCACCAACGAGCTTGGGCCGGAGGACAATAGTTATGAGCCGGCCATTTATGACGTAGCTACCATTGGGTATGCCCCCCGAAAAGGTTATGACCCCGGTGGCAGCATCAACGTGCGGCTCTTCTGTCCAGAGCTTCAAGAACGAGCCAGCCTTCGACACTTCAAGAATATCAACGGCGTCAGGGTTGAAGGTAACGCGAGCTTGCACCGCATTGACAACCACTTTCTCGCTGTTCAAGCGCACATCCACAACCGCGGTGCGGTTGACCTCTACACTTTGTGATTCCGGGGTAGCGTACAGGATGGCCGCGTGAGCCAATTGCGGGAGAATCACTAACCCAAAGCTCATGGCCACAGTGACAAGGAAGCGTGAAAGTTTCATACCGGTTTAGCGGTCCAGTAGAAGAGCATAATAGAAAAGTCAACGATGTTCACCACGCCGTCACGGTTAATGTCGGCACGAACGTTGGCTGGATTTCGCTGATTCCAATAGAACAGCAAGATCGAGAAGTCGATAAGGTCAACCCGCCTATCCTTGTTAATATCGGCACGCAGGTAGCCCGCATCCGGATCGGCCACGCTGGCCACAGTGAAGGAGACACTGTTACTGTACTCGGAAACAGCGCCAGACGGGTCTTCGGCTTTCGACCGCGCGGTGTGTGTGCCCACGTTAAGTTCCGAAGCGAGGAGCTGCTTGCTCCAGGCCCCGGCCCCCGAGGCTTGCGCCGTGAACTCTTGCTCGGCATCAGAGCTCACAAAAATGTGAACATCACTGGAGGGGCTCG
The DNA here is from genome assembly GCA_964486505.1 of uncultured Gammaproteobacteria bacterium. Taxonomy (GTDB): domain Bacteria; phylum Patescibacteriota; class Patescibacteriia; order PEXW01; family PEXW01; genus CAIPSZ01. The sequence goes on from CAZAMC010000003.1 coordinate 129,219, forward strand.
TGGTGCCCAGGAGCGTTATCGTCTCCCCGGCCCCGACCGCTGTTTTGTCGGCGGCAATTGTGGGCCCCAAAAATATCCCGGTAATCGTTACGGTCGTGCCGGTTGTAAGGGTAACTGTAAAGTTCGACGTGGGGCCTTGCCGGCCACTCGTGTCCGCACTATACACGCCAAACGTGTACGAACCAGCGCTCAGACTACCAATGGTAATATCGAAGCGCGCTTGCGGGTCCGCTGGTACTTGCACCGCTACCACATTGTCTCTCATAACCGTAACGGTGGAGGAGGGGTACGCTATACCCCGCAACGTTACGGCTGTGACCGGAGTTTCGGGCGGTGTGGCGCTGGGCACAGTGGCGGTTACCGTAATCTGGTCATTCCCCGTAAGCGCAACGGGAGCGAACGTGCCCGTATCAACGAGCGCGCTGTTATCGCGTGTGGCCAGCTCCACGGTGACGTTCCCAGCGGTTGTGGCCGTACCGAGAACACCCACCCCGCCGCTCACGCGCACACCGTACCGCGTACCAGCAGTCAGGTCATCAACGCCGGTAATGACTAGACGATCGCGGTTGGCATCGGCCGAACCCGATCCGCTCCCGGCACTGCACGCGCCCACCAGTGTGCCGGGGAGTACGGTTGCGCCCTCGCTGACACCCGTCGGGCTGGCAATGCCTGTCACCGTAAGGGCGCCGGCAGTTCGGCACCACTGGCCGTCATGACCATCCGGAAAGAGCACGAGCACGCTGTTCTGGCCTGCCCCACCCGACACATTCCCGACCGGTGTAAAAACGAGCTCAACCGTAAGGCCGCTCGCGACGTTGGCAAGTTGACGGTTCAGGTACAGGCGCAGGTCACCCAGAGTGGCAGCTTCCACGGGCTTTGCGAACAATGTGCAAACGCCAAAAATGGCAACCAGGAACATCGCCGGGATAACCACCTGCCAGGAGAATGGTGAACGAGGAACTACCCGCATCGCCTCACGGGGTTACACCTTCGGTTTCGCCGGGGGGTTGGGAGTAGTAGGCGGAGTTGCGCGCTTCCGAATCCAGGCGTTGTACCGGATGATCAAGATAATGAGCAGGATGATGGCGACAATGAGGACTATGCCGTACACGATAATGACGTGCCACGGCAACACCCAGAACGTCGTTGTGGCCGTGTTCGTCACTTTGTCGCCCGAGCCCGCTGTCAGGCTAAGCGTTGCAGTGAATTTCCCAATCGCGTAGTTCGCACGTTCGTTACTGTACGAGGTCCAGAAACGGGCCCATGCATTGCCCGTAACCGGCTCGACGTCGCCCACTTGCCAAATTTCCTTATCGTAGCGGCGCGATGTCTTCGGCAAGGTAGCGCCCTTCTCGGTGTTGAAGTCAATTGCTGCAACTTGCTTACCAAAACTATTCTGGATGGCTATGGTCCCTTTGGGCTTGAGGTGAATGGTCCCGGTATTCTGATACTGCGTGGTGAACGAGATGGGCAGGTGCGAGAATCGGCTCAAACCACCCGTAACTCCAAAGGACTGAACGGTGGCAGATTCTGTAATCTCCCCGCCTTCCACACGGACGAGAAGCAGAGTAGCAACCTTGGCATCAATGACAATTTGGCCATCTTGCGGGGCGTTTGGATTCTTGAAGGTGAAGAGGATTGCCCCGTAGTGGCCGCCTGGCTCTGCATCTGCGGGAACGTTTACCTTCACGCTCAAATTCTTGCGAGCCAGTGGCTCTAGGCTCAGGGTTCCGCCATCAACAACTATCCATTTGCTAATGTCCGTCGCGGTTGCCGCTTCTGCAAACACCGGCTCACCGGGAGCTTCGCCGGAAGTAAAGGTGGTTGTTTCGGTGGTGACCTGGATAGTTTGCGAAGCGTCCTCGTTGTAGAGTTTGACCGTGATTTCGGCTTGCTGCCCAGGGTACACGCCAAACTCAATGGAGGGTGGACTAATGGTAAGCGCGTGGGCGCCCCGGATGCCAAAGAATAGCAGTGCGCCGAATGCCGCACATGCCGTAATGCTCCAACGAAGTATCCTTTGTACGTGGGTGTTCACGGTCGTTAGCCCTTTTGGGTTAGGTAACAAGCGTCCTCAGTATACCTTCTCGCGTGCCCTCCAGCAACGCCCTAGAAGCGGGCTGTGGTAACGACCGTAGCCGTGCTGGTGTAGTTACCAGCGGCCTGGGCTCCAGTAATACTTGCCAAGAAACACAAGGTTGTTGCTTCGGAGCTCGCTGGGGCAGTATTTGAAGCGTACGCTTGGAAAGCGGTCGTCAGGGCCGTGGCGTTGGACGTCGTGGCGGTGGTGGAACAGGCGGTCGGGCTCCAGATGCCAACGGTGTTGCCGCTGTCTGAGCTGGAAGCACCGAACTCGGCCGTGCCTGCGACAATCGTGCCACCGGCCGTGTCGGGGATGGTGTCGAGGCCCGAGGTCAGGGTATTGTTGTACTTCACCATTGAGATGTAGCCGCCGGAGGCATTGGTTGAGACTGTGGTGTCCACCCCTGCTTGATTGACGTTGGAAGCCGAAAGTGTGCCAAGTGCCGCCGTGGTGCCACTGAGCGTTACGGTAAGCGTCGGCGTAACCGTTGCAGTTACTGATACCTGATCAGCGGTTATCAACGAGAATGCCAGAGTCCCGGCATCCACTTGAGAAGTGCCATTATGTGTACGGACTTCTACCTGAATGTCGTTTGCTGTTGTATCGGCAGTGCCCAGGACGGCCGTGTTAGCGACAACGCGAAAGCCGTACTTCGTTGCAGCAGAAAGGTTATCAACGCCCGTGATAAGCAGGCGGTCACGGTTCGATTCAGCGGATCCTGAACCAGAGCCTTGCGCGCAGGTACCAGCCAACGTACCGGGCAACGTGGTCGCCGATTCGGTGCCACCCGTGGGGTTAGCAATGCCGGTAACCGTCAGTGAGCCAGCGGTACGACACCAATCAGTGTCGTCACCATCGTTAAGGATGACGCGCACTTCGTTTACTCCTGCTCCTCCAGAAACTGCACCAATGGTGGTAAAGAAAATTTCGTGCTGCACGCCCGTGGTAACCCCTGCCTGCTGCCGGTTGAGGTAGTCACGTACAACGGTCATGGTGGCGGCATTCGCCTGCTGACGAGGCCACGGCAAAAGCGCAGCCAAAGCCAGCATCGAAACCACAGCGACGATGCGCTTACTCGTGCGGGTAAACGCACGGAATCGGTAGGAGTTTTCCATATGTTTACGAGGGGTTAGACTTCGTTTGGTAGTTTTGTCTTAATTTTTTGACTCCTGCATTATAGCACGGATGAGCCAAGAATGCAAACCCGCCTGTGCTGCGACGCAACTTAGAACCTGGCAGTAGTAACGACTGTAGCCGTGCTGGAGTAGCTTCCAGCGGGGGTGGTGCCGGTGATACTCGCCAAGAAGCATAGGGTTGTTGCCTCGCCAGTTACAACCCCGGTTGCAGCAGCAAAGGCTTGGTAAGCAGTTGTCAGGGCCGTGGCGTTCGATGTGGTGGCGGTAGTGGAACAGGCCGTGGGGCTCCAGATGCCAATGGTGTTGCCGCTGTCTGAGCTGGAAGCACCGAACTCGGCCGTGCCAGCGACAATTGTGCCACCGGCCGTGTCGGGGATGGTGTCGAGACCCGAGGTCAGGGTATTGTTGTACTTCACCATTGAGATGTAGCCACCGGCCGCTGAGGTTGTTACCGTACTCGTGATGCCCGCTTGATTGACGAACCCCGTCGCCAACGTCCCGAGCGCGGCGGTGGTACCACTGAGGACAACGCTCAATGTGGTTATTTTCCAGCACGCGTCGTTGCCTCCATTGGCGTTCGTGCCGTCGTCAGCCTCGATGTCTGGCGCTTGGCCACAGGCATTGGAATCTTTCACGTCGGTGTACTGCACACTCCGCGTACCGGCCACGTTGATGTTCCACTGCGTCCCCGGTGTAGCACTGCGAAGGGCCACGCGCGTACCACTCGCCTGGCCATTGAAACTAATATTCTGGAACGTGTACGTCCCTCCCGCGAGGAAGCGGATTTTTGTACTCGCCGTTGCAGCCGTGAAGGTGCCGGCGGTGTCGGCTGAAGCGGCAAAAATGACCGACGGCGACGAATCGGGATCCGATCCAGATGCGTTAGTAATAGTGAGGTTGTTGAAGCGGTCACTTGCGCCGGTAAGCTGGCCGTCCACCGTTTGCTGGCTGCTGCCATCCAACGTGACGGTCCCCGAATTATCGGTGAAATCACCATTGTTCGTCCAATTTCCTCCCACCGTAAAGCTCGCAGTTGACGACGCTTGCAGTGTGGTGCCGGACCCAATGGATACTGCACCATTCACGTCGAGGATGCGATCGTTCGTTTCATTGTCGACCACCAGAGAGGTGCCACTATTCGTGGTAGCCAAGGTATTGGCGACAATGATCTGCCCGGTCCCGGTTGCGTTCGTGGTAATGGTGGGCGTTCCGGAGGCGGCCGTAAACGTGAGATTATAGAAGGTCCAGTTTGTGGCTACAGCAACGTTGGTACCGAAGCTCTTGCTTGCGGAAACGCTTTGCGTGAAGGTGTTTGTCCCTGCACTGTTCATGGTAATTGTTCCGCAAGATGCACCGCACTGCACGTTGCCGTTGACGGTGACATTCGCTGTCCCCGTTGCCGTGTTGAACGTCCCGTTCGTCATGATGAGATCATTCGTCGCAGTGAAGGTGTTCGTGAGCGGTGACCACGCGCCACCAGAGCCGTCGAAGGTGACGTTGTAGAAGCTCGAAGCGCCATTGTTGATAGTATGCCCGGTATCTGTAGCACTGAACGTCACGGTTGAAGTGCTCGGGGTAAATGTCGACGAGTTTGTCCAGTTCCCGCTCACCGTGAATACGCCCAGTGTACCCGAGGTTACTGTGCCGGCATTCGTGAAGTTGTCAGAAGTCACCGTTTGGCTATTGCCCACTGACAGGGTATTCGAGGCCAGCGTGGAAAGCGTTTCGTCGGTGTAGGAATTCGTGCACCCTTCCACCGCGAACGTTCCTGCGTTACTACTGAACATCACGTCTTCGTCATTGTCGCAGTCGTAGCCAGCCAAATCGGTGAGGTCAATGGTCTGATTATCGCCATTGCCAACGGTGAGCACATTCGTGTCGAGGACAAACCCGGTCATATCGCCCGTACCGTCGTACTGCGATACACCGGTCGTTTCCGCGGAGTCGACGCCTTCCACGTATACCACGACAACGTTCCCGTTGCTCACGCTCACGCTGCTAATGGTCCAACTCCCAGCGAGAGTGGTGGTCTGGGCTTGCTCCGTGCCGTTCACCGCCACCCGCACGGTACCACCCGAACTATTCGAGGTGCCCGAAATGTTAATGCCCGTCGTGAATACCCACCCAGGGTTATTCCCGCAGTCGTTGCTGGTGCCGTCATTGGCAGTAATATCCACCCCCGGCGTAGCGTCGGACCGCGCCACGTCAACGTACTGCACGGTTTGCGTGCCTGAGACGTTCAGGATCCACGAACCTGCTGAGAGGTTGGAATTACGGAAATAGATAAGGTTACCGATCGCCCCTACCCAGTTGATATTCGTAACCGTGTAGGTTGAACCGGAATTGTACTGCACCTTCACCCCCGCTGTGGTTATGGTGTAGGTCCCACTCATGGTGGCATCCGCTCCGAACGCCACACCCGGGGTAAAGGAAGTTGAGCAGCCGCTCACCGCGCCGGAACTGTTGGTGATGGTAAGGCTGTTGAAGTCCGAACTGCCCGTCATAGTGCCGGAGAGCGTCTGCGTGCCCGTCCCGTTCAACGTCACGGTACCGCCGCTGTCGGTAAAGGTGCCGCTGTTGGTGTAGTTGCCGCCGAGGTTCAGCGCCCCACCCGAGGGCGCCGTAAGCGTGGTATCGGCGGCAATGGTGGTGTTGCCCGTAACGGAAAATGTTGGGTCATTCGTGTCCAAGTTCAAAATTGTTGTGCTTGAGCCTGTACCCGTATTCAGAAGATCGAGGTTGTCATTCACCGTAATTGTTCCCGCGGCGGCAGTCACGGTGTAACCTGCTGTACTGCTGGAATTATCGATTTCCAAGTACTCGTAGTCAGTTCGGGCTGGCAACGTGAGCGTGCTGGCTTGGTTCTTATCAATACGGAGAATGATATTGCTCGCAAGCGTACCACCGGTGGGAATTGCATCATCACCATTATCACGGTAGATAAGTCGCCCCGGACCATTCAACGTACCTGAGTGCGCCCACCCGAGAGAAGCTTGGTCAACGGTAAGCGTCCGACCACTGGCGATGGTAAACGCATCACCAGCTGACACTTGAAAACGGGTACCATTCACTGTCAAGTCGCTGGTATCCAGAGTAATTGTCCCAGCAGACGCCGGGTCGATAGTCAAAGAACCAATAGTGTTCCCACCACCAACTAAGGTATTCGACGTCCCTGTCATTTTCACTGTACATAATAGCGTACACGTAATCGTGCCCGAGAGCGTAACATCGCCAGCAAAGGTATGTGTGGACGAGGCGAGTGTAATGGTGCCCGAGAGCGTGGCGTTCTGCAACGTTTGGCTATTCGTGGTGAGTGTCTTGCTCGTGCCATCCATCACCAGGGTGTGACCCGTTTCCGTGGTCAGCGTACCCGAGGTTAGGTTCACATTACCGCTCACCGTCCACGTTCCCGCACCAGTGGTAATGCTCTCGGTCCCGGCTCCGGCCCCAAGGTAGTCGATGTCCCCATTGATGTCCCAGGTGGGATCATTCGTGCTGCAATCCAGAGTGACGCTCCCCGCCCCACTCGCAGTGAGCAGGAGGTCACCAGTGGTGCTGGAAAGAGTGTACGTCCCGCTTGCGCAGGTGACTGTTGCGCTTGCCCCGCCGGAGTTCGTAATTTCCACATCGTTTCCGTAGGTCCGTGCGTCAAAGGTTGTTGAAGCAATGGAAGCAGTAGCAATGTAGAGGGCAATGGCATCTATAGTAACGGTTGTTCCGGGCCCTGCGGACGTTGCAGTGAAAGCAATCTTCCCTGCACCGCTAATGGTGCCCGTCCCGGCAATCTCGGTTGAGGAAGAACCCATGTTGGTTTGGCGGGAAGCGTTAATACTGTACGTATCTCCCGACTCAACCGTTAGGGTGTTCGCCACCGTATGATTGGCTGTTGTAGTAACGGTTCCGGCCGTGGCAGGGTCAATCGTGAGGTTGTAGAGCGTATAGGTGTTGGTAATCGTTCCACCGGCTAGATTCATTTTCACCGTGCTACCAGTGTCGTATGTTACGCCATACCAGCAATACTGAGTATTGAAATTGCCCACTGTCCAGGTATTAGCGCCCAATGACAGAGCAACACCATTCTCACCACCCGGAACAGCGCACGAAACAGTCCCTGCCACAGTCACGTTCGGATCGTTGGTGGCTGCATCAACCGTGAGCACGCCAATGTCAAGGAAATCCCCACCTCGACCCATAGTGAGGTTGTTGGTCACGATGAGCGTGGTGGGCAATTTGTGGGTTTGTGTAGAATCAGATGCCGGCTCCAACGTAAGATTGTAGAAGTAATTCGTGGTGGCGTTGTTCGTAAAGGTAATATCGGTGTTGGATGTGCCCGTGTACTTGAACGTCGATGTCTGACCTTGAAACTTGTTCGACTCGTTCTGGAAAGGACCAGACGTGCCCACACCCGACGCGGTGAGTATCCAGGTCTTGGACCCGGCTAAAAGGGTGTGGTAGTAGAAGGGCCCGAACTCCGGGTCAACTGCGTACACGCGCGTGAAGAGCTGCTTGTCTATCGTCACAGTCCCAGAACCGAGCGTGGTCGTTGTAATATTCGCCCCCCCGGTGTAGAAGTCCAGGTTGTAGAACTTCCAGTTGCCCGCGTTACCGAAATTCCCAGTGCCGCCTAACTGCAGCGTAGGCGTGCCACTGGTGTACGTCACCACGCCCGTGCCGGTTGGGCTGCCGCTCGGTGAACTCAAGTCACCACCATTGATGGTGAGATTGGCGTTAACGGTGAGCGTGGTCCCGTCGCCTACAAAAACGTCACCACCCACCGTGGCCGCGCTGGACATGGTGAGCGTAGCCGAACCACTGGTGGTGATCCCCGGAAAAAGGAAGCTACCCAACCCAGAAACCGCTTTCGAAATGCCCGTAAATGTATACGTGTAAGTACTCGCCCCACCAGAATAGGTCAGGATGCCGGTGGACGCGACGGTGATGCTCCCGCCAATGTTCATGCTCGCCGAAGCTGTGCGGAACACCGAACTCGCTCCGTTCACGCTCAAATTATTCCCAAGCGTAATCGTGCAGGATGTCTCGGTGATATTTTGCAATGAGCCATCGCCAATGTTCAAGTTGTAGAACGACATAGTCCCACTCCCGCTTATGTTCGTGGAGCCATTGCCGTACACATTGAATGTGGGCGTACTTGTATAGCCTATGCTACTGCCTGCCGTATTAGTAACGATAGAAAAACCATAGTAGTTAATGGAGGCCGAGTGCGTGAGCGTCCCATTGGTGGCGCCCGCGCCCACGTTAATATCGCCATCAATGCGGGTGGTGGCTGATATGGTTGTCGTGGCGGCCGTGCCACTTTCGGCTACCTGGAGTGAGTACAGGGTCCGTGTGCCTGTCCCCGTAATGGCTTTGGTCCCGTTGGTGGTGAGGATTGGCGTCCCCGTGTAGGTGAGCGTAGTACCAGAGCCGACCGTGAGATCGCCCGCTAAGGTCCAGTCTCGTTGCACGGTAATGGTCCCGGTGCCCGAAGTGGTAAGATTGTACACTTTCCAGGTGCCACCTGCGGCCCCCGTGCCAAAATTACACGTGGCGTCGGTACAGGTCATTGTTATTGTCGGCGTGCCCGACGTGTACGTTAGATTCGCGACCCCAAACAGGTCATCGCCAACGGTCACATTTTGATTTGCGTTTAGGGTGCCATCGAGAGAGTTCAAATCCCCGTCAACAGCAATTGGTGAGGTGAGCGTAATCGTACCGGAAGTTAAGTACCCAATCACAAAGTGGTAGAAGGTTATCGAGGGCGTGGTGCCACCCCCAATGTTCCCCGTGCCCGTGATGTATATTGTCGGCGTGCCGGTTGAGTACGCCACCGTTGCGCTTGTCCCGGCGGTAACAATGTCGCCACCAGTGATGTTGGTAACATCATCAATGTACAGCGTAGCGCTCCCATCAACGTATACATCCCGAACGTTATTGCCATTGGTGTCTAAGTAGGCAATGGCATTATCATCCACCCGAAAATCACCACTGCTCCCCATCGACACCGCCCCACCGGGGTCGTACGTGTACGCCGTACCCGCCCGCCCGACGAAGAAGTGTACGCCATTCGTCACCGAAATATCGGAACCCGTAACCGCGTACTCTATTTCTGCATGGCCGTTGTCAGCCAAGGCGAGCTTGGCATTCGTCATGGGGCCGGCATTCTCGTGACGGACAATCAAGGCCGTGTCTCGCACTTCAAAGTTACTTATCGCCGAGGTGGTGTCATTGGCAAGGGTCACGCTGGTAGCGTTCATTAATACGGTGGGTACAAAAACTACCACCGGGTCTCCAGCGTTATTGGGGGCATCGGCGTATACCGTGTACGTGCCGTCTGCAGCCGTGCACTCCATTGTGGCGCCAGCATTCGTGGTCGTACGGGTGGGGCCGGCGTTCGTGGTGGTAGCCAGCGGGATGGCTATGATGTTGCAACCAAAACCAGTGCTCTGCGTTACCCCTGCAAACACGGTACCGGTAATGGTAATTTTTGGTACGTACTCAACCATGAGCCACATGGTACTCAGCTGGAAGTTCACGGCTGAGTCGTTGGAGATCCGTACACCTACTTGTGCCGAGTCTAAATCTGTAGGGGTCCACCCAGTTGACCGGTGCGGCAGGTCGTAGGCGGTGACGGGGTAGGTGAGCGGACCCGACGGCGTATTCGTGGTCCACGTCGTTGTACTCGCAGTGGTTTCAAAACTCTCCACCACCGGGCCGCTAGCCGCGGCTTTCAGCCGGACTTTTACGGACGTGGCGGTGGCCGACGACACGTTGAACCGAATCCCCGCGTGCACCAAGGTGATAGCATCATTCGTACCAATACCTGCGTTCGCCGCGGTCTCAAAATTATTGTCTTCGGTTTGGTTCAGCGTGGAGGAGCCCACCGCATCGGTAGCGTCATTGGGTGTCACTTCATCTACGCACGTGTAATCCACGGCAACGCAGGAAATGCTCACTGCCCAGGCTGTGTTATCACCCGTGGCGTTCGGCTGCATGGCCACCACCGACCCGGGCCCAGGGTAGGAATTCTGGGTCGCACCCAAGCCTTGGTTCAGCGCCGCGTCATCCCAGTACATGTCGGCAGTAGTACTGGTCGTTACCGCCCCCAGCAGCAAACTCTTCACCCCGTTGTCATGGTTCACCGTACCTGAGGCAAACTCCTGATTATCAATGCGAGCGGCAAGTGCAGTGGAGCCTATAGTCGTTGTGTCCACCTTGAGCTCCAACATGTACCACGTATTCGTCGCAATCACCCGGCTAGAGTCTGAACCAACTTGAATTGGCGTACCGCCCGTGCCTTCTTCATCCCAGAGCTCCAAAGTATTGTTGGCGTTGTCATACCGAATACTCGCTTGGTCCGTCCCCGCATTATCTCGGAAGACCATGATCTTCGTATTGGAATTGGGACGAGTAGCCATGCGCACGTAGGCCCGGGCGTAGAAGTCATCCGTCACATCCCCCGTTCCAAAGTCATTGCTCATTGCCATGAGGGCACCGGAGGGGTTTGTACGCAAACTTGCAGCCCCGGAACGAAAGGTGCCCGCGGTAGTGCTAATAGCTGGGTTGGTTCCCGCATTCGTGGTGTATTCAACCCCCGCCGTCACGCTTTGCAGCTCAAAACCGCTGGTCCACAGCCGCCCACCTTCTGCCGGAATGTACTCCACCTCCACCCAAATGGTGTCCACGTTCATCACCGGGCTGCAGTCCGTACTGGCAAGACGCACTTGGGCACTATTCACACCCGTGGGCGTCCAGGGTGCCACGGTTGCGCCGGGCTGGTCGTACGAAATCATCCCCGTAGTCACGGCACCCGTGGCATCGACGGTGGTCGTCACGTTGCGCGGTGAAGAGTCATCGTTCATGTAGAACGTGGTGTTGTTGTTCTGAAACGTTACCACAGTAGCGGTATTAAAGGTTGTGCCATCACCTATAACCAGACTGTAATTTCTCCCGAGTGTAGACGAGCCGGCGCCTGCTCGGGCCATGGCCATCATCAGGCGAATTTCGTCATTCGCATCAATCCCGCTCGACGTCGCGTCGGTGAGGGTGTAGTCCTCGGTCTGTGAGCCACTACAGGAAACGTAGAGATCGGTCTGGCTGTTCGTGGTTTCGGGAACCACTTCATCCACACTCTGGTAATCCGCCACACAGCCGGCGCCCGTGCAGTTTGGCCACGCGGTATTCGTACCGTTGCCGTTCGGGCGCAGGTACACAATGCTCCCTGGGCCCGGGTACCCTTCGCCGGCCACGGAGTTTGTGGAATCCACGTTAATAGCAAAATCGTCAAGGAACATATCGGCGGAAGTCGAGGTGGTAATAATCCCCGCCTGAAGGGTCATGATGCCGTTCACCCAGTTTCGATTCGTGGAGCTCGCAAACTCAACCCCATCCAGACGGGCCGCCAAGATGGTATTGCCAGAGGAGCCCGTGCCAAAGTCTACGCGCATTTCTACCCGATACCAGGTATTCGTTGCAATGATTGCGGAATTCGATCCCACTTGCTCAGCTACGCCATTCGATAAGGTGCCATCGTCATCCCAGAGCTGCAAGACATTACTACTCGACACGAAGCGGACACTAGCCTGAGTCGAGGGCCCAGAGTCATTGATGGCAATGAGCGTAGTGTTCCCCGCGGGCAATGTGGCAAAACGCATGTACACCCGGAAGTACGTTCCGGTTGCATCGTTCGACGCGCGGAAATTGTAGCTCATGCCCTGCGTGCTGCTCGAAGGATTGGCACGCAGCGAGTAGGAGCCGCTCCGCACCGTGGTGCCGCTCACCGTGGGGGAATTCACGTTCGCCGTGTACTCATTGTCCGCGGCTGGCGTGCTCGTGGCGGCTTCCGAACTCTCAAAGCCAGTCATCCATAGCCGAGTTGGCGCCGCCGCACCAATGGCGTCCGACGCAATCTGCCACTGCCGGCTCTCTTGCACGTCACCAACCTGCAGCGGCCCCAGGCGGAAGAGCTCTGGGCTTATGTCCGGCGCATCGTACCGGTAGGTTAGCGTCTTCAAGGTGTGATCGGGAATGTCCACCTGCCAGCGAATGGTGGTGCGCTGCTGCCCCTTAATCACCGTGCCGCCGTCGCTCACTTTGAGAATAGTAAAGGAGGGCGGCACGTATTCTTCCACCGTTCCACGGTACTGCTGCTGGGGCCGCACATCCACCGCCATGGTGTACTGCGCGGGCGGAAAAATACGCATGCTCCCCCGACGGCCAATGGCAATGGGAATGACCGCGTCCACCACAACGGCGTCCGAAATAGTGTACTCTCCTTCCTGTGTTTTGGCGGTGAGCGTAACGGTATAGGTTCCCTCATCAAAGGTTTCGTACTCCGCACTGTAGTCGGCAACGTCAGTAACGTTGTCTGGCCCACACGTCGTGGAACGTTGCACGCCGTCCTCCTGCTCGGTAGTGAGCACTTTTTCAGAACCGTCAGGCGCCACGATACGCAGGGTCAAACTGGCATCGCACACTGTGTGGCCTTCGGCGTTCACCACGCCCATGCCAAAACTCACCGTCTCTCCCGGCCAGTACACAGACTTATCCATGTTAATCACCAGCACGCCCCACAAGAATTCGCTGGTGACAATCGCTTCCTTGTTCCCCTCCACAACCGTCAGCTCGGTTGTGTACATGCCGGGTTTGGAAAAACCGTCGGTGTGAATGGCGTACTTGGCCACCACGCCCTTGCTGGTCTGCACGTTCGTAACGTCGTACGTCGCCGCCATAACTTTTCCGTCCGGCCCCGTAACCGCAACGCTCTCCACCGTGCGCGCGGTGTCTTTCACCCCCAGGAATTTTAGCCGCGAAGGCTTGCTCACCTGCACGCTCACCACCGGCTCATCCGTGGGCTTCACAATCTGCTTATCAATGCTCACCGCGTCTTTCGGTAGTACCAGAGATTCGCGCTTCACCGTTGGTTTGGCGCCAGCTTCCACTGTAAAACCATCTACGTACACGGCAACACTCGTGTCGGAGGGTACGGTAACAAACCGCGCCCGCACCTGCAGCGTGCTCAGCGCATCCCGCGTGAGGGTGGGGAAGGGGAAGCGCCAGTACCCACCGTGGGAAACGTTGCTCACATCTTCGGTGAGGAAAAAAGAGTCCAGCTTTGTCCACTGCTGGCCGTCGAGGCTGGATTCCAAAACAAATGCATCTTCACTGGCCGCATTCCCCTGGGCCGCCAGCGACACGACGAGCGTGGGATTTGTAAAGTCGGCCTCGGCTGGAAACTCTTCCGGCAAAGAAAAACCTTTACACTTGAGCAAAGGGTCAACGCTTGATGCATCCCCAGGCTTCCGGCTAGCCACCGTTGCAGAAATGTCAGCCGTGGGTACGCCGTTACTCAGGACATCAAGGTTCGTCGCACGGTCGGCATTTTCCCAGCCCGAACAGGCCGCGGGCTGAGCGCGGTAGGCAGCGGTACCGGATGACTGTGCGCGCCCGGTAAGGGCAATGCCCGCAATGAGGAGCAGACTCAGGAGCCCCGCGGACGTGACCAGGGAATGCCGGAAAAAACGTTGGACACGATTGGCGGCCAAAAGCGCAGCGTGGCGGGCGCGCTTCCGCACACGGGTGGGCCGGGGACCAACCCGCCCTGGTTTTTTTGTCTGGCTAGCGGCACCACGCACCGATGCCGATACGCCCGACACTCGACGACGCGAAACTGACGATCGGCTGCTTCGTAAGCCAAACGGTTTTGCTTTGGTATACCGCGTGCGAGATTTTGATGAAGGCATGGTCCTCCTTTTGCGCTCCTTCGGTGAGGTGCTGCACGCACTGCTGCGCCACCGAGCGAAGCAAAAAACTCCCTATCATTATGCCAAAAAACGCGCGTATTCGCAACCCGCGTCATGTATATTTTTAGACGCTGGAATTTCCAGGATGTGCCATCAGCCGCCGTGCCACCATAATGCACGTTCCAGCATCATTCATGATTAGTCCGTGCCGCGCAACCTGCTTGATGATGTCTGCCGATTCCGCGCCCGGCTGGAACCACATTTTCTGAATGCCCAGGCGTGCGGCTTGCTCCACTACCTGCAACCCCACCGCGGCGGGCACAACGACAATGACGACATCCGGTTTCCACGGTAGCGAGCCAAGATCGGGGTAGCAGGGAATGCCAGCGACCTCTCTGTACTTTGGATTTACCCCAACCACGGGCATGCCCGCGCCGTGTAAGTCCTGCAAGACGCGAAACCCATACTTCGATGTGTTGGTCGTGGCGCCGACCACCGCGTACCGGTAACCTGGTTGGAGGAATGCTTGCGCATCCATAGGCTTATCGGGTACTATCTGAACTACGTAGCGTAGTATACCTTGTTTTTCCTATGCCTACACCCACCGCGCACGTCGCCACAAAGACGTACCAGACCCAACATCGACAAGAGTTCATCACGATTACCAAAGACGTCGAAGCGGCGATTGCGGCCTCGGGCGTACACACCGGCACGATTACCATCCAGTCGCACCACACCACGGCGAGCATTTGGGTAAACGAGGATGAGAAGAATCTCATTGGCCCCCACGAAAAACTCGGATACACACCCGACCTCTCTCGGGTGCTGGATAGGTTTGCGGATCCGGAAGAAGACTACGGGCACAACGACGTCCGCGACGTAAATAACCCCAAAGGCAAGCGCGACACGCACCTGTGCACGCCCGACTCCTGCGGCGTGGTGCACGAGTGCATCAACGGCCACGCGCATGCCCAGGCGATGATTCTGCCGTGCTCTGTAACAATGGTTGTCGCTGAGGGTAAACTGGTGAAAGGTATTTGGCAGCAAGTCATGCTGGTGGAGCTGGACCACGACCGCGAGCGCACGGTAACGTTCCTCGTACAAGGAGTAAGTAAGTAAAAGAAAACGGCCGTTCGAATACGAGCGACCGTTGTTTACATTTGCTTCTCTCTCATTCGCAGGAGCCACCGAAGCCACCAGCGGTAGTCCTTGTCTTCCTTGAGGGCGAGATGCCCAACAATGCTACCAATTGCAAGGACGATGGCGAGCCACAACAGCCAGCTTGCCAGTGCTGGATTTCGCATAAACAGCAAGATGATTGCCGCGCCTTCGCTACAGAGCTTGG
This sequence comes from uncultured Gammaproteobacteria bacterium, assembly GCA_964486505.1. Taxonomy (GTDB): domain Bacteria; phylum Patescibacteriota; class Patescibacteriia; order PEXW01; family PEXW01; genus CAIPSZ01. The sequence continues at coordinate 144,522 of CAZAMC010000003.1, forward strand.
CTTTCCCAAACCAATTCGCGCCAAGTCGCCGTTTCACCCGAAAGAATGCGGCGATACCGGGCAACGCAGCGAGAACCACAGCAAAAGAAAGGACGAGGATGAACTGCGGGGCGAGTTCTGGATACTTACTCTGAAACTGGTAGAGCAAGAACAGATGCAGGACCTTGTCGGCTAGCGGATCCAGCAGCTTACCAATGTCAGTCACTGCATCCAGCCAACGAGCAACCGCGCCATCCAAGTAGTCAGTGAACAGCGCGCCGCAGTACAACCAAAATGCCAAGCTATGATCATCCAGGTTCAAGGCCCACCACAACGGTAACACCGCGACCATGCGTGCAAATGAGAGGAGGTTTGGAATAAGGTACTTCCACTTCACCTTCACCTCCAATTTCAAAGATCTAGGATTGGTGGAATCCTAGGGACAAAAGCAGCCGTCGTCAACAACTACTCGCCAGTGTACTTCCCCTGGTTGGCGGCAACGTTGGCCTGCAGTCGCTTCATAAACTCGGCCTGCGCGGCTGGGACATTTTCAGCTTTCCCCTTCCAGAGGTCGAGGGGTGGACCTTGCAGGGCGCGGGCGTAGGAGAAGCTAATCGTCCAGGGCCCCGGGTTTACCTTCGCAATTGCGTTGAGGTTCTCGGTAGCTTGCACTGCGGTCTGCCCACCCGAAAGAAAAACAATACCGGGGACTTCCGCGGGTACACTGGCGGTGAAACACCGAATCGTTGCCTCGGCGATCTGCTCGGGAGAGGCCTGCGAAGCGCAGGTTATGCCGCTTATGACCATGCTCGATTTCAAAATGACGCCAGCCAGGTCCACGCTGTGCGCCTGGAGCTGGTTGAAGACTTCTTTCAGGGTCTTCGTAGTTACGGTCTCGCTTATGGCTAGGGTATGGTCACCATCAATGAGCACTTCGGGTTCCACGACCGGCACGATCCCGGCCTCCTGGCACAAAGCGGCGTAGCGAGCTAGGGCGTGCGCATTCGCCGTAATGCAGTAGTCCGTGGGCAAGCCGTTGCCAATGCTAATCACCGCGCGCCACTTCGCAAATTGCACCCCGTGGCTGGCGTAGTCCTTCAACCGCTCACGCAGTTTGTCTAAACCTTCTGTAACTTTTTCTCCGGGGAAGTTCGCCAGGGGGTGCGCGCCTTCGTCCACCTTAATACCCGGGGCAATGCCTTTCTGCTGCAGGAGGCGGACGAACGGCGTGCCGTCATCGGCAGACTGGCCGAGCGTTTCGTGGTGCAAAATCACCCCGCTAATGCCGTGCTCAATGCCGGCCGCGGTAAAGAAAAGGTTACGGTACTGGCGCCGGTTCTCAGCCGTGTTTTCCAAACCTATGGTGGCTAAACGCTTGCCTGCAGTTGTGGTGCTCTCATCCGCAGCGAGGAAGCCCTTATGATCAGCGAGGAGTTTCTTGGCGATGTCGTTGAGGTTGGGCATACATTATTTTTTAAAAGCGTCGTGGTGGGTGGTGATGTAGCGTAGTGTACCAGACTGCCCCCGGAGCACCATGGAGTGGGTAATGACCCGATCGTTCTGAAACAGAACACCGGGCAGGAGCGGCCCCTCAATCACCCCCGTGCAGGTGAACGTGAGCTGCTCGCCTTTTGCCAAGTCAGCCGCGGCCCACACCTTGGTCGCGTCATGGCCGAAAGCCGTAAGCCGCTGTTCTTGCGTCTCACCCTTCGGCGCAAAGCGGCCAAGCAACTGGCCGCCCATAATTTTTATTGGCACTGCGGCGAGCACACCCTCGGTGCTCCCACCAATGCCCATGAGCGCATCAATTTCATTACCCGGGGTGCATGCCGCTATGGCGCCGGCAACATCACCATCGGTGATGAGGCGCACGCGTGCGCCGGCCCGCCGGATGTCCTGGATGAGCTGCTCGTGCCGCGGCCGATCCAGCACAATCACCGTCACCTCGCCCACATCTTTCCCTAAAGCTTTTGCTACCTTCTGGAGGTTGTCTGCAACTGGCGCGTCCAGATCAATGACGCCTGCGGCCTCTTTTCCAACGGCAATCTTCTGCATGTACACGTCTGGCGCGGCGAGCAAACTTCCTTCTGCTCCCGCAGCAATGACGGCAATAGCGTTGTACCGACCGAACGCCACGCTATCTGTACATTCAAGTGGATCAATAGCCAAATCCATCCGCGGGCCGTTGCCGGCGCCAACGTCTTCACCATTGAAGAGCATGGGCGCCTTGTCTTTCTCGCCTTCGCCAATCACCACTGTGCCGGTGAAAGCAATCTGGTTAAACCGGCTGCGCATCTGGTCCACTGCAGCTTGGTCAGCAGCTTTGTCGTCGCCCTTGCCAATCCACTTGGCGGCAGCAATAGCGGCAGCTTCGGTAACGCGGACGAATTCGAGGGCAAGGTTACGGTCCATTAATGTATTCTACCCACCTTGACCCCCAAGGGAAAGCGCCCTAGAGTTGCGGCACGAAAACGTACATGAAAAAAGGAGAAGCTGTGTACACCATTCAGTACGACGACATTCCCTGCTGGTACGAATTGGGCTGGCAGAACCAACCGCCAGCGCTGATTGTGCGCCTGCATAAGGAGATTATCCCGAGCACCCTCTGGCCTGCCGCTGATAGCCCGCCCATCCTCGACTTTCAGAAAACCTACGGTTTCAAGAACTTCGAAGTGCAGCTGGAACAGGGGTTCGGGTTTGAACGGGCGTTCACGTTTGTAGAGCAAGACGCTCACTGGCTCACCCTCCGCGGAGATATCCCAACAATGATCGCGGGAAGCACGACCTGCAGTGAGTGTAACGGAACGGGGACACGCGAAATATTCGAAGATACGTGCCCGCGGTGCAAGGGAAGCAAAAAGATGCGCGTAATCAGCTGGCACAAGCTCAATGCGCTTTCCGCGTCGTGCGCTGTCCTCTTCGGCTACCCGCTGTTCATGTTCCAGGGTAAGACTTCTGCCCACCAGCCGCAATTGCTCACACTCGAGTGCATCCTGCAGTCAGGATGGCATGGTGCCTCCATGGGTGGGCACATTAGTAAGGCGCTGGCCTTGTGGTGCAAGGCACGTGGCAATGACGTGCTGGATGAACCCACACTGGCAATGCGCACCGCCCTCCGGCGCCTGCAGGGGAAGCTCGACAAGTACGACGAACGTGAGACGTACCTGCGCATTGACCAAGGCAACATCTTCGCTACGTGCCCGGGCAATGCCACGCAAATCCACCCCGCCAGTGGGTACATTGAGAACGTCCAGGAAGGCTTCGAGCTTGGTTGCCATAACCTCGACAGTGCCTGGCAACAGCTAACCTTCTTCGCTGGCCTCGCCAGCCTACATGACCTTGCTCGTTCGGAAATGCAAAAGCCGTCCGCCTAATTGGACGGCTTTTTCTATTGACGGACGCAGTGGGGCGACGTAAGCTGCACTGAAAATTGAACATGAACAAATGGAAAGGAGACCATATGAAATGGCCACGAGAGCTCACGCTCATCCGTCACGATACCTCGACCTTCAATGCGTCGAAAGTCGCAAAGGAGACCGATGAACTCTACCTTCGTTTCCGCAACGCATTCGAGGCAAACCCGGACAGTGAAGAAACTCACGAGCTCGCCCTGCAGGTGCACGAGAAGTTCAAACCAACAGTCGGTGACTGGAACACGCCGCTGTGGGATGGCGAAAGCCCAAACGCCAGCACGGTGGGCGCGAACCTCGTAGAGCACATTGGCCGGCCGGACGTTATCTTCGTCTCACCGTACATTCGTACACAAGCCACGTTAGCCGGCCTCACCCGTGGCTGGCCCGAGCTCGGCACCGTGCGGACGTACGTGGATGACCGACTCCGTGAGCAAGAGCACGGCTTGGCAAACTTGTATGGCGACTGGCGGGTATTCCACGCCCTGCATCCCGAGCAGCGGGCCCTCTACACCATGCACAAGCGGTACTTCTACTGCTTCCCGCAGGGTGAGAGCGTCCCCAACGTCCGCGAACGCATTGCCCTGTGGCTGAACACCATCACCCGCGACTTCGCGGACAAACGCATCCTGGTGGTCACCCACCACCTCACCATCCTGTCTATCCGCGCCAGCCTGGAACGCCTGAGCTTTGAACAGTTCATCGAACTCGATGAACATGAAAAACCCATCAACTGTGGCGTAACCATCTACCGTGGCTACCCCAATATGGGCAGCGATGGCCGCCTCATCCTGGACCAGTACAACGTAAAGCTGTACTAGAACCCCACCACCACATTGTCCTCTACGCCGTCCAAGAAATTGGACGGCTTTTGCTACACCAACGTCACGCGATGCAACCGGACGTGTTTGCCAAACCACGACCAGGCATGCGCACGAACGGCCGGCGTGATGGAAGTGAGCACGATGCGAATGGAACGGTGCCGGCTGAGCGCCTGGGCAATCTCGGGATGGTGGTGGAGGTAAGCCTTGAGTTTCGGGGGAACAACGGCATCCTGCGCCAGCAATCTCGTCTGCCGGGGAAAACTCTTCCGAAACGCTGCACGGAGTATCCCGTAGTGCGTACAGCCCAAGATGACGACGTTCGGTTTGAGTCGTGCCATGGGCTGCGCGTAGAGGGGCACCAAGGCACGAGCAGTGCGTAACTCATCATTTTCCACAAGCGGAACAAGGCGCGGCGCTGCTTGCTGCACGAGCTTCAAGTGCTCGCGCCGCTTGAAGAATTCCTTCACGTACGCGTTGGACTCTACGGTGCTCTGCGTGGCCACCACGCCCACGGTTCTGCCAACGGACTTGGCCAGAGCGGCTTCCACGGTGGGGATTATCACCCCGAGCACGCGCCGGTTGGGGTAGTGCTTCGGCAAGTACCTCCGCTGGATTTTCCGCAACGCCTGGGCCGACGCAGTGTTGCACGCCAGAATAACAAGCACGCATCCACGCTTGAACAAGTACTCCACGCCTTGCCGCGTGAATTGGTAAATCTCCGCCTGCGATCGGTTACCGTACGGCACGCGCGCCGTATCGCCCAGGTACACGTAATCGTACTGCGGCAGCTTCTTCTGAATACTCCGGAGCACAAATAGGCCGCCCAGCCCAGAATCAAAAATGCCAATCTTCATACCCTGACTATAGCAAAAGCCATCCAGACACCTGGATGGCTTTGCAAGGTACGTGGTCAACGGAACAGATTTAGGAGCTCGTCGTGGACTTTTCCGTTCGAAGCAATGATGCTCGTGGTCTTTACCGAGATGGACTCTCCATGAATATCTGTGCACCGCCCACCCGCTGCTTCAATAATTGCGGCGAGCGCGGCGATATCCCAGACTTTTATACCGATCTCCACAACGGCCTCAATCCGGCCACTCGCCACCAAATGGTACGGCCAGACATCGCCGAAGGCTCGGAGACGCCCCGCAGTACGGATGAGCTGCTCTAGCGCTGCTCCCTGCTTTCGACCGTAGAACTGCTTCATGCCGGCAATGCTCACCGTGCTCTCGCGAAGCAGCGGAATGTCGGAGACGTTCACCCGTGCGCCGTTCAGGCACGCGCCTTCGCCCACCTCACCCCATAGCAGCTCCTGCATACCCGGAACGTTCGATACGCCGAGATCGCACATCCCATCGTGCAACAAGCCAATTAAAATTCCGAAGAGCGGAATGCGACGAATGAAATTCTTCGTCCCGTCAATTGGATCAACGACCCATACGAACGAAGCATCGGCATGTGAAGTCCCCGACTCTTCGCCAAGGAAGCCATATTCTGGGAATGCCCGGCCGAGTAACTCGCAAATCAAAGCCTCTGCCTCTCGATCGGCAATGGTCACTGGCGTCGCATCTGCTTTGCGCTCCACGGCGGCGCCGTGCTGGTAGTAGCGCATCACAAGGTCTGCAGCCCGGCACGAGGCTTCTAGCGCGGCGTGCACTGCTGTTGAAAAATTACTCTGTGTCATCAGTTCTCCTTTGTACTTTCTGTGTTCCCTGCACCTTAGGCCGCAGGCGGAGCATTGTCAAAAGCCGCCCAAAATTTTTGGCTGGCTTTTCCCTATCGGTCATTGCGAGCCCAGAGGGGTTACTTCACCAACCCCGTGACCGCTGTTGCCTCAATGCTCACCCAATGCACATCACGGCGCTTCCCTTGATCCGCAAACATCCGGGATGATTGAATACTAAAGCCGGCATGCCGAAGCAGGCTTTCCATCTCCTTCTTCGTAAAGTACGTAAAGAATCGGGGGAGTTTAGACAATGTATCGGTCACCCACCCAGAACCTCTACCAACCTTCACCCGCACATGCAGGCAGCCACCGGGGACAAGAACCTTCTGCAAACGTCGGAGAACGGGGGGAACATCTTGCCGCTGCAAATGCAGGAGCACGGCGTTCGCCCAAACCGCATCAAAGGACTTCGGCGGAAAGGCCAACTTCCGGACATCCATGAAAATGAATCGCCCTTTCGGTACTCGCTTCTTTGCAAGCGCCAGGAGGGTTGTACTCGTATCAATACCGGTGACGCGTAGCCCTTCCTTCACAAAATACTGGGCATCACGTCCACCGGCACAGCCCACTTCCAAAACCCGTGATCCTTTGGCCAACGTCTTTGCAAACGCCTTCCGCTCCTCTGGGACAAGCGGTTCAATGGAGCGCACGTATGCACGCCCCAACGTGTTGTAGGTCTTCCGCGTCTCCTCGTAAACCGAGGCAGGCATTACTTCACTAGCCCCCGCGCCTTCATGGCGTCTTCCACACGCTTCAAGGCCACAATGTACGCACCAGTGCGCAGGTCAACCTTATGCTTCTCGGCGGCGGCCCACACGTCGTTGAAGCTCGTGGTCATCACCTGCCGTAACTTCGTGAACACTTCTTCCTTGGTCCAGTACGCCCCGCCAAGATTCTGCGCCCACTCGAAGTAGCTCACGGTCACACCGCCGGCGTTAGCCAAAATGTCTGGCACTACTGGAATCTTGCGGCGGAAAAGTTTCTCATCAGCATCCGGCGTGAGCGGGCCGTTGGCCATCTCCACAATTGCCTTCGCCTTAATCTTCCCGACGTTCTTCCCAGTAATGACGTTCTCCAGCGCGGCAGGAATGAGCACGTCAACCTTCAGCTGCAAGAGTTGATCGTTGGTAATCTGCTTGTAGTTCTCGCAGTCACACACCGAGCCAATGCAGTAACACCCGTCAATCATCCCTTTCTCCTTCTTGGCGTGCATCACGTTTCGCGGGTCCATGCCCTTGCCGCGCACATCCAAGATCCCGCCTTTGGAATCGGAGAGGGCGATAATCTTGTAGCCCAAATCGTGCAGCTTCTCCGCCACGTAGTAGCCCACGTTACCAAAACCTTGCACCGCAATGGTCGCGCCCTTCTTGAGTTTGAGTTTCTTCGCCAATTCTTCAAAGACCATAGCGCCCCCAAACCCCGTAGCTTCGGTGCGGCCTTGCGAACCGCCAATGGCCAAGGGTTTGCCGGTAAACACCGCCGGTTCCCACGCGCCCGTCAGCCGTGCATACTCGTCCACCATCCAGCCCATAATCTGCGGTGTGGTGTACACGTCCGGCGCTGGTACATCGGTGCGCGGTCCCAGGTACTTCACGAACGCCCGTACCCACGCACGGGAGAGCGCTTCAATTTCCCGGGCCGACAACTTTTTCACGTCAACGATAATGCCGCCCTTGCCGCCACCCATGGGAATGCCAGCCACGCCCGTCTTCATGGTCATCCAGAAGGCCAGTGCCTTCACTTCGTTGAGGTCAACCTTGGGATAGTAGCGAATGCCGCCCTTGAACGGTCCGCGCGCGTCGTTGTACTGGACGCGAAAGGCGGTAAAGCTCTTCGTCGAGCCATCATCCATGGTAATGGTAAGGCTCGCTTCCATAATGCGCTGCGGTTTCTGCAACGATTCAAGAAAGCGTGGATCAAGCTGGGCAACCGCGGCAGCTTTCTTTAGCTGGCGCATTGCGTTGGCAAAAGGATTCTCGGCCATATGGTCGTAGGTAGTTGAGGAGGAATAGGATGACTAACGTCTGGACGTGCCCCAGTCGATGCGCGCCCCCCGCTTGCCCGTAAGTTTGAGCAGGTACTGGTCAGCTTCCAAGGCGGCTTTGGCACCTTCGCCAGCCGAAATAACCACTTGCTTAAACGTAATTGTGGTAATGTCGCCCGCTGCGAATATGCCCGGTTTTGAGGTTTCGCAGTTGGGGCCAATTTTAATTTGCCCTCGGGGGTCGGTTTCCACAATACCCTTCACCCAGCCGGCTTTGGCCATGTACCCAATTTCCACAAAGACCACATCGGCAGGGATGTCTTGCAACTCCTGCGTCTTCTTGTTGAGAATCCGAATGCCGGTCACCGAGGTGTCACCCAAAACTTCTTTCGTCTCTGCGCTATCGATGACCGAAATGTTCGAATGCTCGGTCATACGCTGGATGACAACCGTTTCCGCGGTGAGGTGTTCGTTCACGTTGACGAGCTGCACCGTACTCGCCAGGTGTGCCAATGTAATCGCCGCTTGCACGGCCGATGAGCCGCCACCAATAACGAGAACATTCTTATCTTTGTAGTAGTGCGCTTCGCAAATTGCACAGTACAGCAAGCCCTTCCCGCTCAGCCGCTCTTCACCCGGTACGTTGAGGTGGCGATGGGAAAGACCAAAGGCGAGGATGACAACCGGTGCATCATACGACGTCGTTGCTGTGCGCACTGTGTACGTGCCGTCAGCCTTGGGTTCGAGTGCCGTTACCGTGTCAAAGGAGAACAAGGCACCGTACTTCTCGGCTTGGGCTTTGAACTTCTTCATTAAGTCCAGCCCATCAATGAACTCAATGCCTGGGTAATTCTCAATATCCGGCGTTGTGGCGGCCTGCCCGCCAACGTCCTGAGAAATGATCATAGTCTTGTACCCTCGACGGGCCGTAAACATGCCAGCCGTTAACCCGGCTGCGCCACCCCCGACGACGATGACCTCAAACCCAGTAGGCATTTCCATGGCTCTAGCTTACAACGTTTTCTTCAGTTCCTCCATGATGGCTTGCTTCGTCTGTAATCCCGCAACCCGCCACACTGGCTTCCCGCCCTTGAAAATCGCCAAAGTCGGGATGCTCATGATTGCGTGGGCTTGGGCAGTGACCGGATTTTCATCTACATCAAGCTTGCAGACCTTGGCCTTATCGCCAATCTCTTTTGCAATCTCTTCCACAATTGGGCCCTGCACTTTGCACGGGCCACACCAGGTTGCCCAAAAATCTACAAGGACCGGCTTGGTGGGTTCATCAACTACCTCTTTTTGGAAGTTCTGGTCATTGAGGATCACTTCGGACATACGGGCGCGTGGGGTTAAGGAAGGGAAGGTGAGTATAGGAATTGGCTACGTACCCGACAATGGTCTTTTCATGGGCAAATAGGTACGGGACCAAGAAGCCATGGCGTGCAGGACCTTCTTGAAGGCTCGCCCGCTGGGTGTCAAGCTGTATTCTACCCGGGGCGGGGCTTCGCGGAAGGTTTTCCGGCTTATCATGCCGCAGGCCTCCAGCTCGCGGAGGCGCTTGGTAAGGGTACGGCTGCTCGTCTGCCCTACGTCGGCCATGAGCTCAGAAAAACGACGTGACTTTTTCTCGGCTAAGCGCTGGAGGATAACGAACGCTTCACGATCATTTACGTACCCGCATAACCGGTCAACTGGACATGAGCCTGATTTTAATGCTTTCATAAGTAAAGTATTACCTACGCGAAGTTTGTTGTCAAATGGCTGCTTCGTTGTAGTACTCTATAGGCAGCAACACCTGCTTAGATTCCTACCTTACCTGTGAGAGGAGGTGCGCTATGAAACGAAAATCTATAAGTCTGTCGGTACTCTCGCTTCTTGCGATGCTCTTCATTGCTCTACCGCAAGGTAGCTTTGCTGCATCCATAGATTCTGACCAGGATGATGTTAGCAACGCTCGTGATCCATTACCCTACGACCACGACAACGATGGCATCGTTGATAGTCGTGATACGGATGATGATGACGATGGCATCCGTGATGCACTGGAGGCACTTACGGTACGTCTCGACCACGATAACGATGGCATTAAAGACGTTACTGACACGGACGACGACAACGACGGCGACAAAGACAAGAGTGAGCGCCGAAAGCAGTTTGACCATGACAACGATGGTACACGAGACCTACTCGACAGCGATGACGACAACGATGGGACTCGTGACACCAGTGAACGTACGCTCACACGTCGGTATGACCATGACAACGACGGCCTCCGTGACGATCGCGATGTTGACGATGATGAAGATGGGTTAGAAGACGTAGATGATCTCTACGACTTTGACCATGACAACGACGCAGTGCGTGATGATCGCGATACTGACGACGATGAAGATGGAATCGAAGATTCTGAAGACTCACATGACTGGGACCATGACAATGATGGGACAGTTGATGACGAAGACTCAGATGATGATTCCGACGGCATTAGTGATACAGAGGAGGAAGACGGAGAAGAGTGGGACTATGATAACGATGGCACAGCTGACGACGAGGAAACCTCTTCCTAAGGAAATAAACAATTGGCAGCGCAAAGCTGCCTTTTGTTTTTCCTGCCAAGCAGAAAGCATGTGGAGACTAGCTTTGGGAGAAGAATCTATAATCGCAAAACTAGAAGCTGTTATGGTACTTAAGCAAAAAACAGGACCATAGTGCGTCCTGTATTTTGGTGGACCTCAGGGGACTCGAACCCCTTACCTCTTCCATGCCATGGAAGCGCTCTACCAGATGAGCTAGAGGCCCATATTTTGCCTAACACTAGCACTTATTTTCAAAATGTTCCACGTGGAACATTCTCAATGCCGGGAACCACAACTTCAGCTAGGCATAGACTTTCGGTGCACGGAGCGCACGAGTCGCAATCACTTAGGGGCTCTTACTACCTAACAAAGAAACATTCTTCTTGGTGGACCAAAGGGGATTCGAACCCCTGACCTCTGCAATGCGAATGCAGCGCTCTACCAGCTGAGCTATTGGCCCATGGATACTAGTGATTTTCAAATTGTTCCACGTGGAACATTCCTTTTCATTTTTGTTTCTCAACTGTGCCCCTAACGCAAATCCTACGAGGGGAGTACACATCTGTGTGTCTAAGTGACGGATTCTTTGCCGTACAACGCGAAGGCGATCTGCCCATAACTATTCGCCCCACACCTCCCTTTGAGGGTATTAAGACACTCGCTATTTTAAGGATGACAAGTCATTACTTTTAGATGGCCCGCCATGAACCCGTGCATAGCGAGCAGTTCATGGTGCCCCCGGAGGGAATTGAACCCCCATCTCTCCCTTAGGACGGGATAGCTCTATCCTTTGAGCTACAGGGGCTAATTCTCTAGTTTTAGCTATTATTTAGTGTCGCAAAATATATCCAGTTTGAAACCCTATCAATTACTGTGCTCGTTTTATCGAAGTAGGCTACTATACCAAACAGGACAGCGATACCGATAATGAGCAATCCTAACGTGCGAAGGTCGCTCCGGATAAATTTGTTTGCCGCGTGCGGCGCTGGTGAGGGTGTGTACATAATCCACGTGAGTGTACCGTAACCAATTCTTCACAGCAATTCCTTTGACCACATTTCTGTTCCTAACTACAATACCCTACCTCAGACTTAAACGTATACCCTATGGCAATGTTTAAAGGTGACAACTCTTCCGGGCATGAAGTTGGAACGGTTATTGGTGCAGGAGTAAAAGTTGAAGGGAACTTCACGGGCGAAGGCAACGTGGTCGTTGATGGTCAGCTGCAGGGCTCGTTAAAAACAAAACACAATGTGCAGGTGGGCGCCGGCGCGCTGGTGAAAGCGAATGTTGAGGCCCATGACATCCAGTTAGCCGGAGAACTTCATGGAAACGTGAAGGCCACGGGGAAACTCGTCCTCGCGCCCAGCGCAAAACTTACTGGCAACGTTGAGGTAGGCTCGCTCTCAATTGCCGAAGGCGCTAGCTTCAATGGCAAGTGCGCAATGTTGAGCAGCCAAAATTCTGTCGCCGCTGTGAAGTAGTTCATGTATACGTACGTCGTCGAAGCAAGCGCGAACACGAAGAAGCACGAGGTTGAACTTGCGCGAGTAGAATCGCGGCTCATTGCTTTGGAGATCGGCGGCCGAATTGAAAAACTTACAATCCTAAAAAGTTTGAAGGAAACCCTCAACGACGCGGCGCGTTCAGCTAGCTCAACGGTTGTACTCATTGGCTCGGATAAACTTGTAAACGAAGCTATGTCAACGCTGGCAGAGCTTGATGTTACGGTAGGCATTATCCCAATAGGGGAACCAACCGTTATTGCGAACGCTCTGGGCATTCCGTACGGCGTTGCCGCGTGCGACATTCTCTCCGCTCGCATTACCGCTGCACTCGATCTCGTTCGGGTGAACAACCGTTACTTTCTCTCGACCCTGCACCTGCCGGTGGGCGCAGCCGTAACGCTAGATTGTGATAATCGCTACCAGGTAACCGCCACTACGCCCGCGGCAATCGATATTGCGAACTTTAGTGAAAGTAGCAACCCCAATGATGGACAGCTTGAAGTCATTGTTCGCCCAGAAGAAAAATCGGGACTCTTTTCTTTCGGTCGAAAATTTAGCAAGGCCAGCGTTTTCCCTTTTAAGAAATTAACGATCCGGAGCGGCAGCGAGAGTCTGCCCATCATGGCCGATGGGGAAACCGTACTCAAAACCCCGGCGACTATTGAAGTTGCGCCACACCGCCTGAAACTCATCGTTGGCAAGCACCGCCACTTCGCGTAAAACCCCGGTAACAAGGGGATATTGCTGCTCCTACTGAAGGGTGCTAGTTTAGGGTTAACCCGAAAAACCACAAGGAGTCGTGCATGAAGAAACTGCGCAAGGACAAGGCCCCCAAGCGCCCCGCGCGCAAGCGACCCACCTCACCGGCCGCTAGCTACATTCCTGATCGTGGACACCTGATCAGCGAGTACGCCCGCACGCGGCACCAGTAGCGTTCCGCGCCTGTACTCTGTACCCATCCCGCCCACCAGCCAACTGGTGGGCGCTCTATATGCATTGACGAAAAGGGGTTATTTCCGTAGAATCTACGCACGTATGAACGTTACTGAGCTTGCCCGACGGCTTCGCATTCCGGTTCAGGACCTTCGCACAGCGTTGCCGAAGCTCGGGTTTGGCATTGGCTCGAAGGCCCACAAAGTTTCGGACGTGGTTGCACAGGGTATCATTAAGAAACACAAGGAGCAGCCCGAGCTCTTCGAGCCCGAAAAAGAAGTAGATGAAATTGCCATAGCCGAGAAGACGGCCGTCTCTGGGCCAGTCGAAATTCCATCGCGCATTACGGTGCGTGAATTTGCCGCACGCCTTGGCAAGCCGGCACCGCTGGTTATCTCCCACTTGATGAAGAATGGAATCTTAGCAACGCTAAACGAAGAAATTGACTTTGACACCGCTTCAATTGTGGGTTCGGACTTTGGGGCGAATGTGATGCGCCAGAAAGAGCAGACCACAAGCGAGCGCGAGACCGAACTTGCAGATAAAGTGACGCAGCTCATTGCCGCCGATGAGCACAAGACGTACAGTCGCCCGCCCGTTGTCGTGGTCATGGGGCACGTTGACCATGGGAAGACCAGCCTGCTCGATGCTATCCGCAAAGCAAAGGTTGCTGAAAAAGAACATGGCGGCATCACGCAGCACATCGGTGCATACCAAGTGACCCACGAAGGCAAGCTCATAACCTTCATTGATACACCGGGCCACGAAGCCTTCACCGCCATGCGCTCCCGCGGGGCGAATGTTGCCGACATTGCTATCGTGGTCATTGCGGCAGACGATGGCATAAAACCCCAAACCCGAGAAGTACTCAACATCGTGGAGCGCACGAAGCTGCCTTTCGTTGTGGCGATCACAAAGATTGATAAGGACGGCGCGAGCGCTGACAAGGTAAAGACTGATCTAGCCTCCATCAACCTGCAGCCAGAAGACTGGGGCGGCAAGGTGATGACGGTGCCAGTTTCGGGTAAAACAGGCGCGGGCATTCCAGACTTACTGGCCGCAATTAACCTGGTGGCCGACGTTGAAAAAGACAAGCTCCTCTCCAATCCAGAAGGCAAACTTGTTGCTACGGTTATTGAGTCCCACGTGGATCCGGGTGAAGGCCCCATTGCCACGGTGCTCGTGCAGAACGGCACCCTCCGCCAAAGTGACTTCATCGTTGCGGGGCCGGTGGTGGGGAAAGCCCGCAACCTGAAGAACTGGAACAACGAAATTGTGGATGCCGCGGGCCCCTCCATGCCTGTGGTCATCCTGGGCTTGAAAGCGGCGCCCTCGGTGGGCGACATTCTCGAATCTCCGGAAGACGAAAAGGCGGCTCGGAAGCTCATGAAGCAACAGGAAGCGGCGTTGCGGCTCATGCAAATGAAGGCTCGCGAATCGGCCAAGACTGCGTCGGTCATCGCTGGCAAATCGGTAACCGGTGACGTAACAAAACTGCCGCTCTTCCTCAAGGCCGACAAAGTTGGCTCCATGGAAGCAATCATCGAGAGCATGAAGGCCTTCAGCTTTCCCGAAGTTCGCCCCGAGGTAGTGGGCCAAGGTCTAGGCGACATCACAGAGTCAGACGTGCTGCGGGCCGAACAGGCAGGAGCGTGGCTGCTGGGCTTTAACGTGAGCGTGAGCCCCAAGGTAGTATCCAATGCCCGAACCAAAGTTGAAACCTTCACCGTCATTTACGAACTTTTGGATGCAGTGAAAGCTGGCTTGGAAGAAAAAGTAGGCGCCGATGTGGTGGAAGAACCCGTCGGCCAAGCCCGGGTACTCAAGGTCTTCCGGAGCGAAGGGAAAACTGCGATTGCGGGGGCGAAGGTTACCGAGGGCGTTGCCAAGGCGAAAGCGAAGGTCCGCGTCTTCCGTGCCGGAAAAGTCTTGGCCACGGTGAAGTTGGAGCAACTCCAGCAGAACAAGCAGAGCGTGGGTGAAGTGGCGACAAACTTGGAGTGCGGACTCAAACTCTCGGGCTTTGCAGGCATTACCGAAGGGGACACCTTGGTGTTCGTCGAGGAAAAACTTGTGAAGCGCAAACTCGAAGGGTAAATGCCTTCCAAACGCGTCAACCAACTCAACGCCTTGCTCCAGCAGAAACTGGGGGAAATTTTTCTCATAGAAATGAACTTCCCCGAAGGCGCTGTGGTCACCATAACCCGCGTCGAAACAACGGGGGATATTCGTCACTGTGTCGTTTTCCTGTCGGTCCTACCGGAAAAGTTTGAGGGCGGCGTGCTAACGTTGCTGAACAAGCGCTTGCCCTTCCTGCACCACGAGCTCATGAAGGCGCTCACCCTCTCCCGCATCCCCACCCTGCACTTCCGCATTGAAACGCGCGGCAAAGCGGCGGGCGATATTGAAAAGTTACTGGACCAAGTGAAGGCGGATTTGCCGCCGGAGGAACTGCGGCCGCAATAGCAAGAAAGGACCGCGCAGAGCACGGTCCTCAAGGATGACTACAACCTCGGGCTAAATTTTTTCGATCCCGATGGTGGGGATGGCGGGCCTCCACGTCCAATCCGAGAGATGACGAAGCCGATGACCAGGATGATCACGAAAATGGCCACGGGAGCTCTCAGGTCTCTTAGCATTGCTCCCGGCGTGTCCCACGCTTCGGCATCCGGGTTGTTAAGTGCGGCCACGTTTGAACCAATCACGAGCAAAAAACACAACAGAATGAACTTTTTCACTTGCAAACCTCCGGTCAACTTTTGTGCTTACGTCGTACCACACGCCCGGTACCTCCACAAGTTGGAGGCGTAAGTAGAGCGCCCACACGGGAGCGCTCCGAACAGACTACTCATTGGTGTCCCAGAAAAAGTCCTCTCTGCTGGCGCCGATGCGAATGCTGCTCCCAGCCGTTAACAGCTTTTCAGCTTTTTCGCGTATCTCACTAACTTCCTGTTCCTTGAATGGCATGCCGAGCATGAGCAGCTCTACAGATGCACGCACCGTACTGCCATAAACATTCGAGTCAGCGACTTGCCAAACGGACACACAGTGGACTTTTTCAGGATGACCGTGCGCGGTTGCTACAATCAGTGGCAGCGCATCCTGCAGGTCCTGACACTTTTTGAGGTCTGGACCAAACGTGTTAATTTTCATCAGAACCACAATGTTCATTGTTCCTCCTCTTTCAAATCAATTTGGTTTTGTGCAACAGCCAAGGCTAACACTCTGCGGTTTCCGATGTCAAGGGCGGGAGATGGTCAAGCTAATCTACAAAAGCCCGACAGTTATTGTCGGGCTTTTCATAATGAACGTGGGCAGACTTAGGCGTGGCCACCATTGGGCTGAACCTTGAGCCAGCGCACTGCCACCACCTCGCGACAGAAAGCGTAGAACGCCGTACCCGCGAGAGCACCGATGATGATGCTCGCCACAGACAGCAGGGCTCCACCCTGCAAAAAGTACCGTTCAGCGACGAAAGTGACGACCATGCCAAGCGAGGCGTCGACCAAACACATTGCCCGGTCACGACAGTGGACGACACCGCACCGGCTGCGGCGCCAGCATACATCCTGACGCCAAGGCCCTGGGGCCGCGCACCTGTAAGAAGCAGCATGAAATCCTGTGCCAGAGCGGCTGCGATTTCTGTCCGCACTGCGGCCAGGACATTAGTTTCTACCGCTTCTTCTTGGTCGCCTAAACTCCCGGCCAACCCCTCCCTTGGGTTGGCCGGCTTTCCATTGCCGTCGTGGTCTTGACGCAGTACGCTGGACGTCGTACAGTACGTGATCTTCTTATGACTGACCACCTCGCCACCTACGACGCCATTACCCAGGCAATCCGCGACGCTCGGGAAATCCTGCTCATTGCCCACAAAAAGCCGGATGGCGACACCCTGGGAGCGAACCTCGCCGTAGCCAATTGGCTGCGGGACCAAGGGCGCCACTTCCACATCTACTGCACCCATCCCGTGCCCGCCCACTTCCAGTACCTGCCGCTCTGGCAGCACGTGAAAACCACCGATGAAGAACTGGCGGGCATCCCGTTTGACCTGGTGATCGCCATTGATTCATCCAGCCTGTCGTACTCGGGGGCCGAAGACCTGGTGAGCAAACTCCAGGGCAAACCAAAGATTGTGAACATCGATCACCATGCCACGAATCCACACTTCGGCGATCTCAACGTCGTGGATGCTTCCGCGTCCTCGGCCTGCGAGCTGGTGTACCGCTTCCTCACGCATGTGGGCGGGACTGTAACCCGCGATATTGCTACGTGCTTGCTCACGGGCATCCTCACCGACACCGGCGGCTTCTCCAACATGGCCACAACGTATGAAGCCATGGACATTGCGGGCACGCTCCTCAAGCGGGGCGCGAAATTCCGGGCTATCACCAACCACACCGTTCGGAACAAATCCGTTACGACGCTCAAACTCTGGGGCCGCGCTTTGGACCGACTCACGCGTCACGCGAATGGCGTCGTCAGCACCGTCATAACGCAGGCAGACTTACAAGAGTGCGAAGCCACGGAGGACGACATGGAAGGCATTGCCAACTTCCTCAACGCGCTCCAGGACGCCAAGATCATCATGGTGCTCAAAGAACAAGATGGAATGGTGAGGGGTAGCCTGCGCACCACCGAGCCCGACGTGGACGTTGCCGAGCTGGCGAAGCGCTGGTTTGGCGGGGGTGGACATAAGAAAGCCGCGGGCTTCAGCGTGCCGGGCAAACTCGTCCAGACCCCACACGGCTGGCGAATCGAAAGTGTATAAAAAAGGAGCCGAGATTGTGTCTCGACTCCCGTGAAGAACATTACTTCGATTCCATCTTTACAAGAATCTGGCCGAGCATCTCCAAGCGGCGTCCAGCTTCGGCAAATTTGCCTTCGCTGTTCAACTGCTTGTACTCGCTGAAGAGCCGGCGCGCTTCGTCAGCAAGGTTGCTGTCTCCGCCCGCCACATTGTTGGTCAAGCCCCCTGCCAGAACTTCAACGTGGCCACCTTGCCGGTTCAGTAGATCCTGCAAAGCTTCATTGAAGGTTGCGCCGTACCCAAGCGCGGTTTGACTTGCAACGACAACGCGCTGGAGCTGCGGCATATTGGCGTTCTCTGACTGCAGGTAGATAGGCGCCACGTACAGGAGCTCAAAGTTCGGCAGCGGGATGACGAGGACATCACGCTGGATGACATTCGATCCCTTCTGATTCCACAGAGTGAAGTCTTGGGAGATCTTATCATCTTGATTAATGTTGGCGTTCACCTGCAGGGGCCCGTAGACCAGCCGATCTTTGGGGAAATGGTACACGTACAGTTCCCCGTACGCGTCACCATCGCAACGAGCGGCAATCCACGCCACCATGTTGTTCTTGGTGTTCGCGGGGTCTTTGGTGTGCGGGGTAAACGGGAGCATACCCACGTACTCTTCAGTCGCATGACCGGGGAGTTGCATGAGCAGGTAATACGCCGGCATACGACCGACGTTCCCATCACCACTCTGCTGCGCCACATCCCAGGCATCTTCCTGATTGTAGAAGAGCCCAGGGTCGTTCATGTGATACCGGCAGAGCATGTCCGCTTGAATATTGAGCAAGTCTTCGGGGTAACGAATGTGCTTGCGCAACGAAGCCGGCATTTGCTCCATGGGCGTAAAGAGCGACGGGAAGATACGCTCCCAGGTCTGGATCATCGGGTCAGTTGAATCTGACACGTAAAACATGACCCGGCCATTGAAGGCGTCGATCGTGATCTTTACCGAATTGCGGATGTAGTTAATGTCCGCCCCGTGCTTTTCTGAGTACGGGTACTTATCGGTCACGGTATATGCGTCCAGCATGTAGTAGAGGGCGCTGTCCGCAACAACACAGTAGGGATCAAAATCAAGCCTCAGAAATGGAGCAAGCTTCTTTACCCGAGTAATGATGTCGCGATCAAACAGAATGCGACTTTCGGCATGAAGCTCGCTGGCCATAAACATACGGAAGCCATCAAACGCCCAGGCGAGAGCCAGCTTATGCAGACCGGTACCGAGAGGCACGCCGCCCGTACCGTTATAGGTATACAGTACGTTCGTTCCGGAGTCGGATGGGTAATCAAACTCCTTGTGGCTCGTCTGTACTATCACCGTAGAGTTGGTCACCTCGCCGTAGTAGATACGCGGCTGTTTGATCCCAAGTTCGGGATACTTCGCTTGCGCGGGGATATCCTTCACCCAGTAATCAGGTTCACCACGACCCAGTACGACGTTGGATGGGTTCATGCACACCCCCATGCCATGGGTGTAGACGAGGCGTAAGTTCTGCCACGTCTGCGCCTGCTCGGTGATGTGGTCACTATAGAGCTCCCGCGGGGCAACCATAAGCTGCACCGCTTTGCCCTGCACTTCATACCGGTCAACGTCGACATCGGGGAACCCGTAGTAGGTTCTCAGAGCCTGACGGTTGTGATTGTTTGCAATCAACACCCGCCAGTCCCATAAACGGATACTCCCCAGCGTCCCGGCACTTACTTGCAGCGTCGAGCTCGTAATACTGTCGTGCAGCGCGAACTCTTTATCGTGGATATGCGAGAGGTTATAGGCCTCACGCGTGGCCACAATGTTCCGCTCAATGTAGACCTGTTCTTTGGTCAGTTCATTCGGCGCTACGCTGTAGTGCTGAACCAACCCTGGATACAGAACCATGCCTGAGAGGAAAAATAGCACTGCGCCACCGAAACCGATGATCAACGACCGAACCGTAAACTTCAGGCTCTTATGGAAAGCGCCTATGAAATTCACGGCGGCGAAAATCACTAGCAGCCACTGCGCCAGCTGGTACATCGGCAGTCGGGCATGTAAGTCTGTGTAGCCAGCACCGACGACGACGCCGTTGGTGGAGTACACAAGTTCCCACATGTTAAGCCGCGCGCCCCAAGCGAAAAGCAGAAGCATGCATGCGACGAGGAAGGAACCGTGACTGAGTAGCAAGTACTTCAGCCGGCGGTTGCGTTCCATTACGGCTCTCGATTCATTGCTCCAGGAGTTGTAGTTCCATACGCACTTGGTGAGGTAACCAGCCGCCGTAAGGGCAGCCGCACACACGATAAGCCCGAAGAAGTACGTCGCAAGATCGTTGAACCACGGGAGAGCGTAAACGTAGAAGCTAATGTCCTTATTGAACACCGCATCTACTTTCCCAAACCCCACGTGTGCCCCGTACTGCAAGTACGTTTCCCAGCTAGACGCTGTGAAAAGGCCGGCGATGACTGAAACACCTGCAAAGATCGACACCAATTGACCATGGGAGGGGTAGGCAATCCCTTCTGTACGGCCTATGGGGTGAAGATCTTCTTTCCGAACCTTCCACTGGATGAACTTGGCGTTGGCCCAGAGTACCAGGAAGAACCCGAGCGTACCGAAGATGAATAGCTGGACTTTCGTCCAGAATCCTGTCCAGTACACACTGGCCTGCCCGAGCTCCTCAAACCACATTGCATTCACCCACACTCCCGACGCAATAATCGCCAGGATTATGGCTACGTCAGCCGCTATTGCGGACCATACTGCTAGTCCTTTCCACGGACGCTTGCGTATTGCAGCGAGCACCCAAGGAATGTGCACAGCGACAAAGAGGACGGTGATGAGGAAACCAAACACATGAACCTCCTTCTAATAGGTCTTGTATATTGAATTTTTACAATTTTTCAACGTGCGCTCCAGGAATCTGGAATCACTATGTTTGCAAAGCTCTAGCTGAGCATTCCAAACGTGCCAGCATAACTCATTTTTTCAAATTTGTCAAGGTGTGCCACTATTCGGGATCAATATTTTTTCTCTGCAATCACCGGTTGACCGCCCGCACAGATTGACGGAACAGTGCTTTTGCCATATACCACTACTACCTACTCCCTAGCCTCATCTCACGTATGTACCTGGTCCCCACCGTTATCGAAAAGACCAACTTCGGCGAGCGCGCCTACGACATTTACTCCCGCTTGCTCAAAGACCGAATCATCTTTCTTGGCGACGCCATTGACGATGGCATCGCGAATACGGTCATCGCGCAGATGCTCCTCTTGGCTAGCCAAGATTCGGACAAAGACATCAAGCTCTACATCAACTCACCCGGCGGCTCGGTGACCTCGGGCATGGCCATTTACGACACCATGCAGTACGTGAAGCCGGACGTGAGCACCATCTGCGTGGGCATGGCCGCGAGCATGGCGGCCGTTCTCCTCGCCGGCGGGAAGAAGGGCAAGCGCCTGGCCCTGCCGAATGCCGAAATTCTCATTCACCAGGTGATGGGTGGCACCGAGGGGCAAGCCTCGGACATAAAAATTCGCGCTGAGCACATCCTGAAGATAAAGGACCGGCTCAACCAGATCCTCGCCAAGCACACGGGTCAACCTATTCGGAAAGTGGAAGAGGATAGCGACCGGGACAACTACATGAGTGCCGAAGAAGCCCGGAAGTACGGCATCGTGGACAAGATAATTACCAAGACTCCGTAAATCCCCGCCCAAACGCGCAGTACCCCTGCGCGTTTTGCATTTCTCAGAGAACATGGTATGGTACGGTCTGCTACGAAACTGGCGGATTTTCCGCAGTAGCCCTCAAATCCCACATGTTCCTCCCTTATGACACTTTCATCCGTGGACAACTCCCTCGCTATTTGGTTTTGGCTAGGATTCTTACCCGTCGGCACGTTCGGCGGGATGCTCGTCGGGTACTTCGCCCGTAAAGTCTGGGCATCGAAACAAGTCGAAGGCGCTGAAGCGAAACTCCAGAAAGCTCTGGAGGAAGCGAAGAAGCAAGAACAAGAGCTGCTCTACAAAGCAAAAGAGCGGGCTTTGAAGGTGATTGATGAAGCGAAGCGTGAAGAGGCTGAGCGTCGGAAGGAGCTGCAGCACCTGCAGTCACGTTTGGAGCAGCGCGAAAGCCAGTTCGACGCAAAACTTCTGCAGATTGAGAAGAGCAAACAGCAGGTGCAGGAGAAGGAAAACCGCTTAGAGAACATTCGCAAAGAGCTGGAACAAGTGCGTGAGCAGCAGGTGGCAAAGTTGGAGAAGATTGCCGGCCTCTCTAAAGAGGAGGCGCGCCGGGTGCTCATGGATGCAACCGAGCGGGATATGAAAGACGAACTCATGGAACGCATCAAGAGGTTCCAAGAAGAGTCGGCTGAGGAAATTGATAAGCAGGCCAAGAACCTCATTGGCCTTGCTATTCAACGCGTGGCTTCCCCACATACGGCCGAAACCACCACGACCATCGTCAACCTGCCGAATGAGGAAATGAAAGGGCGCATTATTGGAAAAGAAGGCCGGAACATTAAGACGCTGGAACTCATGACCGGCGTGGAAATTATCGTGGATGAAACCCCAGAATCTATCGTCGTGTCGGGCTTCTCGCCCGTACGCCGCCAAGTGGCAAAGCGCACGCTGGAGCGCCTCATGGCCGACGGCCGCATCCACCCCGGACGCATCGAGGACGCCGTGGACCAAGCGAAGAAAGAAATTCAACAGGACATGAAGAAGGCGGGCGAAGAGGCAGCCTACGAAGTGGGCGTCGCGGGCATGGATCCGAAGCTGCTGCTCTTACTTGGCCGCCTGAAGTACCGCACGAGCTACGGCCAGAACGTCTTGCGGCACTCGGTGGAGGTTGCCACCTTGGCTGGCCTCTTGGCCGAAGAGCTGGGCGCCAACGTGAGCGTGTGTAAGAAGGGTGGCCTTTTGCACGACATTGGCAAGGCGCTTGACCACGATATCCAAGGCACGCACCCGGAAATTGGCTACGACATTCTGCGCCGAAAGTTCAAGATGCCCGAAGAGGTTGCCTACCAGTGCATCTCCCACCACGAAGACAGCCCCAAAACCCTCGAGGGTGCCATTGTGAAAGCCGCAGACGCCATCTCTGGCTCCCGCCCCGGCGCACGCAAGGACAGCATCGAGCAGTACATCCAGCGCTTAGAAGAACTGGAAAAACTGGCAGCGAGCTTCGAAGGCGTGGAGAAAGCCTACGCAATTCAAGCGGGCCGTGAGATCCGCGTGTTTGTCCGGCCGGAAAAGGTGGATGACTACGCCGCCGTGAAGCTGGCCCGCGAAGTGGCGAACAGTATCGAGAAGGAGCTGCAGTACCCGGGTGAAATTAAAGTTACGGTCATCCGCGAGAAACGAATTATTGAATACGCAAGGTAATGTCTGGAGGGGAACCTTGGACGGTTCCCCTTCCAGCGTCCCGCCGTCGCGGGACTGCCTCCCTTCCCTGGCTGTGTCGCGGCGTCAGTCGTCGGACAAGCCAAGCTTGAACCTCCTTCTTCCTTGCGACGTTCCATGAAAATACTTTTCATTGGGGATATAGTGGGTAAACCTGGGCGCGCCATTGTGGCCCAGGTCTTACCGAATCTCAAGAAGGAACTCGCAATTGACGTTGTCATCGCCAACGTAGAAAACCTCGCACACGGCAAGGGTGTAACGCAGAAAACGTGGGACGAGGTGCGCCGGGCGGGGGTGGATATTGGCACGGGCGGCAACCACACGGTGAGCAAAGATGATGCGCGATCGCTCTTGGCCGATCCTGCACAGCCACTTGTACGACCCGCGAACTACGCAGACCTACCCGGCACAGGTGACCGCACGATTACTGTGCAAGGAGCAGAGATTCGCGTGCTCAACCTCGTGGGCCAATCCTTCATGGATGAATCGGTAGCATCACCCTTTACCACCGCCGATACACTCCTCACCGAAAAAGGCGCGCCCGTAACTATCCTGGACATGCACGCCGAAGCGACCAGCGAGAAAGTGGCTATGGGCTGGCACGTTGATGGCCGCGTGAGCGCTGTGGTTGGCACGCACACCCACGTACCAACCGCCGACAGCCGCATCCTGCCCCACGGCACGGCCTACGTGACGGATGCCGGCATGTGTGGCCTGCGCGACAGCATCATCGGCGTGGACCGGGAGGCCATTATGCCGCGCTTCCTGGGCGGGGAAAAGCGCCGACATGACATTGCTGAGCACGGCCCTGCGGTTTTCAACGCCGTCCTCATCGAAGTGGATGCACATGGCCATGCCACGAGCATCGTTCGGGTAGACCGGGAAGATGCGGTATAATGGGAAGTGCGCATTCGCACTGACCGAAAGGGGGTGGCACTCATGAATAAAGCTGAACTCATCGATAAGCTCGCGGAAAAGGCCGGCTTGAATAAGAAGCAGGTAGAAGACCTGCTCCAGGGTTTTGAGGATACCGTTACCGAGACCATCAAAGCCGGCGGTGAAGTGACGCTCACGGGCTTCGGCACGTTCCTGGCAAAGGAACGCTCGGCCCGCACGGGTGTGAATCCCCAGAATCCCACAGAGAAAATCCAGATCGCCGCGGTCCGCGTGCCGAAGTTCAAGGCCGGCAAGTCCCTCAAGGACGCGCTGAAGAAGTAAACGAATACTCCAAGCACAAGCCCCGACCTATTCGGGGCTTGTTTGACATTACCGAGTGGTGTGGTAAGTTCCGGTGAAATAGCAAATGCCCTTTACCAGAAGGAGTCTGCATGCAAACCTTGATGCAGTACCTGTACCAGAAGTGTGAGTGGCTCGTGAAGGCGAGGTGGTTTCAATTCCTCATGACCTTCATTATCCTCCTCAACCCAATTGCGATTTTCCCGCAAGTGGTTGTGGTATTTACCGCCCCCAGTGTAGCCGGAGTGTCAGTCCAAGCCTTTGGGATCTTCGCCGCCATCCAACTCGCCTTCCTCTTTGAAGGTATTCGAACTAAGAATGCCGGCGTGTTTCTGGCTATGGTGGTAAGTCTCATGGAGTCAATCACCATTATTACGGTTGTACTTATGCGAAGTTAACCACATGGCAATGAAACAGTAAGCCCTCAGGATCATCTGGGGGTTTTCCATATCCACCCTTGCCTAATCTGTTGCTGCTCTATACAATGCTCACGCATGGGAGCACCACGGAAGAATAGATGCGGATTTGGAAAAATTGAATAAACCAGAATTCTTGTGGGAGCATAGCTCAGCTGGTAGAGCAGACGCCTCTTAAGCGTACGGTCGGGGGTTCGAACCCCTCTGCTCCCACCACCTCATTTCGCGGTTACAGTTCCGCGTGACGCGCTTTCGCGCATCCCGCTGCACCGTTCCCGCGAAGCCTCGGTCTACCTCGCAAACCCGTGCTCGTCCCGCGAGCGGGTCTGCGCTTCGTGTTTGCGAGGGCCCCAGAGAAATCTTGAAGTACAGTAAGGGGCGTGGTAGGTTTGTTTGTACGCGCCCGTAGCTCAATGGATAGAGTACATGGCTTCGGACCATGGGGTTGGGGGTTCGAGTCCCTCCGGGCGCACCAGCTCGTTTCGTGCTTCACCCTCCGTGACCGCACGGTTGTTTGGTCACTGCGGGTTTTGCACGAAGCCTCGCTGAACCCCGCAAACCCGTGCTCGCCTTCGGCTCCGCTCCTGCTTTGCGGGGACCCCAATGCTACTTAAGGCACACATCCCTCCGGGTGCATTAGCTCGATGAACGAGCATGCGTTTTTACTAGTATTTGTAAAAAATAAAACCACCGCCCTGGTTGGGCGGCGGCTGATTGGCGATCCCGAATACTTAGCCTTTCAAGCTCTCTGGGTTCATCATGTACGCCTTCGCAATGTCTTCAGTTATTTCATTCGCTTCAAAGAGCCGTGTGAGGTCCTGGTCCATAGTCACCATACCGTCCGACGCCGACGTCTGGAGCACTGTCTTGATTTGCGCAATTTTGTTCTCCCGGATCAGGTTGGAAATTGCTGGTGTATTGATGAGAATTTCCCGAGAAGAAATTCGCCCCCCATTCACCCGCGGCAGGAGCTGCTGCGAGATAATGCTTTTCAAGAACAGAGAAAGCTGAATGCGCACCTGGTCTTGCTGGTAGGGCGGGAAGACGTCGATGATGCGATCAACCGTCTGGGCGGCATTGAACGTGTGCAGGGTGGCGAGCACCAAGTGGCCCGTTTCAGCTAAGGTGATGGTTGCGGCAATGGTTTCGAGGTCGCGCATTTCCCCAACCATAATCACGTTTGGATCTTGACGGAGCACATGCTTCAAAGCATCCTGGAATGTCACCATGTCTGTGCCGAGCTGACGTTGCTTGATAATGGACTTCTTTGATTCGTAGAGGAACTCAATGGGATCCTCGAGCGTAATGATGTGCGCCGACCGCTCGTTGTTAATGAAGTTAATCATGGCGGCGAGCGTGGTTGACTTGCCACACCCCGTTGGCCCGGTAACGAGGATCAAACCCTGCTTCTGCCGCAACATCTCGTACACCACCTCGGGGAGCATCAAGTCCTCCATCGTGGGGATCTGCTGGGAAATGATACGAGAGACCAGACCAGCGTTATTCCGCTCCCAGTGGCAGTTCACACGGAAGCGAAAACCACCAGGA
This sequence comes from uncultured Gammaproteobacteria bacterium, assembly GCA_964486505.1. GTDB lineage: Bacteria > Patescibacteriota > Patescibacteriia > PEXW01 > PEXW01 > CAIPSZ01. The sequence continues at coordinate 170,845 of CAZAMC010000003.1, forward strand.
ATCTCGTACGACATGTCGAGCTCCCGATCGGTGATGAACAGCTGCTTCTGCTTGTCGTTGAGAATGGAGAAGACAAGTGCCTGCGTATCTTTCGGCGAAAACGGAGGGATGCCTTCCACTTCATTCAGCTCCCCATCAATGCGCAGGATGGGCGGCTTGTTCGCCACGATGTGAACGTCCGATGCGCGGCGGTCTACGGCAATCTTGAAAAGGTCGTCAATTTTTATCATACGCGCAACCTCCTGGGTAAGGCCTACCAACGACGCTTCGGGCGCCGGGTGAGCAATGACGAAATACCGCGGACAATCCGTCGTCCGAGGCTGGGTGAAGACTTAGCGTAGTACATAGTCTGGCCAAGCATGAGCAAGCTGATTTGCCCTTGCGGGAATACACTTGGTGCGAGGCGTTTCATAGTGTGGTTTTTCTTTTAGGTTACGAATACAGTGTAGCACTTTTTTCTCATCTCGTCAACGTACGCTTGCGAACCTCGGATAAACACGTTAGGGTGCAAAAAACGAAAAACTGCAACTTCGAAAGGTGGTGCACATGCCTGCGCCTTCAGCTCCAACTCGTTTGCACCAATTAGCAGCGTCAATCCTGTCGCCGGTGGTTCAGGCTCTCAATGCCGCCCACGTCGAGCCAAATGTGCTAACAGGACTGAGCGTTGGGTTTGCGATGCTGGCCGCCTGGGCAATTGCGACGCACGCCTGGTGGTTGGCAATTCTCGCCCTCTTGAGCAATGGCCTCTGCGACATGCTCGATGGTGAGCTCGCGCGCCGGCAACCCCACCGTGCCGCCTGGCTCGTCCAGCTGGGCGCGTTCCTCGACCCTGCCGTTGATCGCATTGCCGATTCAATCCTCTTCCTCGGCATCATTGCCTACCTCGTGCCCTGGGCACCCGAACGGTTCATCCTCATTGTGGTGGGCGCCTGTGCCGCAAACCTCATCTCCAGTTGGTTCCGGGCCAAGATTGAATCGCTCAACCGCACGTTCACGGATCGCCGGCCGCTCACCCGCGCGACGTTCCACGTCCAAGTGCTCGCGGCCTGTCTGGGGGAACGGTATATTCCGGGCGCGTTCATGTGGGTTATGGCCTTCACCTGCGCCTCAACGTACTGGACCTTTGCCAGCCGCTTCCGGCACGCCATTGCCCTGTTCCACAAGCACACCCCGCCCTTTCCGTAGACGCCCCACCTCACAGTGCTGGGCGTCTTGCTATACTAGGACTATGGCAAAACTCCAACGCAAAGTTACGCTGCAGATCATTACGCTGCTCACCGGTGCGCTTGGCATGGTGGCGGCGCTCGCCTGGAATGAAGCGGTGAAAGCCCTGTTTGAAAAAATCTTCGGCGACGCCAGCAGCCTGGTCGCGAAGTTTACGTACGCGGTGGTGATTACCGCTATCGTCGTGTGGGTCACCACCCACTTGGCGAAGCTGCAGGATCAGTCGGACGAGGAGAAGAACCAGGACCGCAAGCCCTGACGCGCTTCGGCCGCTGTCCACACCAAGACTGCCACCGCGAGGATCACAGCCTGCGAGGCGAGGCAGACAATGCAGTAGGCCTGCAGGTCAAAAGCCTCTACGCCCGTGAGGAAGAGCGCAAACCCGAGGGCGCCGGCACTTGCCAGGGCCATTGCACCCCACGTAAGGGCGCGGAGTTTTTGCGTGATCATCAACCACACACTCCCCAGAGCAAGCAGCGCATAGCCAACTATGCCGATGAGCGCCACCGGCACGCCGGCAATCTGGCTGGCCCAGCTCTTGTTCACCACGTCGCAGTTGAAGGTGTCGTTGATATTGCAGAACGTGGATGGGCCCACGGTGTAGTGCAATTTCAACGCATAGGCCGACACGGCAATGCCAACAAGTGACAGGATGAGGATGGCGATGAGTTTGCGGCGCATGGTCTGTAGGCTACCAGGTTGACGCGCCCTCGTCGAGGCGGTACCGTAGGCGCACAAACCCATAAATGCCCTTTGAGAAAGGAGGCTCCATGTACGGAGTCCGCATTGCTGGATTGGGCACGGCCGTGCCTAACTGGCGCATTACAAACGCAATGATCGCGCAGCTCCTCCAGGATGAACGCGAACGCCTGCGGGTGTTGAAGGTTAAGGTTCCAGCCGATCAAGAAAAAGAGTTCGAGACGAATGATGAGTGGATCCAGTCGCGAACGGGCATTCGCCAACGCTACTTTTGCCCGCGGGATAACTCCGTGGCGACCAGTGACCTTGCCGTCGAAGCCGCTGGCAATGCCTGGACCGATGCTTACGGCGAAGCGCTGGATACCTTCCCCGAATTCATCATCATTGCCACGGTGAGTCCGGACCACTTCACCACCCCGCCGACCTCGGTCATAGTGCACCGGAAGTTGGGCGTGCCGAAAACCCAGGGTGGGCACGTGTGGCCCTGTGTCCTGGCTGACATCACGCTTGCGTGCACGAGCTTCATGGTGGCCTTGCAATACGGCTGCATGCTCATCGAAACCGGGCGGTGCCAGCGGGGCTTGGTCATTGGCGCGGACCGCATGAGTACCACGATGAGCTGGCAGCGGCGATCCCCCTTCGTCATCCTCGGTGACGGTGCAGGCGCGCTCGTCCTTGAGCGCACAACTGCGGAGGGATCCTTCATCCAGCCTAACCACTGGATTGTGGCCGGTGATGGTGGCAAGGACGGAGAAATGGAAAACCTCATTAAGAACTGGGCGGGCGGCTCAGCCCAACCGCTGCAGCCGGAGCACCTTCGTCCGCTCGTCGAAGCGCACCTCATGGCTATGGACGGCAACCCCGTCTTCCAGACTGTGGGTCCGCTGGTTACGAAGACGGTCATCCCGGCAATTCTCGAACGCATTGAGCTCACGCTGGAAGACATCGACGTGCTCGTCCTCCACCAAGCCAACCAGCGGATTACCGACTTCGTGGCGAAGGGCTTACAGAAGTCCAATCCGAAAACGGACATCCGCATCGCCACGCTGGACAATCCCGACGGCACATCGGTAGCCCCGAAACCGAACGGCGGGCACATCGTCCGGATATTCTGCAACATCGAACGGTACGGGAACATGACCTCCGCCAGTGTCCCGACCGCCCTCGCCGAAGCACGGGATGCTGGCGTTATTCAGCCGGGATCGAAAGTGATAATTTCGGCTTTCGGCGGCGGCTTGAGCTGGGCCGCAGCATTCGCTACCTGGAGGGAGTAAGCACTTTGTATGAAACGCACCGTACGCCACCGGTGTGTTTTTCAATACGGCGGAAACAAAACCTGCATTGACAATGGGGACGGTTGTTGGTAATACACCTTCACCAAGAAATCAAAAACCCTTTGACAAGGAGGAATGCTTGAACGGTTTCAAAGCGGTGCTCAAGAGAGCCCAGGAGATTGAGGCGGCGCGCTACGTACCAGTTCCAACGCAGACGTCGGTGGTGCTCCCCATCGTGGGCGCAGTCCGCATCACCGAAGAAAAGCTCGGTGGCGACGCGCGCTGGAGGGCGACAAATCCAGAGCAGGAAATATTCCTGCGGGACTACTACGGGTCAACGATTTCGCTGCTGGCAAGGGTGCCGGAGCTCGTATCGAGTGCCGAGGTACTCAAGGCTGCTGACCGGTATGAAGTGCGGGCGAAGAGCGTGCTGGATGTCACCGTCGAGTGGCCCGAGCTGGGTGATCAGACGGACATTGAGCACGCAATTACCAAGCAGCGCTTCGCGGGTGTTCGCATGAAGAGTGCGTACGTGACCTTCTTCCGCACTGCGGACCACCCGTACCCCGTAGCCTGTGTGAAGACGAAAACTGGTGACACTGTGTATATGGCTATGTGCCCAGAAGCACGGGGCCTGAAAGATCGGGAACTCGACCGGCTCATTGCCAAGTGCTTCTCCAGTGCCCAGCTTCGCCCCACATTTCGTGAATTCGGTGGCCTGCGCTTCCCCATGGTCAAGCACGAGCGCCTAGAGAACATCACCTGGCTCGTGGGCATGCGCGGCCAGGATGCCGAAGAGTGGCCCGCGGAAATCGTGGAGGCAACGCAGGAGACGAAGCTCCGTATGAACTGCAAAGGAGCACGCGTGCGCTCCGAGGTGCGACTCCGCACAGTGGTGTTACTCAGCGCCGGTCCCATGGACATGCCCCCGCCTGACCACACCATCGACCTCCCGTTCCTCATCTGGTTCACCCGACCGTCGCTCCCGGTCCCGTACGCCATTGCGCTCATTGGCGAAGCTGACTGGCGCGACCCCGGTGACCTCGAAAACATCTAGCTCACTTGCAAAAGCCATCCACGGTATCGTGGATGGCTTTTCCTTACAATCGATATGTTGAACTAGCCCGCTGACATGGCCAGAAACTTCTCTGCATCCAGCAGCGCCATCACACCGAAACCCGCGGCTACCGAAGCCTGCCGGTAGCGGGGATCGTGCACGTCGCCGGCGGCAAAAACCCCCTCCACGTTTGTCTTGGTGAAGTCCTTCACCACAATGAAGCCGTGGCTATCAACCTCGAGCTGGTCTTTAAAAATATCAGTTGCGGGTTTGTGGCCAATGGCGAGGAACAGCCCTTGGCAAGCGTAGTCCCGCACCTCACCCGTCTGCGCATCCTTCAGCTTCACCCCAGCTACCGCTTGCTCACCAAGCACATCAACAACCTCACTTTTCCACTGCACGGAAATTTTCGGATTTGCAAGAACACGATCCTGCATAATCTTGCTGGCGTTGAATGAATCTTTCCGATGGACAATTGTCACTTTTGTAGCAAACTTTGTAAGAAAATTTGCTTCTTCCATTGCCGTGTCGCCGCCACCGACGATTACGACTTCCTTGCCCTTGAAGAAGAATCCGTCACACGTGGCGCACGCCGATACGCCAGCGCCCCGCAGGCGCTGCTCATTGGGTAAACCCAGCCACTTCGCCTGCGCGCCCGTGGCGACAATGACGGTCTGCGCTTGTAGCGCTTGATCACCCACCCACAGCCGAAAAGGCCGTTGGGAAAAATCGACCTTTGTAACGTTCCCATCAATGAACTGCGTACCAAAATGCGCCGCTTGATCGCGCAGCTTCTGCATGAGCTCTGGCCCCTTGATGCTCACGTAACCGGGGAAATTTTCTACGTCTGTCGTATCCATGAGCTGGCCGCCCGGCTTCATACCAGCAATGACTAGGGGCTGGAGCTCGGCCCGGGCACCGTAAATTGCCGCCGATAAACCCGCCGGACCAGAACCAATGATAATGAGTTTATGAGCCATAGGGGTGAGGAATGTGGAAGCCCCCGCATCATAGCAATATCCTTCGACCCATCGCAAGGAACTCGCGAGAGAGAAAATCTCGTCACGAGGAAGGACGAGGATTCCCGCGGCGCGGGATCCGTGTCCTGACAAAGTTACACCAGCCCCGATATTATTGCTCCTCCCAGCTCAACGTCTCGTACTGCCCCGTGGTGGGGAAATCAGGCGGCGGGGCGTAACTCAAGTTCGCATCGAAGATAAGGTCACGCAAGCAGTACCCCGAATTGTTATACTGGCCACCCCCACAATCAAACAGATTGTAGCCGGTCCAGGCAAAACCGTACCGTTGGTTCGTTGCAATCGCTCCAAAGTTCGTTAGCTGGGCGCGCTTGCGGTACTCCTGGCACGTTGTCCCGCCATCTGGATTTTGGCTCTGCGTGCAGGTGTCGGTGGTCACGCAGGTATCACCGGACGTACAGGGCCCCGTACTCGTCGTCACGCAGGTGTCGGTGGTCACGCACGGCCCAACGTCAGGCGCGCTCGAATCACACGTCCCAAAACCGGTACAGTGCGAATTCTGGGAGCACCCCCGATTATGGTCACCGGTACACCAACCGTTGCACCGCGCGTTCGTCGTGCACGAACGAGTTGGATCATTCTGGCAGTAGTTGCGGCAGTTGGTGTTCGTCGTGCACGCGCGCGTGGGAAACGCGTTGCAGTAGTTAATGCAGTCCCCGGTGACCGTGCAGGCGCGGTCGGTGTCCGTGCTGCACTTGTTGTTGCACTGAGCGTCGGCCGTGCAGTTGAGCGTGGGCGTGGCTTGGCAGTAGTTTGTACAGTCGCCATTCACGGCACAGGATCGTGCGGGGTTGCCCACGCAAATGCCGCCGGTGGGGTAGAGTTGGAAGTTCGCATTGTTCGTCGAGGTCGTGAAGCCTGCCCCGTAGTACGGTCGGCCCACCCGCCCGTTCTGAGCAATGAGGGCGGCGTCAATGCGAATGTCATTCTCGCTAAAGTACCCAACGAGAATGTTGTCCTGCGCGATGAGCCCAATAACGTCGCCACCGCTCGTATCGCCAACCGGCGTATACGTGAGGTCCTCGTTCAAGTAGATGTTTGCGCGGCCCGATGCAAGCGGCTCACGAGCGGCCACGATAGTGAGCCGAGAATTATCAACAGCCCCGTCAACCCAGAGATCGTCTTCCACGAAGATAATGCCATTTGCGGGCAGGTCTACGCCCAGGGAAGAGCCGCCGTTGTAGGTAAAGGCCGCCTGGTCATTCGCCCGGGTGCCCACGGAGTGTGACGACTGCACGCAGGTTGCCCCCGACGAACACTGGCTACTCTGTGTACAGCTGGTGTTGAAATCATTTGAACAGTACCCAAAGTCACGCCACGTCCCGCTGGCGTTGTACTGGCAGCGTAGCTGCGCATTCACCACGCGCATGTCAACCTTGCCATCGGTACGGAGCGTGAGGTGGTACCCTTGCCCACCGGATGGGAGCAGACGTATGCCGCTGGCAATAGCTTTGGTCTGCAACGCCTGCAAGTCCGCGGTGATATTGGCGAAATCTACGTAGTCAGCCTGTACCTGCCGGCCCGCTTCAAAAACGTCGGGGCGGCTAGCAATTGTGGCCGGCGGCGCGGCGGGTGGAATGGGGTCGGTGGGGGCTATGTGTGTATGTACGCCCAGCTCGTTGCTGCCGGTGTGGTCAGGATCGTCGTAGCTATACCGGTACGACGTGACGAGATTATGTGCCAAACCGTCAAACCGGATGCCGCCATTGCTGTGTATAGGACCAAATACTTCGGTACCGACGCCGAAGCGCATATCGGCATTCGCCACGACCGCCCACTTGGTGAATGAGGGGATCCCTTGCCGCACAACCACGGTGCGTGCGCTCGCCGGCCGATTGGTGAGCTGTCCAGTGGAGGTAATGGTTACAACCGTTGACCCCGAAGGGGGTGGCGCGATATCCAGGGTAAACGTGCCAATCACATTCCCGGTGGTGTCACGGTACTGGTGCACGTAGGGTCCCGTCGTACCCGTGCCATCTTGGAAATCATCGGGCACGTGGGCAAGGTGCCACCGGTAGTACTCTACGCCTGCTTCGGCAATCTGAAATGCGCGCTCGCGTTCTACCCGAAATTTACTCGCCGCGTTCTGGGTGATGATGAACTGGAGGGCCAGCATACCGAGTGTGACGAAAAGTCCGGTGATAACCAGAATGCTCACGAGCATCGAGCCGGAGGACTGATTCGTTCGCGGTGAATTGGCGCGCGCACGACTCATAGGTTGTCTTTGAGGTTACGGAAGGCCACGCTGGTTTGCAAATCAATAGCGGCCGGGGTTTGGCTGGGGTCGGCATCAATACTGAGCAGGACGGTGACTAACCGAACGTCCTGCAGAGTTACTGGGAAGGTGAGCGCGGCTTCCGATCCGGTGTATGACGTATCGAAGTACTGGAAGATGGGTGCCGCGCCATTGCGCACGCCAGTTACCAACGTGCTCACCGCTTCGCTACCCGCTGGGTACGACGCCGGTTGGCCAACGGGCTGGATGAAGCCGAGCTTCAAATCAGAACCCTGGAGAAAGAAGCGAACCTGCTCCCGATCCGCATCTGCATCTGCATTCGCGTAGAAAGTTAATGACTGCGCGGCCGCCGCAGCAATGGGGTAGCTCCCGTTATTCGAGGGCTGCGCTTCCCGCACAAGCCGTGTAATGCGCGCCAAAGCCGTCCGGGCTTGCTCCTGCGCGTCAACTTGCTCTCGATTCTGGTTCCACGTCCGCAAACCAAAAGCCGCAAAGGTGCCTAGCATCGTTGCCACAATTGCAAAGATGCTCGCGGTCACAATGACTTCAACTAGAGTGAATCCTGAGGGGCGATGCATAGCTTAGGCCGGAACGAGTGAGAAGGTGTTCTGAACATGACCGCTCACATCCACATCAACCGTCAGAGGGGTGTAGCCGTCTTTCGTCAACGTCACGCTATAGGTTTGCGCCGAAAGACTGGGGAAGAATGCTTGGCCCGGGGGGGTGCACCCCGTGGTAAATCCAATACGCACATCAGTAATACCGGGCGTCACCTTCTGGTCTGCCGTCTGCAAGAAGAGCTTGTACCGGATATAGCGCTTCGACTGAATACTGGCTGGCAATGCATCACCGCTTGTGGTGAAGTACGTAGCGTTCGTGCCATCTGGCCCCACGAAATTCCACGTTGCATTATCGTCATTCGTTGCGAGCTGGAAACGGGCCGCCTCAGACCCTGCCTCGGCGGTCTGGCTTTGCGGTTCCCACGTGAGCCCAAAGAACGTGCTCGCCGTACCCGTGTCATAGGACGACGACGTGAGCGTCCCGTTGCTGGCGTACGTCTCTATAGTCAAGTCAATGGAGACATCCTGCACGACGGGCGTCACATTGGGGTCGGCGGTTTCGAGTTCAATACGGAAGCGCAGGACGTCACCCGCCGAAACAAAGGCATGGGTCACATCGGGGGTAACTTCTTCAAACGTCGTGCCATCGGCCGACAGGTAGTAGCGAATAACCTGGCCATTCTCATTCCGCGCCGAACTCAGCGTGGCATCCACAATCTTCCCGGCGGGTGTGGGGATCTGCAAAGTCTGGGCTATCGCGCTAGCATCGTATAGCCCCGCGGTCTGAGACAGGCGGAGCTCGCCCGCCCCGGTATCCCAGGTCGCCGTCGTAGAAGGATCACGGTTGGTAGTGGTATCAAAACTTTCGGATACCGCATCGGCACTCGATGACTTCGTGAGCGTTACCTGGCCCGGCGTAGAGGTGACGTCAATTCCGCCGGTCTCGCTGTCGTACTTCGTCGCGTCTGTAAAATCTGCTTGGCCACTCCCGCCCGACCAGTTGGTTTGTGCCCATGTGCCCTGGCCGGTTGTCTTCGTCCCTACCCCGCTTACGTCAACGGTCGCCCCCGAGATGGGTGCGCCCGTGTTGGCATCCTTCACGCTCGCCAAAAGGGAGTTGGCCGAGTAGCTGGTCGTGAGGACCAAGGTAACTTGCGCATTCGTATCCGGCAGCACGTTCAAGCTCGCGGGCGGGATTATGCCAGCAATATTTCGCGTCAGCCCACCGAGCGTCAGGGCGTAGTTATCCCAAACCAAGCTACTCGCGGTCGCTTGGCCGCTACCATTGGTGGTGAAGCTCTGATCATACGCCAGCACCGGCGAGGGCGGTGGGTTGCCTTTCAACCGTTGGCCGCTGAGCTGGAAGTCAACTCCGGATTGCACTGCGCACGTCTCGTTCACGGTGGTGAACGCCAAGCTGCTCAGGTGATCGATAGCAAAAGTGATGTCGAGCACGCCGCCGGCGGTAATCGAAAGGTTCGGGCGCACGGGGTTGGGGAGTGCTACGGAAACTGCAAAGGTTTGATCTGTCGTGAATCCCGCTTTTGTTACGCGAACATTGTAGTTGTCTACGTCAGGCAGCAGGCTCAACAGTTGTAGCTTGCCGTTCACGTCCGTCTTCGAAGAAATGTCGACATCCGGATCCAGATTAGTATTCGTCACGTACACGTCTGCTTCCGAGACAGGCAGCCCCGACGCATCAATAACCGAAACCAGGAGCGAACCGGTATTCGATGGCGACTCCAGGCCCGCCGGCATAATAGATGTAGTGAGTTTAACCGCCTCGTCGCCTCCTGCCCACGTAACAGACACCTCGACCAGCTTGTAGTCCGTGGGCACCGTATCGGGTGGCGTGTCGGTGACCAGCTTATCGAACGTATCATCTACCCACTTCACACACGTATCCACCGTGAAGGTGACGTTGGAACGGACGGCGGTCATGGAGCGGGCGAATGGTCCGGTCACTTCGCACGTTGGCGCTTGCGTCCCGACGTCGCTAAACGGCGCATTGCGGAGCACCTCAATGCGCTCATTGGCTAGTGCGGTTGCGAGGACGCGAACCTTAGAACGGGCCAACTTCTCGGCGCTTAAGCTAAACATCCCTAACGCAAATGTCACCACGAGGCCAATAATTGCGACCCCAATGAGTGTCTCCACAAGTGTCGTGCCCTTCCTCCGTAGCATAGGTAGTAGTATAGCGTACTTCCACGGAGGGCAGTGCTATACTAAGGGGCGACTCGCTCTAACCCAAAGGCTTATGACCCGTCGACACTACCTGAAGTTCACGAGTGGACTTCTCCTATTCACTGTGCTCTGGTCATTCCCGGGAATGATGAGCCCAGCGCGGGCTGTGACCAACGTCGTTGCTGGCACCGTTACTACCAGCGCCGGGGCGCCCATGGCGGGTGTCACCATGGAGCTGCACACGCCGGACGGTGTTTTCACGACAAATACCACGACCGCGGCGGATGGTACGTATCACTTTGACAACGACCTTACGGTGGGTACGAACTACGTGGTGGAACCGCGGACGCCCGCAGGCTACAACCGCGTAAATACCAGCGCGAACAACAATAACTTTACCTACGATGGGGTTTCTCGCTCAGGGGTGAACTTCCAGTTTGTTGCCACGAGCAAAACCATCAGCGGCCGCGTGACGGACACGAACGGCGTTGCCATTACCGATGCCGACATTAACATCACGCCCTACAACAACCCCAATGCCAGTAACGCCGCCGCCCGAACCGACGGCACCGGCGCCTACTCGGCCACGGTCGTGGGCGGCACGTGGTTTGCCCAGCCTGTGGTCAACCTCTCCGAATACACACAGCGCTGGATTAGCGAGACGCCTCCACAGCGCATCGACTTTGCGAACGACGCTACTGCCGAAACGGCAACCCTCAACTTCCAGGTAACCCCCGCCACTGGGAAGGTAACCGTAACCTTGCTCAACAGCGACGGGAGCAAGCTCACGACGAGCAACTTCGTAGCCGACATTAACTTCCGCCGGGCCGATGGCGTAGGCACCATGCGCAAAGTGCAAGCGGCCACCTCCACTGTGAGCGTGTACCTCACCCCGGGCATCTACACCATCTCGGCGTTCCACAACGATCTTCGCGGTAAGTCATTCGATCCCGCCGCAACGACCTTTGTAATGACAGAGAACGGGAACGTAGACCTCGGGACAGTGCAAGCCCAAGTCGATAGCGCCCACCTGACAGGCAAGGTGACGAATACCAGTGGCCAAGCCCTACCGAATGTGCACATCCAGGCCATCCGCGAAGGCGGACAGGAGCGGCCGAGTGGGAATACTGACCCGAATGGAAACTTTGATCTCACGGTTGGTGCAGGCACCTGGGTGATTGGCCTGGATACGAACGATACCTCGCACACCCTGGTTGCTCCAGTGAGCGCAACGGTGACGAACGGGCAAACCACGACGGGCCTCAATTTGCAGGTCAAGGACCTCGACCGAACGGTTTCCGGACGGGTGCTGAACGCGAACGGCGCGGTGGTCACTGACTTCGTGGGCAGCGTGTACGTCCGAACACTATCGAACAGCGCCCGGGTGAGCGCCCCGGTCGTTGATGGCACGTTTAGTGTAAAGTTCGCATCCAAAGAGATAACGGGCAGCAAAATTGTCGTTGGAACCCAAGCCGCCCCCGGCACGGCCTATGCGGGCGGCAATGAAAAGCAGGTAACGTCGGGAAATACTGTGGCTACCGATCTTACCCTCCGAGCATACGATGCCACGCTCACGGGTACACTCCGCTTGCCGGATGCCACGGTAGTCACCAATGCGGGTTCGGACCTACAGGTCGTGGCTGTAGATGCCAGCGGTAACTTTGCCAGCACCACAGTTGGGGCTGATGGCTCGTACTCTCTGCCCCTTGCCGCCGGCACTTGGCTCTTCGACTACGACATTGAAGACCCTGAGGATACCAGTGGGTTGCTCAACCGCCCCTCGGGCCAGAGCAGCGTCACCATCAAGGCCGGCCAAACGCTCACGCGCAATCTCACGGTTCGGCTCGGCACGAATACCATCACCGGCACAGTGCGCGACTCCAGTGGTGCTGCCGTTGGGAGCGTAAAAGTGACCATCGACAACCGCCCCTCGCTGGAGAGCAATGCGGCCACAAATCCAAACGACATTGTCACGCAGACCGTGGAGACGGATGTGAACGGCGTGTACACCACAAAAGTCCCGAATGGTACGTACCTCATCACTGTGGGCGAGACCCCAGCAGTTGCCGACACCCAGATCCAACCCGATGGCAAGGCGGTAAAAGTGAGCGGCGGCTCAACCACGACCGTGAACCTCACCTTTGAGGCAAGCAACGCCGTAGTGAAAGGCAAGGTCCTCCTCAACGGCAAGGGCGAGGGTGGCGGTACCATTACCGCGTACTCCGCCGATGGCGCGCAGGCAACGGCCACCGTGAACAGCTCGGGCAACTACACCCTGAACCTAAACAAGAACGAGAAGTGGACCCTGGTCGCCACTGACCTCAAGGGTCAGCGCTTGGTGGCAAGCGACGCTGCCGAAATTACGCCGAAAGCAAACACGACGACCAAGAACCTCACGGTAAAAGACACGGGACTTGCTGTTCCCGGCCCGGTCACCAAGACCGGCAACGCCGATGATAGCGTGAGCGTGAGCCTGGCCGATGGCACGAACGTCACGGTTCCGCCCTTCGCCCTCGATATTTCGGGCACTGTGGAAGTAACCGTTACCCCCACCATCGATATTGACCCCACGACGCTGGATCGCCCGGCTTCTCTCGCCTATGAAGTAAGCGCATTCGATGCAACAGGCCGCGAGGTGAAAGCGCTCAACACTCCGGCGACGATAACCTTGCCGTACAAAGAGAGCACGGTGGTGAATAACGGGTTGCGGGAGAAGGCGCTGGCGACCAAGTACTGGGACTCGCAAACCGAATCCTGGTCCACCGATGGCGCCGCCGGACTTGTGAATACCACCAAGAACACGGCGACACTCACTACGACTCACCTTTCAAAATTCTCGGTTACCGGCACGGCCCGGGCGACACCAAAACTGACGGCGAGCAAGTTGGTGAGCCGCAATAGCACCAGCCTGGTCATCGAAGTAAGCGGCAGCAACATGAAGGGCAAAGCCACAGCAAAACTTGGCACGGTGAAAGCCACAAAAGTAGAGGTGCGCAGTAGCAGCGTTGCCCGCCTCACCTTCCCGACCAAGTCGGTGAAGAACGGCACGTACGACCTCACCTACACCAATGCCGATGGCCGCTCGACAATCAAACGGACTACGGTAAGTACCGGCCGCGTGCTTGGCGAGAGCGTGGCGCGGATTATTCCCCGATAACTTCTCGCTCGCAATGGAAAAGCCTCGCTTCAGCGAGGCTTTTTTGTACCTACGCTGCCAATGACGCAATAATGAAAATTCCGAGCCCGTTGAGGAGAAAGGAGAGTGGCAAGAAGTACTTTTGGGGCATGTGCGAGAGCCCCAGGAGACCACTGCCGAGCTCATCAGGCAACGGAGAGGCGATGACCAGCGCACCCACTGCGGCGAGCGCCCACGCAATTGCCGGCTTACCAAAGTACTTCTCACGAAGCGTGGCGAAAAATGGACGCGTCGTTGTCTGTCGGACGAAGGCAAAGATGAGGGCATCGTAGAGCATGGCCCCCAACCCGCCCAGTAGTGCCAAGGACCACGGTGACATGGTGGGTGCCGCATCAATGATCATGGCTGTAGCAAGCGGCGCGGTGAAACCAATGGTATAGAGCACGCCCGTAATGAACGCGCCGAGCGGCCCGCTCTCGGCAATGCCAAAGACCACGGACCGTAAGCCGGGCACCAGGAGGACCACCGCAACGAAGGCAAGGCCAAAAATGAAGAGGGTGAGCGGCAGCTGGTTTCGTACCACGCTCTTCTGTACCGGCTGAATAATGTCGACCATGAGAGTAGTGTAGCAAACGAAACCAGCCCCGCATTTGCGGGGCTGGTGCGGTGCGTTCAACTATTCTGCTAGTCGTCGTCTTCGACGCTGGCGTCCTGGGCTTCTTTAAAGAATACTCGTTCTGCGGTGAGCTTCTTCGTGTTGGACGTGTACGTGCCCAGAACCTTCAGCTTGTCGCCCACAGTAATGTCGGCGAAGGTTCGCAAGCCGTTCTCATCCACGTACTTTGTCGCAGCGGTCACGATGACGGTAATGTCACCGTAGCTCTTCTCCTTGGTGCGGAGTGTAAACGACGTTCCGTCGGTACCCAAGGCGAGAACCGTCCCCTGGACATCACCCCGCTTGATCTTCAAGCTGGAATTGCGTACGGACTTCGCGTTCATCGTGTTCGTGTCTGTAAGCGTGCCCCGAGCCTCTACCTTATCGCCGACCAAAAACTCTTCAATGGTCGCCGTCTTCAAGTAATGACGGTAGAGCTTCGTGCTGGAGGTCACGTTGACAGTCCAAGACGTTGTGGGCGTGGAGCTATTCTCCGAGGTACTGGCCTTCACCCCTTTCGAGCTCTTTCCCTTCACGGTAACGGTGAGAGTCGCGGGCAAACCGCCGTCCGTCAGGGTGATGGCACTCACGGTACCGCTAATCGTGCGCAGGTCAACGATGACCCGATCGGCATCAATGCGGCTGTCGGCTTTACGCCAAATCCCAATGACCTTCATGCGCTCACCATTCGTCAAGCTGGCACAGCCAATCTTTTCGCCCCCGCGAGTGAACTTGGTCGCAGTGGTGAAATACACGGTCTGCTGCGCCCGTTCGTCCGGCTTAAACGTGAATGAGTTGCTATCGCAATTCTTCTCAAGGAGCTTGCCCTTAAAGGTGCCCCCAATTCGCTGGATTGATACGTTCTTAATCCGCGTGGCATTTATGGTATTCGCGACGTCATTTGAGGGTGTGCCGCGAACTTCTACGCTGTCCCCAACCAAAAACTCACCGAGGTCGGATGTACCATTGTACTTCCGCACAACTGTGGTCGAACTCGTTATCTCTACTGTGTAGATTGTCGCCCCAGACTTCACTGTCATGGTGGCAGGAATGGTCGTGCCACTCATCGCTTGGATGGTGCCAACCACCCGCAAGGTGCTGCTACTAGTGTCCTCCGCTCGAACGGGCACGGCCGCTCCAAGCATAGCGGCGAGGGCGATAGCGCTCACGCCCGCTGTGAGAATGCGTTTTCGCATAGTGCGTACATGGGTTAGGGAACGAGTGTTGCGAAGTATAGAATACGGACCAGCGTATAGGCAACCTTGCCGGACGCTATAACCTAGTACACTCGAACACAAAAAAACTTTCACGTCTACCGTGCCAATGTGCGAAAACTAGGAAATTTCCTCGCGCTTTTCCTTAAGGTAACTAAACCACTCGTCAACGGCCTCCACGAACATCTTGAACGGTGCTTCGATAATGAAATCCAGGAAGAAAACAATGAAATTCACTTTCGGCACCTTCTTGGAGAACCACTGCCCTAAACGCAGGATCGGCAGGGAGAATGACGAGAGGAGAAGCAAAAATAAGTTCTCCCGACGATCGCGAAGGGTGAGCTCTTGAGCGAGACCCCGCACGCGCGTGCCAAACAGTGAGATAACCGAGAGGAAGAAAATAAAGACGACGATGGAAAGCCAGTTGAACTGCAAGGCGGTGAGGCCCCAGACAATGGCGCCAAAGGTGACAACGAAAGTCGCCAGGTAGAACAGGTAAAAGAAGAACGAGCGCAGTTTGCCCCGGGGCCGGGGTCGGAGCCGAGCGCCGAAGATTTCTCGCGGCGTGGTGGGACTCACAATTTCCTGCACAGCTTTTACCACGAGCGCCGTATTCTCCTTACCAGGCAAGCGGGCGGAGAGAGCAATGGTGAACATGAGCACCGGGTGGAAAATGCTGTTGATGTAGATTGGCATGAGCGCCCGCTCACGCAGCACGAAGACTTCGTACGGCAACTCTATCGCCAGCGCCAGCATCATCTTGGTGATGAAGATGTAGATAATGCTCCGAACCGAGGTGCGGCGTAGGCGCGTCCGGGCCGTCTTCAGCTTGCTCTTCATGGCCTCCTCAACCGCTTCCTGCAGGGTAGCGGGATTCTGCAGGATGGCGTTGGCTTCCTGGGCGCCTTTCTCGCGAACTATGTCAGCCAAAATGAGAAACGGGATTGTGTACCGACGACAGATGACGAGCAGGCGTTCGGAGAGAGGATGGTTAATGCGCTCTTCAATGGACTCAACAAGCTTTGGAAATTTCTCTCGCACCTGTTCGGTAACGGCGTGATTGGGGTGCTCCCACTCGGGGAAGGCCCACTTGAAAAGGTGGTAACGGAGCACAGCGTCATCGCTCTTTATGAGCGCTCGGTGAATTGCCAAGTACACGAGTACATCTTGCTCCTGGCCAGCCGGCACGCTTTCGGGAAGTACGAGATTTGAACGAATCGTAGCGTACATGACTTCCACCAGGGCATCTTGCCGCGTACTGGGTGACAGCCGTTCTTCTAAATCGGCAGAAGCCACGCTGAGAATCCAACGAATATGCCGGCGGTCTTCCGGGTTCGTGCGCCGAAGCTGAAGGTGGTCCAGGAGCGCCAGGTACCGGTCCACGTAATTTTGGACGACGGCCACAAGTGTCTCAGGCAAAGCATTGTTGGGCAGGTACCGGCCACGAATGAGTTCGTAGATGAGCAGCCGAGCATCGACCATGGAACGATTCTCAACCAAGTACCGCCGCCGGAGAATGCGCTCAATGGCGTTCCGCCGCAACAGGTGCTCCTCATTGAACTCAATACTGTTGCGCAGCTTCTCGTAGAAGTACGCCATCTTGCCAATGACTTCGTTGAGCTTAATGCGGGGCAAGCCTGGCGGCGCCTCCAAGTTCGGCAAAGGCTCTGCATAGCTCTGGAGGAGCTTCAGGGCGCTTTTCGGGAATGGGGAGCCTTCGGTCATATGGGTATCTCTATTGTAGCCGAAACCTACCACGTCGACGATGGATGACAAAATTGAGGCATGTTCGGCGTACTGGGGTGGCCAATGGGATTTGAACCCACAACCACTGGTACCACAAACCAGTGCTCTACCATTGAGCTATGGCCACCCCAGCACGTCCAACCAAAGGAAAAACAAAGAACGCGAATGCGTGCGCAGTGTACGATGAAACCCCGCTCACGTCAACGGAAAGGCTGCTCGGGGAGAGCAGCCTTCAAGGTACTAGTAGCACTCGAGCTCGGCGTACGTGGCGTGGGGGTCCCACCGGGCATGACTCCGATACCGTTCAATCTCGGGCGGCGGTGTGAAGCCAAGCCGTCGCGCTAGGGAATCCAGCGTATTCAGCCGCGTGTGCAGCGAGTCGTAGCGGCACTCCAGGGCGTAGTTGTCGGTGGGAAACACCTGCCACTGCTTGGCGGTTTCGCACGCTTCATCGAGAAGCGAGCGTAAAACATTGGTCACCGCCTCCTGCGCCACTTGCGGGCGGTCGGGGGAGCAGGCAAAGGCTTCGGTGAATGCCGTAACGTCAGCTGGCGTGTGGAAGATGCTGTAGAACAGCAACCCACAACCGATGAGGAAAATAACCGCACACACGCTGGTAAGGGTTTTCGATCTGCCGAACACTGTTTACCTCCGGGTAATTGGTTTTAGGAAGTTTCCGGCTACGCTACCAAACCCACCCCTCCCTGTCAACCCGAGGCGTTGACACCCCCCGCCCGCTCTGGTACAGTCCACCGCTACAACAACAACCATTAACCGCTCGTTGAAAGGAGGTGAGCAGCGTGAGCAAGCTCCCCGACCATACGACTCGTGCAAAATTTACGCGCGAGACCGATCCTAGTCTGGACCGCTACCTGAAGGAGATTGGCGAAACGCCGCTCATCACCCAGGACGAAGAGGTCCGCCTCGCCCGCAAAATAAAAGCGGGTGACAAGAAGGCGCTCGAAAAACTCACCAAGGCAAACTTGCGCTTTGTCGTGAGTGTCGCGAAGCAGTACCAGAACCAGGGCCTGCCCCTTCCAGACCTCATTAGCGAAGGGAACATCGGACTCATCAAAGCCGCACGTCGATTCGATGAAACGCGGGGCTACAAGTTTATTAGCTACGCAGTGTGGTGGATTCGCCAGGCAATATTGCAAGCCCTGGCGGAGCAAAGCCGCATTGTGCGCTTGCCGTTAAACCGCGTGGGCGTCCTGCACAAGATTGGCAAGGCTTCAACAAAGCTGCAACAGAACTTGGGCCGGGCCCCTTCGGACGAGGAGCTCGCTGAGGAGCTCGACCTGAGCCTGCACGAAGTCGATGAAACGCGGCGGATCCAGAGCTCACACCTTTCGCTCGATGCGCCGTTCAGCGTCGGAGAGGAGAATTCCCTCATCGATGTTCTCGAGGATGCTCATGCGCTACCTGCCGACAAGATGCTGGACATGGAAGATCTGCGGAACTTGCTCGATAAAGCGCTGGAGTCGCTCAAAGGGCGAGAAGCCGAGGTGATTACCATGTACTTTGGCTTGAACGGCGAAAAGCCTATGACCCTGGAAGAAATCGGGGCTCACTTCAGCCTCACGCGTGAACGGGTACGGCAAATTAAAGAGAAAGCAATCCGCCGACTCAAGTTTGCCGCTCGCCGCCACGGGCTGGAAGACTACCTCGACCGCCTGAACCATCGCTCATCCTAAAAGCCGTCCCCAATACCTGGAGACGGCTTTTCTTTTTTCTCGTGTGTTACCGACTGTCAGGAGCAACCGCTGGGGCGTCCACTGCGGCCGATCCTTCGCGGGCGGGCAGAATGGTAGTCTGCTGATCTAGCACCGCCGTGACGAGCGGCACCACGATTGCGGTGCGGTAGAGTTGCTCACCCTGTGGCGCTTTGGTAATGGGGAAGACGAGCGCAGGAATGAGGTACTCGGTATTCGTCTGCTCTATCTGGTAACGGCTGGGGTAGTAGCCCAGGGTGGGTGTACCGACCTCCACCTGTACCTTCTGCACGTTCTGATCGGTGATGGTCGAGCCGTACATCCCGCCTCGCTTCACCACGTCCAGCACCTGTGCTGTATCACTAATCAATGGGTACGCCGACGACTCGTACTGCAAACTCGTGAGGTTATTCACCGATGTCACCCGGTTGAGCGTCAGGTCAATGTCCACCGTGAGGCCCATGGGGTAGCCATTCTCGTTGACGACCGCCGTACCATTGACAACCAGCGGGTATACCACCTGCACGCTCTGCACGTACCCCAGACCGGCCTTCACCGACGTTTCACCGTAGCCCAAGAAGTACTTCGGCACTGCCGGCGCGCCATATGCGCTCCGAGGAATACCGTACTGATCCAAGAAGGCGTTCGCTGTGGCAATCAGCTGGTCGTCGCTCGGCAGCGTCGGCCCGCTGTTTACATTCGCCACCGCCTCGCGCAGCGGCTGCGTCCAGCGCTCCCAATTCTGGTAGAGCCCAATGGATCCGTCCCGCAGGTCAATGCTCACTGCGTACCCTTGGTCCTTGTCCTCGGCGAGCGCAATTTGCTGCACCGTAAGCTGAGAGAACTTCTCCAAGTCCACGAGCCCGAGGTTCGCGCTCTGCACAATTGCATTGAGCGTGCTGCTCGGCAGCTGATTGGTGCGCTTCAGTACGGAAGCCGTGGGAATGGCGAACTGCGAACCGGTGTACACGTACACGTAGGTTTTGGCCGGCACCGGCGCAATGAGCGATGACGGAGCACTAGAGTCAGCCATGGACTTAACGGACGACGTGCTGCCACCTGAGCCCAGCCCTTCCCCTAAGCGTGCTGATTCCTGCGCCACCGGGTTGCTACTGAAATTTCCAAAAGCGCCGGCGTCACGACTCGTCACCGCTACCCGTGGGGCAGTGGCACCGTCGTCGGTCGCGATGGATGCTGGCTCAGTGCGCGTGACGTATGCGTAGGTACCAATACCCACAACGGCCAAAGCGAACACGCTGAAGAGGGCGTAAGAAAACTTGCGCATAGTGAAGAAGGGTGAAGAGTGAGCGGGGGAATGGCGCGCCTCACGCGCTGCAAGCTGCTGACGCATCTGGTCACGAAATGCGGGGTCCAGGTGCGCGTCGGGTTTGGTTGCCAAGAGTTTCTGGATGATAGGCACGAGCTCGGCCTCGCGCTCGCGGAGTGACGGCTCCACGGCGTAGAGGTCGGCGAGGATGTCTTGCAGGAGATCAGGCATAGGGGTGGGTGGTGAAAAAAATGAGAAGAGCTACAAGGGGGAGGCTGGCGTGCAATGTGCGCACACTTCGCGAGAAAGCCATTTTTACACTCGCCTCAGTCTTGCCAAGAATTTCGGCGATTTCGGCATGCGTGAGTCCATCCCATACCCGCATGAGCACAATGTCACGCTGCTCGCTTGGAAGTTTCTCCAGCTCAACCAGAACCTTTTCAAGCTGGATACGGCGCGCTGCATCCTGCGCGGGGTTGCTTGTGCTGGCCACGTCGCTCGCGTGGTCCAGATCGACGTGTGGCCGGTGTGTGCGGTAGTGGTCGGTGATGGTATTGCGTGCAATGCGGTACAACCACGCCCGCACGTTCCCACCGTCGAAGCTGGCATACTTATCCAGTGCCTTCAAGAATGTCGTACTCGTAAGGTCTTCGGCAATTTCACGGTGCTGCACGCGGTAGTAGACGAAGGCGTAGATCTTCTCCACGTACGCGTCGTACACCTCGGCAAAGCCCATAGATGCATCAGTGGCCATGCTATTAGGTTGTCAGGTAGAAGCTTCCTGTACTATACAACGATAAAAACCGGCAATGGTAACCGGCCGGGTTGAGCAAACATGTCTACCGTGCTTGCCGCCGGAAAATTGACGTGGTAGCAGTGAGCCCGACCACGAGAATGATGAGGCTCCACACCACAGTCCACCAGACGTGGTTTTCGACTGGTGTGCCAACCAGTAATCCGCGGATAGACTCAATGAGGTGCGTGAGGGGCTGGTTCTCGGCAAAGACGCGCAGCCACGATGGCATGGTTTCGACCGGTACAAAGGCGCTGCTGACAAACGTGAGGGGGAAAATGAGGATGAAGCCGAATTGCTGGACGAACTGAATAGACTTGCCAATGAGTGCCACGATGACGAACAGCCACGAAAGCGCGAACGAGAAGAGCAGCAGCAGGCCAATGGCCAGCGCCCACTCGGCCAGGTTCGCTTCGGGACGGAAGCCCACGGCCAAACCCGCACCAATCATAACCGCCATGGCCAGGAGGTTGCGAAACAAGTCGGCGACGACGTGGCCGGTGAGCACGGCGCTCTTCACCATAGGCAACGATCGGAAGCGGTCCATAATCCCTTTCTCCAAATCAATAGCCACGCTGTAGCTCGAAATGGTTGAACCAAAGGCTGCGGTTTGCACGAAGATGCCAGCCATGAGGAAGTTGACGTAGCTCACGCCCCCGGTATCAATCGCCCCACCAAAGACGAAACGGAATAGCACAACAAACATAATCGGCTGGATCGTGAGGCCCAGGAGCTGCTCTGGGTCTTGCCGGATTTGCAGCAGGCTGCGCTTCACCATCACCCAGCTGTCGGTGAAGAACCAAGCTAGGCTAGATCGTTTGAGTTGCGGGATCTTGCTGGCAATTGTCGTAGCCATTATGTAGTCTCCTCCGTTTTTATCTCCGCTTCATGGCCGGTAAGCTTCAAGAAAACGTCATCCAGTGTTGGTCGGTGGGTGGCAATGCTCTTCACGTTGACGTGCGCTTCATCAAACTGGTCCAGTATCGAGCGGAGTTGGTGCACGCCGTGCTCAACCGGAAATTGTAGGGTTTGGGTTGCTGCATTGCGCAAGCTCGCTTGCTGGCCGAGTACAGTCAACGCTTTGGCATAGTCGGCGTCGGTTTCCATAACCACCTCCAGCTGTTCGCGGCCAACCTTGTCTTTGAGCTCGTCGGCCGTGCCCATGGCAATGACAACCCCTTTGTCGATAACCGCGATTGTGTCGGCCAGCTGGTCCGCTTCTTCTAGGTACTGCGTAGTGAGCAGAATGGTGGTGCCCCTTTCCACAAGCTCCTCGATAATCGCCCACATGGTGTTGCGGCTGTGCGGATCCAGACCGGTCGTCGGTTCGTCTAAGAAAATAATGGGCGGCGTGACAATGAGGCTGGCCGCCAAATCAAGGCGGCGGCGCATCCCGCCGGAATATTTTTTAACCGCCCGGCCCGCTGCATCCAGCAGTTCAAAACGCTCAAGCAGCTCTTGCGCCCGGCGCTTCGCGTCGGCGGCGCTAATGTGGTAGAGCCGACCAATGATTTCCAGATTTTCCCGCCCAGTGAGCTTTTCATCCACTGCGGCAAATTGACCGGTGAGACCGATGATGCCGCGAACGTCGTTGGCTTGTTTCACGACGTCAAAACGACCAACCGTTGCGGTGCCGCT
Organism: uncultured Gammaproteobacteria bacterium; assembly: GCA_964486505.1. GTDB lineage: Bacteria > Patescibacteriota > Patescibacteriia > PEXW01 > PEXW01 > CAIPSZ01. Next base: position 193,277 of record CAZAMC010000003.1, read on the forward strand.
ATCGAGCTTGAGGAGGGTGGTGAGAATGCGAACAATCGTGGTCTTGCCAGCACCGTTGGGGCCGAGCAGGGCAAAAACCGTTCCAGTAGGAACTTCCAGATTTACGCCTTTAAGGACTTTCGTATCCCCAAAAGACTTGTGGAGGTTGCTTACGGTGATCGCGGGGGTCATGGTGAACTCCGATGGTTAGAGTATGAGTATAGCAAATGCCAGGGAAGCGATGAAGTCTCCCGCTCTAATCCATGGGCATCGCAGTCCCCGGTGGCTAACGAATCCGCACTAATTTCCCTTTACGTTTGATAATATTCTTGTAATCCCACTGGATGGTTTTGGCTTTGCGTAACCAGCGTTTGATCTCTGCGCGTTTCAGTTCTCTGCTGGTCGTGTAGGTAATGCCAGCGGCCTTAAATTTTTTAACGTTGCCAACTGGAAAAAGATGTGGCTCAGAAAACGACATACCGCTCCAGAACATCAGCTGCACGCCCTGCTTACGCAGCGAATAGCCAACAATTGGGTTCCCGGCTAGGAACCACACGGGCCCGCCGTGCCACACTTTACTCTCAGCTTTTGGGAGTGAGGCATCAATCACCCGACGTAAGGCATTGCAAATGCTCTGCACATTCTTTGTTTGCGAGCGGTTGTAGGTAGTAATTGCGTTGGTCATAGCTGGATCGTAGCAAGTGCAAGCACCTCGTTGCAATGCGTTAGCAATTCTTATGAAAAATACTGCACTTGTAAAACAGGGAGTGCGCTTCGTATAGTGTTCCTGGTGGACCGTAGCGGATTTGAACCGCTGACCCCCGCATTGCAAATGCGGTGCTCTACCGCTGAGCTAACGGCCCTTAGAGGGAATCAGTCGTTTCTTCCTGCGGCGTAACCGTAGGCTCGTTCGGATTGAACACCTTTTGCAAGCCTTTGCCAAGCCCACCGCTCATGAGCAGGAAGGCCAGGATGATAAGGAAAACGCCGACAAGCTTGTACATGAGACGCGTACCGCCATCACTGCCCAGGTGTTGCTCGGCCCACTCAATGCGGCCCAGGTTGTTCATGAGCCATTCCGACTTCCAGATGATGACGAAGCCAATGGCGATGACGATGATACCAACGAGGTATTTCATACAGTTGATTCTACCACGAGGGGTCCCCGCAAAGTTGGCACGGAACAAAGTGAGCACGACTTTGCGGGGCAAAGCGAGGCTTCGTCCGTAGGACGGTGGGGGTCTGCGAACGCGGACACGCGGAACTCGATGGACGAAACGAGCTGGTGGGCAACGTAGGAGTCGAACCTACGACCTTCTCGGTGTAAACGAGACGCTCTAACCAACTGAGCTAGTTGCCCAAAATACTGCTGCCTTCGATGTAAACCCGCCTCGACTCGCGGCTTTTTCGACGCGAGGCGGGCGAGACGCTCTATCCGGGGCAGCGCCGGACGCTACGCACACTCGCGTCCGTCGGCGCTCTCCCGCCGTACGGCGGGATCGCTGCTGCCCGTTCCACCTTCGGTGAAACCCAACTGAGCTAGTTGCCCGCATCGGGAGTATACTCGCACTTGGCCTGAAACCCTAGCATTTGTAGCACTTTTTTGGCTAGAGGTGTAGGGTAGGGGGTGCCCTTCAGCAAAAGTTCAGGTAGCCAGAACACCCTGGAAACATGCGCATTCTCCTCATTGAAGACGAGCACAAGATAGCCAACGCCCTGAAGAAAGGCTTGGAGCAGGAAGCCTATGCCGTGGACGTCCTCTACGAAGGCAGGCAAGGGCTGGCCCGCGCACTCCGGGGGAACTACGACCTCCTTATCCTGGATCGCATGCTCCCTGGCATTTCAGATGGTTTGGTCATTGGCCAGGAAATTCGCAAAGCTGGACTCCACCAGCCCATCCTCGTCCTCACTGCTCGGGATGCAACCGCAGATCGCGTGCATGGTTTAGACAGCGGTGCTGATGACTACCTGGTAAAGCCATTCTCTTTCGAAGAGCTCCTCGCGCGCGTCCGCGCCTTACTGCGACGTCCCAACCAAGTGATGAGCACGACGCTGCGGGTGGGCGACCTCGAACTGCACCCCGATACCTTCAAAGTTTCCCGAGCGGGGAAGACGATTGACCTCTCGAACAAGGAATTTGCGCTCCTGGAGTACCTCATGCGCAATCCCAACCGCATTCTGACGAAAGATCAGATCATCCAGCACGTGTGGGACTTCGACGCCGACATCTTGCCGAACACGGTGGAAGCGTTCATCGCCAGCCTGCGGCAAAAAGTTGACCGGCCCTTCAACCCGCCGCTCATCCACACCGTGCGGGGCTTCGGCTACAAATTCACCACTACCCCATGAGCTTCGTCCTTCAACTACAGAAATTTTTCCGCGCCCCCGTCACCCGGCTCACGCTCTGGTACGTCCTCATCGTCATGGTGATTAGCGTTGGCTTTAGTGCCATCATCTACCGGCAAACGGCGGCGCAGCTTAAGGTAGACTTCATTCCACGTGGACGCGTGATGATGGACTTCGGTGACCCATTCACTGAACCAATCCGCACACGCGTTCAAGAACTTTTCGAGCAGCAGTACGACCTCGCCACTGGCCACCTTCGCAATCAACTCATCATTATCAACCTCGTCGTGCTCGGCGCGGCGAGTTTAGCCAGCTACTTCCTAGCAAAGCGCACGCTCCGCCCAATTGAGGAGTCGCTGGAAGAGCAGCGACGCTTCACGGCCGACGCCTCGCACGAGCTGCGCACGCCGCTCACGGCCATGCGCTCGGAAATTGAAGTTGCACTGCGTAACGCAAATACAAAGCCCGGAGAGCACGTCGACATTCTCCGCAGTAATTTGGAAGAAATTCACCGCTTAGAACAGCTCTCCCGTGGCTTGCTCCGCTTAGCGCGCAGTGAAGTAGATGCGAAAGGTGTGGCCTGGGAGGTCACGCCGGTGAGTGCCATCGTTGACGATGCCGTGCGACAAGTGACGCCCCATGCGGAGAAAAAGCACATCACCCTCGACCGTGTAGACATTGGCGGTTCGTGGCGCGGGGACAAGCATAGCTTCGTGGAGCTCCTCGTCATCTTGCTCGACAACGCCATCAAGTACAGCGATGAGAAAACGACGGTGCGCGTCGCAGGGAACGCGAGCAGCCGACACGTGAGTCTACGCGTGCAAGATCACGGCATTGGCATGAAAGCGTCTGATATCCCCCACATCTTCGACCGCTTCTACCGCGCCGATTCCTCACGCACGAAGAACACTGTGGATGGCTACGGCTTGGGTCTGCCTATCGCCAAGCAAATTGTGGAGCGGTTCAACGGGAAAATCTCCGTAATGAGCACCATTGGCGAAGGTTCGACGTTCACAGTGACATTCCCGAGGGCGTAATGCTTCTGTCATTCTGAGTCCCGTCCTCGAACGGGACGAAGAATCTCATCAGCTTGAAAGCCTTGTGAGATCCTTCGCCCGCCAGTAGGCGTGCTCAGGATGACAAGGATTCTTTCAGCCTCCTTTCAGCCACCGAGCGTACGGTTGGCCTATTCACCCTTTTCTGGTCACCTATGAACGCCCTTACCCGCGGGGTACGCAATGCCTTCCGTAACCCGCTCCGCACGCTCGCTGTCACCGCTATCCTGGGCATTAGTTTGGGGCTGGTTGTCGTCATGCTGGCGGCGCGCAGTGCCGTGACTGCCCGTATTACCGAGGTGAAAGAATCAATTGGCAACACGGTGACGGTTACGCCAGCTGGTGCCCGCGGGTTCATTGGCGGTGGTGAGCCGCTCACCCAAGCGAAGGTGGATGGGCTGGCGAGCATTGCAAACGTGACGAGTGTGGATGCGACCATTGATGCCATGCTCCGTGCCAATGATGACACCTCATTGGAATCGGCTGTGGAAGCCGGCAGCCTAGGCGGCCGGCAGCAGCGGGTATTTGTTGGCAGTGATGAGCGTTCGGGCACCGTGCAGTCGGCACCGGATGGTGGAACATTCACGCCGCCCATTTTTGCCATTGGCACCAACAATCCATCATACGCTGGGGAAATGGTCGGCGCGTCGGTGAACATTTCGGATGGCTCCGCGTTCGAAGCAGGCACCGATGCCAACGTGGCGATCATTGGCAAAACCTTAGCCGAAAAGAATAGCGTAAGCGTTGGGAAAACCTTCAAAGCGTATGACACGGATACCACCGTTGTGGGTATCTACGACGCCGGCAACCAGTTCGCTAACAATGCAGTGGTCTTCCCGCTCAAGACCTTGCAGAAGCTATCGGATCAAGTGGACGACGTGACCTCGGCAGTCGTCCACGTGAACTCGTCGGATAACCTGGCTAGTGTGACGAGCGCCGTGCAGGAGAACATGGGGGATACGGCCGACGTGAGCTCATCGGAAGAGTCGGTCAAAGCCGCCATCACGCCCCTGGAGAACATCCACAGCATTGCCACCACCAGCCTCATCGGTGCGCTCATTGCCGCCACAGTCATCTCCCTGCTGGCCATGGTCATGATCGTCCGCGAGCGCCGCAAGGAAATTGCCGTGCTCAAAGCCATTGGCGCCAGTGAGCCGACCATCATAACGCAGTTCGTTTCGGAGTCGGTCATCCTGTCGTTGCTCGGCAGCGTCGTCGGCATTGTCCTCGGCTTCATCTTGAGCAACCCAATCTTGCGCGCCCTGCTCAACTCCAGCACGAGTACGACGGGTGCGCCGAGTGTCAGTGCTGGTGAAGGTCCAGGACGAGGCATCCGCGTGGCGATCGGCGGTTTTCGTGCCGTACGTGGAGCAGTGCAGGATCTCACCGCGGTCGTGGACTGGCACCTGATTGTCTACGGCGTGCTGGCGGCCATTGTTGTCGCCATCGTTGGCGCGGCGTTCCCCGCCTGGCTTATTGGCAAAGTGCGGCCGGCTGAAGTTCTCCGGAGCGAATAATCCTTAACTCTATGATTACTGTCCAAAAACTCTCAAAATCATTTACCAGTGCGGGGAGCAAGGTGCACGCCCTCCGTGATGTAAGCTTCCAAGTAGAGCCCGGTCAGCTGGTTGCAGTCATTGGCAAGAGCGGCAGCGGCAAGAGCACCTTGCTGGCGCTCCTCGGCGCACTCGATGCGCCAACCGACGGCGCCGTAATGGTCGGGCAAGATGATGTCACGCAATACCGTGGCCGCAAACTCCTGGCGTACCGCCGTGACACGATTGGCTTCGTCTTCCAGAACTACAACCTGGTGCCAAACCTTTCCGCACTCGAGAACGTCATGCTCCCCATGGAGTTTGCCGGAAAAGCCGCCAAGGAGCGCCACCGCCGCGCCACCCACCTCCTCAACCAAGTGGGTCTCACGGGCGACAAGCTCAAGCGCACCCCGGGCCGGCTCTCCGGCGGTGAGCAGCAGCGCGTGGCCATTGCCCGGGCGCTTGCCAACCAACCCAAACTCATCCTGGCCGATGAGCCAACCGGCAACCTGGACACGGCCACCAGCCAGCACATCGTGGAACTGCTGCGCTCGCTCGCGCGCTCCGAACAGACTACCATCATCACCGTCACCCACGATCCAGCCGTTGCCCAGCACGCCGACGTCACCTACCAACTGCAGGATGGAAAACTCGTGAAAACGTAAAACTGTTCAAGCACTAAGCCGGTGGTTAGCCCGGCTTTTTGCTATATGAAAAGCCCGGCTTGGAAAGTCGGACTTAACGTACTCAAGAAATGTGCTACTTCACGATTACGCCGCGATCCCGGAGAAGAGCCTCCAATTTGCGGATGTACTTTGCGGTTGTCAGGTAGAACAACAAGAGCACTGCACCTTCAAACCACATATGCTCAAAAGCGGCTTTCCAGTTAGCCGGAGGGACTAATGCTTGGTATGCATATGAACCAATAGCGAAACCAAGAAATGTGCCCAACGCAGCCCTTTTGTACCACCACATTTTGCTAAACCACATGTTGTCTCCTTGCCCACAGAGTTTTGTTTTCTTTACTGGGTGTACAACGCTAAGCCAGCCATGTCAAGCAAGGTCGCATCTATATTCCACCACTCCCCATCAACGTTGGTATCGTCCCGCTCACACCTAGTAAAATCTGGGTATACTACGAACATGCCGAATCATGAGGTGGAAAAACCGAACGAGCATACCACTGGCTTGTTATGCCTCATGAGCATGCTGGGCTTGTATATCGTGCTCATCCTCCTGCTGGATGGCAGCCGTGTGAGCCGGAGCCTAATCTCGGCCGCTCTTGTCCTCACAGCAGCGGGCTGGGGGCTGCTCAATGCTCGACGAAGTGAATTTTTGCTCCAAGCACTCGGAGCAAAACCGCGCTGGCGGGCAACTATTGTGTTCACCATTATCACGTTCGTCCTCGTCCGGCTGGCAGGTTACGGGTTCGCCGCTGCATTCCCTGCTCAGGCGATTTCCCTGCGGCATGACGTAGTGTCGTGGCCGTTCCTGGCCTTCTACTTCCTAGTGAGCATCCCGCTGCAGGAATTCGTGTTCCGCGGGTACGCACTCACCGCACTGGAGCGCTGGACCAAAAACTGGGTTGCTCCCGTCATCATCAGCTCTGGCATCTACGCCTTCTTCCACCTCCACTACGGCTGGAAGCTCGCCCTCGCCGTTTTCCCGCTGGGTTTGCTCTTCGGGTACATCAAACACCACACCCACTCGCTAGTGTACGCCACTATCACGCACGCTATTGTCGCTTTGGTGTTCTACTACCTCATCTAACCCGCCTTCGCCTGCAGCCGCTGCAGCCCTGCGCGGGCCTTTTCTAACTCCATGAGAAACGATGGCACGTACTGCTCGGGGTGAGCCTGAATTTTTTGTACAAGCTCGTCCACTGGTACGGCCATAAATTCTTCCACTTCCTCATTCACCTGCGGAATTTTATCACTCATGCCCACGAAAAGGTGTGAAAGCCGTCGGCGCAGCGAACCGTCTTCCCCCGGGAATTCGTTGAGGAAGGCTTCGACGAAGTGAAGGTCGCAGGTAAAACCCATTTCCTCTGCCATTTCCCGCTGGGCGCTCTCTTCGGGTTTCTCGCTGTGCACAATCCCGCCACATGCTGAAATATCCCACATACCGGGAAAGTGCTTCTTGGTCTTGGCGCGCTTCTGCGCCCACACTTCACCCTTGGGCGTAAAAATGAAGATGATGGCGTTGGGTGTAATGTGGTTGTCACGCTCGGCTTCTTCCCGCGTCACCGTACGCACGACATTGCCTTGCTCATCCATGACGTTGAGAACTTCGGTGTTGGACATAATTTTTAAAGCTAACCTTAAATGAGTGTTTTAATTTTGCGAAACACTTCCAAAATATCTGGAACGAAAATCGAGGAAATGAAACGTTTTTTATCTTCCACGGAAATATTCAGTATCGTAGCAATCGGCCATGCTTCGAAACCAGCTCCCTTGCCCTGTTCAACCTTTAATTTCTCAACTGGACCGTCATACTTATAGGCAAAGACTGCCCGTAAAACATTGTTGGTTCTGTTGGTAACTGAATCATAGGACTTATTCCTATGCGTCTTAATGTGCATCAATTTCTCTGACGAAACTTTAAGCCCCGTTTCTTCTTCAATTTCCTTAACTGCAGTAGTGACGTAATCATCGCCATTCTCTACGTGCCCACCAACTGTGGCATCGAGCAAGTCAGGAAAAGTGTCCTTATCTTTTGCCCGATGCTGAAAAATGATCTTGCCATCCGGGGTATAAAACCAAACATGAATCTCTTGATGCAAGAGCCCCTGAGCGTGCACATTCGCACGCGAATCTTCACCCAGGATATTCCCATGTTCGTCTACAACATTGATATTGGGTTGGTCGGTCATATATAAATGGTCTGGTACCCCCGGCAGGAGTCGAACCTACATCTTGGGCTTAGAAGTCCCTTGCACTATCCGTTGTGCTACGGGGGCGTAGCGAGAAACTGTACGAGCTTACTGGCGGAGCGTCAATCTTCGTCCTTCTTCTCTTTCTTCCCTCTCCTATTGTGGAAGGCTTTGTACACCTCACGCAGCTGCTGGTTGGTGACGTGCGTGTAGATCTGCGTGGTGGTGATACTCGCGTGGCCGAGCATGGATTGCACGGATCGAATATCCGCGCCGTTCATCAATAAATCGGTGGCGTAGCTGTGGCGCAACGTGTGCGGCGTGATGCGCTTGGTAATCCCTGCGGCTTTGGCGTAGTGCTGCACGATGCGCTGAATAGACCGCGGCGTGAGGGGCTTGAAATTCTCGGCCGAGCGTTTCATAGCCCGGTCGTGACGCAAAAACATCCACTCCTCATCATCACTGCGCTGCTTGAGGTACTCGCCCACCCAGTGCCGCGCGTTGTGGCTGAGGAATACCACACGCAGTTTGCTGCCTTTGCCACGCACGGTGAACTCATCTTTCTCTAGGTTCACCTGGTCCTTCTTCAATCCTGCCAGCTCCGACACGCGCAAACCGGTGGAGAAGAGCAGCTCCAGAATTGCCTTATCACGAATCTGGACGAGGTTCGGTTGATCGGTTTTCATTGGCGCTTCCAAGAAGCGCTCCAAGTCCGCCCCTTCCATAAAACTCACCTGTCGTTCTTGTTGCTTGGCGAGCTCTACTTTCTCGGATGAGAGCGTCGTAACGTCCCGTTTGGCTAGGTACTTCAGGAAGGCGCGCAGGGCAATGAGGTGGTAGTTGCGCGTGCTCGCTTTGAGCAGCTCCTTCTGCGGGTTGACCAGGCGATTAAGGTACAAACGGTACTGCCGAACTTTCTCCGAAGTAATGTCTTTTGGATCCTGCAACTTGCCCCACGCCAAGAACCGGCGGAGGTAAAAGTCGTAATTCTTCACCGTGAGCGGGGAAACGTTCTTCTCGATTTCCAAGTACTCCAAAAATTCGGTGAGGAGCTTGGAGAGTTGGGGAACAGCCATAGCGCGGATATTGTACGACACTTTCCACTGACTGCCTAGCGGTTGGGAAAAGGCTCATTTGACGCTCTGCCCTGTACGCCGTACTCTGGAGGCTCAACGGTCAGTTTGTAGTTCTTTCGCCGGTTCCATTCCGGCCCGCTGATCAACGGTCTTGATCATGATTTCCTCCACGAAGCCCCCGGCTGCTACCCACAGCCGGGGTTATTCTTTTCATAAGCCTTGACATTGGCGCCTTTCCCCGCTATAGTCTTGGCGACTCAATTCTCTAAGGTACGGCAGCTTGGTTCGGGACTTTCCCCGCTCTCGGCTCCCGCGAAAGGTCACGCTATGCTCGACAAGACTGCGAAGGATAGGATTATCAAGAAGTTCAAGACCCACGAAGGGGACACGGGCTCACCCGAGGTCCAAATTGCCATACTCTCCCACGAAATCGAGCAGCTCACCGAGCACTTGAAGACCCACAAGAAGGACTTCAGCTCCCGCCGTGGCCTGCTGAAAAAAGTTGGCCAACGCCGCCGACTCCTCGTGTACCTCCAGCGCGAAGACAACACCCGGTTTGAGGAGCTCACCAAAAAGTTGAAACTCAAAGCCCAGACGTACATCATTCCCACCGCTCCCGCTGAATAATGATCTCCATAGCAGACCAACGCATTGGTGTCTTCGTAGACCTCTCTAACCTCTACCATTCGGCCCGACGGCTCCACGGCGGTCGGCCAAATTTTGGCGCTATCCTGGAGAAGGGTGTGGGGGATCGAAAACTTATTCGCGCGTTTGCCTACGGCATAACCAACCAAACACCGGAAGAGGAAAAGTTCTTCGAGACTCTCACCAAGCAGGGCTACGAACTCCGGATGAAAGAGCTTCAGGTGTTCGGCGACGGTACGAAAAAGGGCGACTGGGACATTGGTATCGCCATCGACGCTCTGCGGTACGCCAAGAAAGTCGACGTGGTCATCCTGGTGACTGGTGACGGCGACTTCGTCCCCCTGGTCCGCGCCTTGCAGCACGAAGGCGTGCGCGTAGAAGGCATGGCCTTCGGCCTCGCTGCTTCCATTAAGCTCAAAGAAGCGGTTGACCAATTCACCGACCTCTCGCTCGACAAGCGGAACTTCCTGATCCCCAGCAAGCTTGCTCGCGAAGGCCGCATCCGCTTGCTCCGCCGGTAACCTCACTCATTCGTTTCTCTCATAACTTGCTTCTTGCTCGCGTTCGTAGTTTGAAGTCAGCAGCGCACGAAACTCTCGCGCTCTCCCGACTGCAAACTGTGGGTGCGGCGGAAGCCAAAGAAAGGTCCGCCCCTATGGCAGACATTAAGACGTATACCGCCGATATCGGCGGCAAGACCCTCACCATCCAGACTGGCAAGTACGCTGGCCTGGCGAATGCGGCGTGCACCGTCCAGTACGGCGACACCGTCATTCTTGCCACCGTCGTGCTGGCAAACACCGTGCGCGAAGGCATTGACTACTTCCCCCTCATGGTGGACTACGAGGAACGCCTCTACGCCGCCGGGAAAATTAAGGGCTCACGCTTCATCAAGCGCGAAGGTCGCCCCACGGACGAGGCCATCCTCACCGGCCGCGTCATTGACCGCTCGGTGCGCCCGCTGTTCGACAGCCGGATGCGGAACGACGTGCAGGTGTCTATCCTCGTTCTCTCCGTGGACCAAGAGAACGATCCGGATATGCCCAGCCTCATTGGTGCCGCGACGGTCCTCTCCTTGTCCGAAATTCCGTGGAATGGCCCCATCGCCGGCGTGCGGGTTGGCCAAATCAACGGCGAGTGGGTCCTGAACCCAAGTTACGAAGCGCGCGAGAAGAGCGACCTCGACCTCGTGCTCGCCGCCAGCAAAGACAAAGCCGTCATGATTGAAGCCGGCGCCAACCAAGTAGACGAAGACACGGTTGCGGCCGCAGTCGAGTTTGGCATGAAGCACAATCGCAAGGTCATCGAGCTCATTGAGCAGGTCGTAGCCGCCGAAGGCAAGCCGAAAATCCAAATTGCGACCGAAGGCGCAGAAGCCGACGCCAAGCAGAAGGTCCGCGCCAAGGTGGAAGCTTTCTTCACCGCCGAACGCAAGCATAGCCTGTTCGCCGACCCCACCAAGCAAGCGCAGCGCGCTGCTATTGAAAAGCTGACCTCTGATCTCGACGCCGAGCTGAAGGCAGATAACGAGGTGAGCAAAGATGAGCGCGCCATGGGTATGGGCATGCTGGATGAGTTTATCAGCGAAGCCGCCATGAGCTACGTCATTGAGACGGGCAAGCGTGTAGACGGCCGGGGCCTGGATGAAATCCGCCCGCTCTCAGCCGCGGTCGCCCTACTCCCCCGCACGCACGGCACAGGCCTGTTCCAGCGCGGTGAGACGCAGGTGATGTCTATTGTCACCCTGGGTTCGCCCGGCGACGAGCAAACCCTGGACGGCATGGAAGAGACCGGCAAGAAGCGCTACATGCACCACTACAACTTCCCGTCGTACTCGGTGGGCGAAGTGAAGCCCAACCGCGGCCCGGGCCGCCGAGAAATTGGCCACGGCGCGCTGGCCGAAAAGGCGCTGGTGCCCGTGCTGCCGGATAAGGAAACCTTCCCGTACACCATTCGCGTGGTCAGCGAAGTGCTCTCCAGCAATGGTTCGACCTCGCAAGCGTCGGCGTGTGGTTCGGCCCTCGCCCTCATGGACGCTGGCGTACCCATTAGCGCACCCGTCGCTGGCATTGCCATGGGCCTCATTGTGGACCCCAAGGACCAAAGCAAGTACAAGGTCATCACGGACATTCAGGGCATCGAGGATCACGCTGGCGGCATGGACTTTAAAGTTGCGGGAACCACCAAGGGCATTACGGCCATCCAGGTTGACATTAAGGTTGATGGGCTGACCATGGACATGGTGAAGGAGGCACTCACCGGCGCTCGCAAGGCCCGCGTGCAAATCCTGGACGTCATGCACCAAGCGATTGCGGAACCGCGCAAGGAACTCTCACCATACGCCCCGCGCATCACGAGCCTGCGCATTAACCCGGAACTCATTCGCGATGTGATCGGCAAGGGTGGCGAGACCATCAACAAGATCATTGACGAGTGCGGCGGTGCAGACGTGACGAAGATCGACATTGACGACGACGGCTTGATCTTCATCACCTCGACCAACTCCGAAATGGCGAAGAAGGCAGAAGAGTGGATCAAGAACATCACCCGTGAAGTCGTGCCCGGTGAAATTTTTGAGGGCACGGTCACCCAGATCATGAAAGACCGCAACAGCGGCGGCGAGATTGGAGCCATTGTGGAGTTTGCACCAGGTAAAGATGGCATGGTGCACATCTCCGAATTCGCAAACCAGCGCATCCGCGCTGTGTCGGACGTCGTGCAGGTTGGCCAGAAGCTGAAGGTAAAGGTGATGGAAGTGGACAAGGAACGTGGCCGCATTAGCCTGTCGGTGAAAGCCTTGGGCGCCGAGAGTGGCCTGGTCATTCCGGAGTCCGCACTCGCTCCTGCAGGATTTGACGGTGGCAACGGCGGCGGCTTCCGTGGCCGCTCCAACGGCTTCCGCAATGGCGGTGGCGATCGGGGCCACTTCCGCCGACGGGAGTAAAACACGAGCAATTGAAACGGGCCGCTCGGAATCTTCCGGGCGGCTTGTGGTATTGAAAAGGCCTCGCGATGCACATCACGAGACCTTCATTTCAAATGTTCAAGCCAGTGAAGTATTTGCCCAGCAACCGTGCTCGCACCGCTCTCGTGCATGACCATGTGGCCAAATTGATGCACGATCATTGTGCTGCGCTGCGCATACTTCTTGGCCAGTGCCTGCTGTGCCCGCAAGGAAATAATTTTGTCCTGCCGACCGGCAACAATCAGGACATCTTGGCATTGGACATCACCAATCTTCACCGTGCCAAAGGTAATGGCCGCAACGGCCCTCGATACTCGGGGTGGGTCAGGCTGCTGCAGCCCCCCGATGTTCAGCGGATCAAGCTCCATCTCTCCCCACTTGGCACCGAACGAGGCAGCTAGTGTGGTCCGAAACCGCATCAACATTTCCCGAAAAATCAGATACTCCTCAACGTTCCGGTTGAAACCACGCGTCCATAAGTGGGAGAATAGGCGGGGGATGTACCGAAAGAGGTGGCCGATCCATGACCAATTACTATTGCCGATGCCGGCTGGTACGACGCTTTCGATAAGCACGAGCGCCGGTACCTCTCTCTCGGATGCGACCACTTGTGCAACCAGCCCGCCCAATGAGTGCCCGACGAGAACGGGTACGACACCGTGTTCTAACCCGATGTGCAGCAGGGCGTCATTCACCACGTCAGCATAATCCCGGATGGAAAGATTTGAGGACCCAGCATGAATTGTGATTGACCACGACGGATAACCACGTGACGCAAAGTCCCGTGCCCACGTAGCCCAGATAGCCCCGTCATTCCACAGACCATGAATGAACAGGATGGGCTTCTTCGCAGCGCCCCCGTGAGGAGGCATGTAGCTCAGAGAATAGTTGGCGCTCACCGCACCCACCCTTTCGTTAATAGTTGAATGAACATTTTGATGTTTCATCCTATTGTATACCCCGAGCAATGTAAAGGCGTTGATGATAACACTGTGCATGTCCCAGGCCACGCATTGACAGAAGAAAAATGCTCACCTAAAGTGGTGCACTACATAAAGAACAATGCAATTTGGAGGATCTTGTGAGCACCTTGAAATATATGTATAAGGTAACCCGTCCAGATCAATCACTTTTGGTCGGCGCCAGCGCTTGGCTCATTGCGCTGCTTTCGAACGGACCAGACTGGTTCACGTCACAGAAGGTAGCGGTAGCGATCTGTATGGCCTGCAGCTGTATGGGGGCGAGCCTGTTCCACTACGGTCGGCGTGCCGACATTTACGCGCGCAAGTGGTATGACAAAGTTGATGTTACTCATCCGTGGCTGCTGCAACTCTGCGGTGGGGCACTCTTTGGTTGTTCGCTGTTGATTGCCGCGACGCACTTACCAGCGGCGTGTTTCTGGGTGGCATTGGCCAACTGTATCTTCATTGCCTGTTACGCGAACTTCCTCGATCAGTACTGGCCGTGGAAAAACATCGTCATCGCCTTCGTCTGTACCACGCCTATTTTTGCCGGATGGTTCTCTGGCCATCGGTTGCATCCGATCGTCCCGTCAATGATATGTGCGATCTACTGTGCCTACCTGGCCCGAGAAATTCTGAAAGATGTAGTGGACCGAGAGGCGAACCACGGGAAACGATTCACCATGGTCATGTCGATCGGCATCACGCCGTCGATTCGAGCGGCGGGTTCCGCGCTGCTACTCTCCGTCGGCGCGCTCCTGTATGCACTTCGTAATGTGACATTCAGCCCGTTAGATTATGGTGCTGCCCGTTCGATAGGTATCTACGAACTGGTGATGCTCACGTGCTACACAGCCGCCGTCTGTATTCTCTTCGGCTTCGGTTGGCAACTCGTCCGCGGTCAACGACGGGAGACCGCATACCGCACCATTGATGTGAGCATGATCTGCCTGATGCTAGCTGTTCTTACAATCCGAACAGGGATGTACCCCTGACAATGCATGTGTGACCTTTACAAGCCGCTTGGGATTCCCGGGCGGCTTTTGATATTGTCATTGCGAGAAGTCCGGCCGCTGCGGGACGACATGGCATTCTCCCTGCCCTTGAGTACGGCAAGATTGCCAGGACCTTCGGGCTCGCAAGGACGGAGGGGAAACTCTTGCACCCTCAGCTCCATGCCGTACAATGAAGAGTGCTCATTTTTAACCAGTACAAAGAAATGGAAAGTGTCGCCGACCTGAAGCAGCGTTACGACGCCACCGACGCCTGGGGCCTCGCTACGCAGCTCGACCTGCACACCTGCAACCCCGCCACCCTGCGGGATGCTGAAAAAATTAAACAGTTTGTCCGCGAACTCTGCGACCTCATTGGTATGAAGCGCTTCGGCGATACCGTCGTTGTTGACTTTGGTGAGGACGAACGCGTGGCGGGCTTCTCCATGACCCAGCTCATCGAAACGTCCCTGATCTCCGGGCACTTCGCCAACCAGAGCAACAACATCTACTTAGATATCTTCAGCTGCAAGTTCTACGACCCCAACGTCGTGGCCAACTTTGCCAAGACGTTCTTCGAGGCCCAAGACTTCACCATCACCTGGGTGCTCCGCAAGTAGCCAAGTTTTCCACAGTCTCCACTGCCGCATGGGTTTCCTCGGGCGGCTTTTGTTTCTGAGTGCTATCCTACATCTATGATCGCGCACCACTGGCACCCCCTCCATCCTGGCCGCACCTTTGCCGGCACACTCCTCATCATCACCGGCATCTTCCGCGGCTGGGTTGTGGTTATTATTATGACGTTTGCCGCAACGCGTTACGGCCTCTCCGAAGAGCTCATTGCGGCAGGGGCGGTGAGCAGTCTCCTAGTGATTCTCGACTTCTTCTTCACTGCCCGCCAATTCATTGGCTGGGACAAACATCCGGCCCTGCAGTTCACCACCTACGCCCTCAAAACCGCACTCATCCTGGTGGCCGTCTGCTACGCCGCAAACATTTGGTACATCACGCACGTCGCCCCATACTCAGCGTTCGGCCTCTTCGTGGCGGCAGTCTTTGCTACCGACTTCCTGCTCCTCCGGAAAAAATTCTCGCTATGACCGAGCGCGTATACACCCAAGTCTTCGCCGTTGCTTCGGGGCTCATTGAGCGTGACGGGAAGTTCCTCCTCATCCAAGAGAACCTGCCGGGGCACCCCGATGATAAAAAATGGAACCTGCCCGGCGGCTGGGTGGAGGTAAATGAAGATCCCCTGGAAAGCGTACGACGTGAGGCGCGGGAAGAAACCGGGCACGACTTTACACCCACTGCCCTTCTGGGTGTGTACTCACTCGTGAAGCAGTGGTCCGCGCATACGCACCAAGCAATAAAACTCGTGTACCGGGGCACCATTGGTGGTACAGAGCACCAACTGCTCGGCGATACGCTGGGCTTTCGCTGGTTTTCCGCTGAAGAGATTTTCGCACTGGACACAACGACACTGCGCGATATGGATATTGGGAAGATAGTCCGGGATGCGCAGAGCGGCCAGAGCCTTCCCCTCGACGTCGTAAACCACTTCGTGCAACACTAGGTTGACTCTCCATGAAACGCCGCTACTTCAGCTTCTTCCTCCCAGCCCTTTTCACGCCGCTCACCGCCCGAGCGGCCATTACCATTGAGTCGGTTGGCGGATCATTGGGCTTAGGGAGCGCCGATCTCAAACAGACGATTGTGAACATTACCCAATGGGTCCTGGGACTGCTTGGGCTCATTGCCCTCATCATGATTATCTACAGCATCATCGTAGCCGCAACGTCTGATGATAGCGACCGGGCGGCCAAGGCAAAAAATGGCATCCTTGCAGCAATGATTGGTCTGATCATCATCCTCATCGCCTGGGCCATCGTTACTTTCGTCATTGGCACAACCCGGAATGTCACGACCTAAACCCCGCATCATTACCATTAACGGCCGGCCCGGGGCAGGGAAGAGCACTGTTGCGCACGCGCTGGCCAAACGCCTGGGCTACCGCGTGGTTGACGTCGGCCAGTGGCGCCGAAAAGAAGCTCAGCAGCGGGAGATGACTCTGGCCGCATTCAACGCCTGGGCCGAAAAGCACCCGAAAGCCGGCGACTGGGCATTCGAGCAGAGGTTCATCCGCGCTGTGCGGAGAAACCCAAGGACGATAGTCACGGGCAGAGTCGCATTCCACTTCCTGCCCGAATCGTTCAAGGTCTTTCTCGACGTTACTCCGCGAGAAGGTGCTCGCCGGTCACTTGAAGACCGTCACGACCGGGTGAATGAAATCGGCAACCGTCCGACCATCGCCACCGTCATGCGACTGCACCGGCAACGCATCCAATCCGACACCCGCCGGTACCGGAAACTCTACGGCATCAACATTTTCCTGCGGCGGAACTACGACTTTGTACTGAATACGTCCCGCATCCCTATACCCCAGATGGTAAAAAGTGTTTCGCGCGCATTCCAGGACTGGAAACGAAAAAAGGGCTAATCTTAGCCACGCCAATTTGTTGACAGGGGGTCAAAATGATGCTATACTCCCAGCAGAAATGCAAACCGCACCTTAACTCGCAGACTACTACCCTTGGAAATACCAAGGAAACGAGGAGTGAGGCAGCTGGCACCACCAAAAACGCGTTGTGGGGCTTCTGTTCTACTACTCGTCATAGCCGTCCATGCGGCTGACTGAAAAGAAAACGCTAGGAGATTATAAAAAATCCCTAGATTAAAAGGTTAACTCTTACGCTTTCGGGCCAGGGGTATAACCACAAGAGTGGTAGTCACATTTCTTCGCAAAAACATGGAAAGCGAGGAATGCAAAGTTTAATCAGGTTTATGGCATGAGCTGCCACGTTGGTCACTTCTGCGACCCAGGAGTTACAAACGTGGCGGCCCAAGTCTACTGATTAGACTGTTAAAGGGGGCAGCCTCTAATTCTCTTTGAAATACAGGCGCAAGCCCCCTTTTCTTTTTGCTGAAAAAACCTGCCAAGTGCGGTATACTCATGCCATGCCTACACCCGCACCGACGAACCGCCACGAAGCAAAACTCCGAAAAGCAGGCCATCGTTTGATTGCAGGGGTAGACGAAGCGGGAAAGGGGAGTTGGGCTGGACCGCTCGTTACCGCGGCGGTGATTTTGGACGAAACTGACGTACCAACCGATCTCTACGACTCAAAAGTGCTCACGCCCAAGCAGCGCGAGCAAGCATTTGTGCAAATCACGCGGCGCGCACTCTCCTGGACGGCTCAGGTTGTGCCGGTTTCGGAAATTGACAAGCACGGCGTGCACAAGGCCAACCTCGCGGCGCTCAAGCAAGCCGTAGAAAAACTCCACGTTGCACCCGATGCAGTACTCGTGGATGCTTTTGCCATAGACCTGGGTCCAACGCCGGTGGTGAACATCATCGATGGCGACGCCCTGGAGCGAACAATCAGCGCCGCGTCCATTATCGCAAAGGTTGTCCGGGATCGCCTGATGAGCAGCGAGCTCCACCACCAGTACCCACACTTCCACTTCCATGTGCACAAAGGCTACGGCACTGCTCTCCACCAGAAGCTCCTCGCGATGCACGGCCCCACCCCCGAACACCGCACCAGCTTTGCACCCGTGCAGGCAGCGCTGCAGCAGCACCGCGCACCGAAAAAACCCGCCCGGCAGAAGAAACGGGCGAGCGCAAAACCAGCCCTACGGAAGAAACGGACAAGCCCGAAGAAAAGAGGTATAACCAAGAGTGCGAACCGCGGGACGAAACGGAAACTGAAGAACGCGGTGCGCCGCTCACCGAAACGTCGCTAGACCGTATGGCCAAGATCCCCTCAGGCACAACCCTCTTCCACACCGAACACATCTTGCGTCGCATTGGCGTTGGACCCGGTATGGTCGTGGCCGACCTCGGCTGCGGTGGTTCGGGCTACTTCGTCCTCCAAGCTGCGAAGCTCGTGGGCAGCAAAGGTTCCGTATTTGGCATCGACGTGCTACGCTCCGCCCTCTCGAACCTTGTCAGCCGCGCACGCTTGGCGGGCCTGACCAACATCGTGCCGGTCTGGTCCAACCTCGAAATCTTCCGCGGTGCTCGCTTGGTTCGAGACGAAGTTGTTGACATTGGCCTGCTGGTGAACCTGCTCTTCCAATCCAAGCGCCATGCCGACATTCTCCGTGAGACCTATCGCATGCTCAAAACCGGTGGCCGTCTGCTCATTGTTGATTGGAAAGTGTCCGGTATGAAAATGGGTCCTGCCCACGAAAACCTCGTGAACCCGCACGATGCTCGCCGGTCGGCCGAAGATGCGGGCTTCACGTTTGTTGAAGAGATTACGCCCGGGCCCTACCACTTTGGGCTCATGTTCAAAAAGTAGATGACGATAGCGCAGGATACTGGCGCCCGGGCCGAAACTCGTGCTGCGGCCTTTTTGCGTACGCAAGGCTTTGCCATTCTCAAGCAGAACATCCGCACGCCGTACGGAGAAATTGACCTGCTCTGCCAGGATGGCACGACGCTCGTGTTCGTCGAAGTCCGCTACCGCCGTACCCCTCAGTTTGGAGAACCTGAAGAAACAACGGTTGGTCGCAAGATGCAACGCATGCGGCAATCGGCCGAATGGTACGTATCGCAGCAGAAGGTTGAAGGCGACTACCGACTCGACGTCATTGGCATGGTTGGAAACCCGCCAAGGTACACGCACATCCGCGACGCGCAGTAGCGCGGCTGACGTATAAGAACATCCCCTCGTCGTTGACGAGGGGATGGAAAAGGTTCAATCGGTGATGTTCAGCAATGCCTGGGCGGCCTTCCACTTCTTGGCCGCTTCTTTGCCGGGGTGCTGTTCCAGGTGCGTTTCGACCTCTTTCAGTCGCTGCCGGCGATCGGCCGATCGACGGTCGAGGTCTTCCATCTCGGCCACGAGTTCATCCCGCCGCAGCTCGAGGGCCAAGTACCCAGCAGCATCGGCCCGCAGCTGGCTAATCTGCAAGCCGGCAGTGAGCGCGAGGTCATCGCTGTCTCGGAGGTGCTCGCCGGCTCCAATCCGCTCGAACGCGCGTCGGGTTAGCCGATACCCAATGGTGTCCTCGAACGGTGCCGGCTCAATGTGCCCCTGCTCACGCAGGGCGCTAAGCAACTGCTCGCCATCCGACGTGGACATGGGCATGTCGAAAAGCAAAGCGGCTGTGCCGACAAAACCCGCTGGGGAAAACGACGTCGGGTAGTGGCTGCGGAGCGCATCCAGCATGAGATCGAAGAGCGTAGCATCGCTCAGAACGTCGCTGATAGTGCAGGGTAATTTCTGCATTGCGTCCTCAGGATCATCATTCTCCGGTACGCCGAGTTCCTGCATACTCGCGTGGCCACCGTTCTCGGGGGCGGCAAGCCGGGCAAGTGCGTTGCCCACGAGCTGCGGATCGAAGGCGTTGGGAACAATGAGCCGGAGTTGCGTACAACTGTTGTTGCCACCCGGGTGAACCCGGACGATGACGGAACGCCCTTCTACGCCCCGCACCCGGAAATCGGGCGTGTGCGGCGTCCCTTTTACGAAACCTCCGAGGAGCGCCTTCCAGTCGCCACCATTGAAGCCTGCGGCGGCAAGTTTCTCGGCAATGAGCTCCTCCGTGCCCGAGGGGATGACGACCGAGTGCTTACCGGTCAAAATATCCACACGCGGGGGCACAGAACTTGTGCGTGAGTGCATGCATGTACCTCCATGAACAACAAGTTATTGGTAAAGGTCGATGTCGACCGTTTTCGATTCTGCCACACTACGACGTCGCGAAGCACTCGTCAAGCGTCTTGACGCGTGACCCAGAACCTGTATACTTGCACCACGCAGCCTCCAGGAATGAGGCTGTTTCTTTTTTCGCTACCAACCTGTATGGCAGAAAACCCCATCATCGAAGCAATGAAGCAAATTGCCGAGGAAAAGCGGATCCCCATGGAGTCGGTGATCCACACTGTGGAAGCCGCTCTCGCCGTGGCCTACCGCAAAGACTTCGGTGACAAAGACCAGAACGTGAAAGTCGACTTCAGCTTGGAAGACGGCTCAAGCCGCGTCTTTGACGTGAAGACGGTTGTGGAAGATGAGAAGAAAGCGCAAACCGAAGCGTACGACGCCGAACGGAAAGCCCGCCTGGAAGCCGAAGAGGCCGAACGCGCTGCCAAGGTGGCGGCGGGGGAAACTGTTGTTCGCACAGAAGAAGAGGCGCAAGCAATGAAGCAGGCCGAGGTGCAGGAGACAGTGGAGCCAGTTGCGGGGGAGGCGGAAGAGCCAACGTTTGAGCGCTTTGACCCCAAGACGGAAATTACCGTTGCGGATGCCCAGGCACTACAGCCCGGGGCAAAAGTTGGTGACGTGATTCGCACTGAACTCTTCCCCCCGGCGGCGTACGGCCGCATGGCTGCCCAAACCGCAAAGCAGGTCATCATCCAGCAGCTCCGCGAAGCCGAGCGGGAAATTGTCTTCAAGGAATTCAAAGACAAAGAAGGGGAGATGATCAACGCCACCGTCCAGCGCCAGGAAGGACGGCTCATTATGTTCGACATCGGCCACGCCATGGCCATCATGCCCCCGTCGGAGCAGCTGCCCACCGAACAGTACCGCGCCGGTGCCCGCATTAAGGTGTACATCGTCTCCGTGAACGCCACAACCAAGGGGCCGGAAATTATTGTCTCGCGCACGCACCCCGAAATGGTGCGCAAGCTCTTCGCCTTCGAGGTGCCAGAAATTCAGAATGGCACCGTAGAAATCAAAGCCGTGGCTCGCGAGGCCGGTTTCCGATCCAAGATTGCCGTCACCAGCCTGCAAGCCAACATTGACCCCATTGGGTCGTGCGTGGGTCAGCGCGGTAGCCGCGTGCAAACGGTCATCAACGAACTCGGTGGTGAGAAAATAGACATCATCGAGTGGTCGGAAGACAACATTGCCTTCATCGGCAACGCCCTGTCACCTGCCAAGGTCATTTCCATAACTCTGGACGACGACACGCACACCGCCAAAGTGGAGGTGAAAGAAGACCAGCTCTCCCTGGCGATTGGTAAATCCGGACAGAACGTCCGCTTAGCTGCCAAACTCACGGGCTGGCGCATTGACATCGTTGGCGAAGGCGGCGCGCCCCGACGCAGCAAGGAAGAAATTGCGGCTGAGGCTGAGCAGGGAAAGACTGATGCCGCTGCCGAGGCTGAACCCCAAGTTGAGGTACCGGCTGCCGAGGCCCCTGCCGAACCTGCAGCCGAACCCGCGCCTGCGGAGCCCAAGGCTGACGAAACTCCATCCTCGTAATTTTCTCTCGTTAACCATACTCGTATGGACACGCAAACTTTGGGCTTTGCCCTCGGCGCCGCCATCCTGGCCATCGCCGCTGGACTCTGGCTCGCGAAGTGGGTGCTGAAGCTCCCGCAGGGTTCAGAAGCAATGCAGCAAATAGCTGCAGCCATCCAGCAAGGCGCTCGCGCCTACCTCAACCGGCAGACGCGCACCGTTGCTTGGATTGCGCTACTCCTCGCAGTGCTCTTGGGTTTGTTCGTAGACTGGACAACCGCCGCGGGCTTCGTGGTGGGCGCGGTTCTCTCGGCCCTCGCCGGTTACGTGGGCATGAACATTGCAGTTCGCGCGAACGTGCGCACTGCCGAAGCTGCTAAAGGCGGCTTGGGCAAAGCGCTAAACGTCGCAGTGCGGGGCGGAGCGGTCACCGGTCTCCTCGTGGTGGGGCTAGGCTTGCTCGGCGTAACTGCCTTCTACTGGATCACCGGTGATGTGAAAGCCCTTATTGGACTGGGCTTTGGTGGCTCACTTATCTCCGTCTTTGCCCGTCTCGGCGGCGGTATCTTCACCAAAGCCGCAGACGTGGGCGCAGACCTCGTGGGCAAAGTAGAAGCAGGTATCCCAGAGGATGACCCCCGCAACCCCGCGGTGATTGCGGACAATGTGGGCGACAACGTTGGTGATGACGCCGGAATGGCGGCTGACCTCTTCGAAACCTACGCTGTGACGGCGGTGGCAGCCATGCTCTTGGGTAGCCTCATTTTCCCGCGCTTCGAGAACGCGGTTCTCTACCCGCTGGCGCTCGGCGGCATTTCGATTATCGCTTCCATCTTGGGCACGTTCTTCGTCCGCCTGGGTGCACGCCAGAAAATTATGGGCGCCCTGTACAAAGGCCTCATTGCCGCGGGTGTCATTGCAGCTATCTTCTTCTACCCCGTCACGCAGTGGCTCATGAAAGAAAACGGCGAGTACACCGTGAGCGAACTCTACCTCGCCAGCCTAGTTGGCTTGGTGGTCACGGCACTCATCGTAGTGATTACCGAGTACTACACCTCGACGAAGTACAAACCGGTACGCTCTATTGCTGACGCATCCCGCACTGGCCATGGGACGAATATCATTACGGGCTTGGCTGTTGGCATGAAGGCAACCGCCCTGCCGGTGCTCGCCATTGCAGCGGGAACCTGGGGCGCGTATGAACTCGCCGGGCTCTACGGCGTGGCGATTGCCGCCATGGCCATGCTTTCGCTCACCGGCATCATCGTTACTATCGATGCCTTTGGCCCGATTACGGACAACGCGGGCGGCATTGCCGAAATGGCCCACCTCTCCGATGACGTGCGCAACGTCACTGACCCGCTGGATGCTGTTGGAAACACCACCAAAGCCGTCACCAAAGGGTACGCCATTGGGTCGGCTGGCTTAGCCGCCATCGTACTCTTCGCGGCGTACGTGCAAGAATTCGCCGATCGCGGGTACGACCTGGCCTTTGACCTCAGCGACGTGCGAGTCATCATTGGCTTATTTATTGGCGGCATGCTGCCGTACCTCTTCGGCGCCCGAGCCATGCAGGCTGTGGGTACAGTGGCCGGTGCGGTGGTTGAAGAAGTGCGCCGCCAGTTCCGCGAAATCAAGGGGATTATGGATGGCACGGGCAAGCCAGACTACGGTCGTGCCGTGGACATCGTTACCCGCGGCGCCATTCGCGCCATGTGGGTACCGGCGCTCATCCCGGTGCTGGCACCAATCGTCGTGGGCCTCATCTTGGGCCCGGAAGCGGTCGGCGGCATGCTCGTGGGCGCAATCGTTACCGGCCTCTTCGTTGCCATCTCCATGACCAGCGGTGGCGCAGCGTGGGACAACGCCAAGAAGTACATCGAGGCGGGTAACCACGGCGGCAAAGGTTCGGAAGCGCACAAAGCTGCAGTGACGGGTGACACC
>CAZAMC010000004.1:0-50298 GCA_964486505.1 uncultured Gammaproteobacteria bacterium
GGGCTACCAAGTTGGCCGACACCACACTCGTGGTGGCGGACAATTTCTGTACTCGGGGAATCGAAGGGCAGCAGCGAACGACGAGTGCAACGAGGAAGTGAGCGCCGACAGACGCGAGTGAGCGCAGCGTCTGGCGCTGTCCAGGACCCGATTCCCCGTGGGGCTACCACTACCAAACTCCTAGTTTAACTTGTAGAAACAGGTGCCCTTTTAAAATTACCATAACACCTAAACCGGCTGATTTCTGGTATACTCCGTGCACGATGAAAAGGTAACATCTACATTAAAGACATACCTATGTTCTGCATTCATTGTAGTAAGACAATTAGGGATGGTTCGCGCATGTGCAAGCATTGCGGTAAATCACAATTGCGGAATCAAAATAGGATCATGCGCGTGTTTCGAGAAAGGCGTAAGTCGAAAAAGAAGGAATCA
Organism: uncultured Gammaproteobacteria bacterium; assembly: GCA_964486505.1. Taxonomy (GTDB): domain Bacteria; phylum Patescibacteriota; class Patescibacteriia; order PEXW01; family PEXW01; genus CAIPSZ01. The sequence goes on from CAZAMC010000004.1 coordinate 436, forward strand.
ACAAGCTCCTTCTAGTGAGCTAAGAGGGGTTTGTAAATAACTGACGTGCTCCACAATCTGATTCTACCGTTCTCTCACGAGCGCTACCAAGTACTCAGTAATGAAAACCCCACTCGTCAATGAGTGGGGCTCCAATGTGCTACCGATGTCGCGGATTCACGTGCATGATCGAGTCAAGCTCTGCAAGCGAGAGGTGATGGATGATACGTATGGCATCGTAACTGCTATTACGCATCACGCGGCGCATGATACCAACGTGCGGACCGGTGAACCAGCCAAAGCCACGATGCTCCTGACCAATGAGAACCTCCTTGATGGTCGGGGTTTCTACCAGGTAGTGGGTCACGTGGTAGAAATCATACCGCTCGTCTCGATCGCCAACAGGCTCCCACTCGCGCTTCTCATTGTGCACTTCCTTAATAATCCGGGAGACACGAATGCCCGCTTCTTCCGAGCACTCACGCAGCAGCGTATGAATCGCCTTCTGGTCTGCTCTCGGATCAAGCGCCCCGCCAATACACTCCCAAATATTCGGGTACCGCAATGCGCCTTTTGAACGCTGGAAGAGCAAGAACTCCTGGTCGCCATCGGGACCTGCACCCATGATAATTGCCCGGATAACCCGCTTTACTTTTGGTTTGAGTAGGTTACGGCTAGACACGAACTACATCCTCCATGTTGTAACGTTTTATGTTTCCTAACTGCAGTACGGTACAATACCCCTACCATAATGTCAACGCTCCCTCGCACCATCCTCGGCATTGAAACCAGCTGCGACGACACATCGATCGCTGTGCTGGATGCTGCGCAGGGGCGCTTCCATGTCCGCAGCATGGTCACCGCCTCACAGGTGCTTGCCCACCGGAAGACGGGGGGCGTGGTACCGGAAGTGGCGGCCCGAGAACACGCCGCCACCATTATGCCCACCTTGCAGGCAGCACTGACCAAAGCGCGGTTGCGCCTAGAGAATATAGATGCAATTGCGGTGACGAGCGGGCCCGGCTTGGCAACTGCACTTCTCGTTGGCGTGGAGACTGCCCGCACCCTGGCCTACGCCACTGGCAAGCCACTCATTGGGGTAAACCACATTAGCGGCCACCTAGCGAGCTGTTGGCTGAATGCAGCTCCCCCAAAGCTGCCAGCCCTTGCGCTCATCGTCTCGGGCGGGCACACGGAGCTCCTCTGGATAGAGGAGCGAAAAATTTCTCTGATCGGCAAGACGCGCGACGACGCCGCGGGTGAGGCGTTTGATAAGACGGCGAAACTCATGGGCTTGCCCTACCCGGGTGGCCCAGAACTCAGCGCGCTCGCCCGCAAGGGTACGCCGAGCATCCCGCTGCCTCGGCCAATGCTCATGGAGGACAACTTTGAATTTAGCTTTGCCGGATTGAAGACCGCCGTTAGCCGCTACCTCGAGCTCCACCCTCGGCTCACGCCCCACGCCAAGGCTGACCTGGCGGCATCGGTTCAAACAGCAATTGTGGAGGTGCTCGTTGGAAAAACGCTGCGCGCGGCGCAGGTGAAAAAGCCCCGAAGTATTTTGCTCGGTGGCGGTGTGGCTGCAAACGCCATGCTGCGGGATCGACTGGCTGCGGCGGCTCAGGCCGCTATATTTGCCTTCCACGTTGCGCCGTTGCCATACACTACCGACAATGGCGCCATGATTGCCGTCGCCGGGGCAATGGAACTTGCCCGTGGCCATCGTACGCCCTGGCAGAAGCTCGACGTGAACCCAGTGTGGGAGCTTGGGAGGTAGACAAAACGAGAAGAAAGGCTACCCTTCAATATAAGCGATACAAAAAGGGGCATAGATGTTTGACATCGTAATGAAGTGTCTAGGAATTCTGTTCGGCGTCCTCATGGTCTTGGTGTGCCTACAGCTCCTGGGCCAAAACCGAAAGCGAAAAACGGGGCACTAATGCAAGACATGCTCATTCGTGCAGCCGGTAGCTTTGTGGCTTTGCTCTTCGTACTCGTTGCATTCGAATTTCGATCGAAGCGTAGGCACACGAACTACCTCTCGTGAAACAGCCGCCAGGAACATCGTGTTTCTTGGCGGTTTTTTGTCACCTATACCTAAGAGGAGCGACCTCGCCTCAACCCGGTGTGGGAGTTGGGAAGATAAAGAAATGGGCTCACACATTGTGCGAGCCCATTATTCGTTTTGGGCTACAATTGTAACGCCGAAGGATCGAGAGGCTTCTCACCGAAGGACACTTCCTCATCGAAATCGACTTCCTGAAGCATCGTCTGCACGAAGCTTGTCGAGACTTCTGCAGCGACTACCATCTCCATCTTGTTGCGGCCACGTATTGGAACGTTCTTCCCCAACAAGTAGCGCACAACCTTGTCGTAGTCATCATACGTGCACGCATCAATGTACATCATGCAAACACCCTCTGTGTTTCTATTCAGTTTCATCCACCCTACTGAAAAACCCCTAGAAAAGTCAAGGCGACACTGGTAGGATGACTGCACTATGGCCTCGGAAGCGTACAATCCACTCGGCGTTGAACAGCCCATCTACAAGCAGTGGGAGGCTTCCGGCTACTTCAATCCGGACAAACTCCCTGGCAAACGGACAAAGGCTTTCTCCATTAGCATGCCGCCACCGAACGTCACTGGCGAGCTCCACCTGGGCCACGCCGTAGGGGTGAGCGTGCAGGACATCCTGACGCGCTTCCACCGCATGCTCGGCGAAAAGGCCTTGTGGCTCCCCGGCACAGACCACGCCGGTATTGCGACGCAAATCATGGTGGAGCGCTTGCTGCAGACGGAAGGCATAAGCCGCCACGAAATTGGCCGTCAGACGTTCCTGAAACACGTGTGGGCCTGGAAGCAGAAGTACGGCACGCGAATTACGGACCAGGTCCGTGCGCTGGGCGCATCCTGCGATTGGTCGCGCGAGCACTTCACCATGGATCCCAACCTCACCCTGGCAGTGCAGAAGGCCTTCATCCAGTTGTTCAACGAGGGCCTTATCTACCGTGGCACGCGTCTCATCCACTGGTGCTCACGCTGCCAGACTGCACTCTCCGACCTGGAGGTAAAGCACGTGCAGGAGACTGGCCACCTCTACTACATTACCTACGGCCCATTCACCGTGGCCACCACCCGTCCTGAAACCAAGGTGGGGGACACCGCGCTTGCCGTACACCCCGGTGACAAACGCTACGCCAAGTACGTCGGCGAAAAAGTCACATTCGAGACCGAGTCCGGAAAACTCACGTTACCCGTCATCGAAGACAAACTCGTGGACAAAGAATTCGGCACGGGTGTGGTGAAGGTCACGCCGGCGCACGACCCCGCCGACTGGGAAATGGGCGAGCGTCACCACCTGGCAATGAAGCAGGTGATTGGCGAGGACAACCGCATGACCGACCTCGCCGGGAAGTACGCTGGCATGCTGGTTACCGAGGCGCGCGACCGAATTGTTGCCGACCTACAAGCCAAGGGGCTGTTGAAAAAAATTGAGCCGCACGTTTCCAACGTGCCCCACTGCGACCGCTGCAACTCCGTGGTCCAACCCTTACTTTCGAAACAATGGTTCATGACTATGAAGCCGCTCGCAAAGCCAGCGATTGCGGCCGTGAAGTCTGGCAAAATCCAGATCATCCCCAAGCGCTTTGACAAAATCTACTTCCACTGGATGACCAACATTCGCGACTGGTGCATCTCGCGCCAGCTGTGGTGGGGCCACCAGATTCCGGTGTGGTACTGCCGCAACGAGGCCAAAAAAAAGTGCAAGCCGGTTGCCTCGGTAACCGAGCCGAAGCAGTGCGCCACCTGCAAAGGCGTGCACTTCGTGCAGGACCAGGACACGCTGGACACCTGGTTCAGCTCGGGGTTATGGACCTTCTCCACGCTCGGCTGGCCCAAGGCGACGAAGGACCTGAAGACCTACCACCCCACCAGCGTCATGGAAACCAGCTGGGACATTTTGTTCTTCTGGGTGGCGCGCATGATCATGTTCTCCCTGAAGTTCCGCAAGCAAGTGCCATTCAAAACCGTGTACATCCACGGCCTGGTCTTGGACAAAGACGGGAAGAAGATGAGCAAGAGCAAAGGCACGGGTATTGACCCGCTCCCTATGGCCGAGAAGTACGGCACGGACGCAATTCGCCTGTCGCTCATCCTCGGCACGACCCCAGGCCAAGATTTCCGCTTGAGCGAGGAGAAAATCGCCGGCTACCGCAACTTTATCAACAAGCTGTGGAACATTGGCAACTTCGTGGAGCGGCAGGAGAGCCTGAAGCACACGAAGGTGAAGGCTCTCTCGCTCGCCGATAAGTGGATGATAGAACGAACGAACTGGCTCGTCGCTGAAGTGACGAAGAACCTGAAGAGCAATAAGCTCTCCGAAGCTGGGCAAGCCTTGTACGACTTTGTATGGCACGAGCTCGCGGACTGGTACGTAGAAATCCAAAAAGTACAGCCAAACACCGCCCAGCTTATTGTGAGCTACGAAACTGTACTCAAGCTTCTGCACCCGTTCGCGCCATTCATCACTGAAGCGCTGTGGGCAAAGCGCCACGGCAAAGCCAACAAGGACATGCTCATGGTACAAGCATGGCCAAAAGCGAAAACGCAGAAGAACACTGCGACAAAGGAGTTCATGAAGCTGCAGAGCCTCATCGTGGCAGTTCGCAACGTCCGCGCCACGCACAAAGTTGCGCCCCACGAGAGACTCACGCTCCGGGTGGCGGGCAGCGGTGCAAAACTTCTTCTTCCGCTCAAGCCGATGGTGGATGTACTTGCTCGCGTTGATGTTCAGAGCGAGAAGTCCGCCGGCAAGCCTGACGGCCACGAAGCGGGCGTAAACTTCTGGTTAGAGCTCCCCAAAACCTCGCAGCAGCACGTGAAGAAGGAGGTCGCAAACCTCCAGCAGTACATCCAGTCGATCGAGCGAAAACTTGCGAACGAGAGCTTCACGAAAAATGCTCCGGCGGCTGTGGTGGCGGGGGAGCGGAAAAAGCTCGCCGAAGCGAAAGCGAAACTCCAGCAACTTTCCGTTTAATCATGCGCAACTACTACGGCCGAGGCAGCAACCCCGAGACTCTCTTCTTCCAGAATCGAGAGACCAGTGGCATTGAGGACTTCGATGCGCAGGTCGTGCGGAAGTACCGCAATCGGCGACCGAGTGAAGAAGCCTTCATTGGAAAATCAGGCTACACCCGGGAAGAAGTCATGGCTGACTTGGACGACATTCGCGGGAAAGAAGAAAACCTATTCTCCAAAGAAGGCGAGGGGGCAACCCAGATGTTCTACGGCACTATGGAGGGCATAGCGGCCCACGGCTGGTTGGGTGAGAATACCGACGCCCGCACTGTGGAAGTGGTGCAGACCTCCCGCTACGACGACGTGAAGAATGGCGTAGACTTCTCCGTCGTCATCCACGAGAAGGGCCGCGCCCCAATCGTGCTGGGCATTGATGCCACGAGTATGGATGACCCCTATAAGCTCGAGCAGAAGCTCCAGCGCTCATTGGATGGAGTGAAGCGGGGTCAGCTGGCACCTCTCAAGTACTACAAGTACCGCGGCGAGACGGCCCCGAAAGGCTTCACTGTCCCGCGTCTGGTGTTGGGCACAAATGCCGAGAATGCCAAACACATTGCCGAGTCTATGGTGAATGCCACGGCAAAGGAGAGCCCAGTGCAGCACGCGCTGCTGCAGGAGCTGGAGGGCCAACTACGCGCGCAACTTGCCGAAGCGATTGAAGCGTATCGCCGGCACGGGGAATCTACACAGAGCGCGGCGGCGCTGCTGCAGGAGCTGGAAACGTGGGAGAGCTCGCTGCCGGAAGATGTTGAGGATGCGGGCCTCAGTGCTGACCACGCCGCGGCATTTGCCGAACACCTTGCTGCTATTCGCGCTACTCTCCGCGAGGGGACCAACGTGTACGGCAAAAACCTCACGCGGTTGGCGGAGGCCCTGGGGTACATTACCAGTGTGCGCACAGAAAAAAGCGCCCCGGGTAGCCAGGACGCTTTCAAAACCGATCGAACAGTGCAGACGCTCACGCATCCTCGGCGGGCGGCGTAGCCGGCCGGCGTTTCTTGCGGCGTTTCTTGCGCAAGCGAGCGGTGCTGAAAAGTTCAGCATTGCTGCCATCCGGTAAAGTTACCGGAATGGTGGATTTCTGTTTGTTCGCGGCGCCCGCATCCGTACGGGTAGTCTTCCTCTTGCTCATCGGGCACCTCGGAATCTAAAGGTTCATGTGGTTCGAAGCTTGCAGACCCTACCACGACTACCCCGTCCTGTCAAGATATTGACGGCCGGAGTGCACCGAGGTACATACTTACCTCCCAAACCAAAAACCGTTAAGGAGGTGAGTACCTTGGCACACGCGATGGCGGCCCCCGGACAAACGAACTCGCACTTCGCCACCAAGCGGAAGTTGGCCATGCAGCTATTGCGGAACGTTTCTCGCACGTCCCCCAAAGGCTTCCAGCACATAACCGCTGGAAACTACATAGGGAAAATGCAGATCCTCGAAAACGGCAATAGCCTCTGCGTCATTATTGACGTGGATCCACAGGGAGCGTGACCTATGCTACCGCAACACCGCTAGCCGATTACCACAGGATGGTGATCGGCTTTTCTTACTCCGCGACTTCAAATACTTCGGCCACCGACGTAACGCCCTCTAGCGCTTTCAGCAACCCGTCTTGCACCATAGTTACCATGCCCGTCCGTTGGGCAATGGCGCGAATGTCGTACTCCGAGACTTGGGTGCTCAGGATAATTTTCTCAATCTCGCTGTTCATGGTGAGCACTTCGTATATACCAATGCGGCCTTTGTACCCAATGTGCTGGCACGCATCGCAGCCCGTGCCCTTGAAGAACGTCAGGTGTTCCAGGTCAACTTTCTCGCCGCTCGCCGGCGGGAGGGCTTTTAGACTGTCCAGCACACGGGTCTTCGTCTCCGCATCGAGCTCCACCGGCTGCTTACAGTCCTGGCATATGCGGCGCACTAAGCGCTGTGCAATGAGGCAGTTTAGTGCCGGCGCCAGCAGGTACGACTTCACACCCAGGGCAAGCAAGCGGGGGATTGCCCCTGCGGCATCGTTCGTATGCAGAGTAGAGAGCACGAGGTGCCCGGTGAGCGCTGCGTTCGTAGCAATCTCGGCAGTCTCGCCGTCACGAATTTCACCAACCATCACCACGTCGGGGTCTTGACGGAGAATAGAGCGAAGACCTTTCGCAAAGGTGTAGTCACCCGTCTCATCAATCTGGCTCTGGTTCACGCCCGGGAGGTGGTACTCCACCGGATTTTCCAGAGTGATGATGTTCATGTCCGGGGTGTTGAGCTGCGTGAGGAAAGCATACAGCGTGGTCGTCTTGCCGGAGCCAGTGGGGCCGGTGGTGAGGATCATGCCATTCGGCCGGGCCACCTGCTTCCTGAGAATGCCCAGCGCGTGACCACGGAGGCCCAGGTCATCCAGCTTCAAGCCAACGGAGGAGGACATGAGCAAGCGCATGACGACGCTCTCGCCGTAGGCCGTGGGCAGGGTCGAGGTGCGAACGTCGATGTTCTCTTTCTCTAAGAAAATGGTGAAGCGCCCATCCTGCGGCTTGGCGGTGATGTTGAGCTTGAGGTGGGCCAATAGCTTGATGCGAGAAATGACCTTGCGCCAGCTGGTGACGGGCAGGCGGGCAACTTCGTGGAGCACGCCGTCAATACGGTACCGCACCTTCACATCCTGCTCCTCGGCCTCAATGTGGATGTCGGATGAACGGCTCACCACCGCCCCGGCGATGAGCAGGGTAATGATCTGCGTCAACGAAACTTTCTTCAGCTGCGCATCAATGTCTTTGAAACTCTTCAGATCTTGCTTAAAGTGCAACAAATCCTCGGCGCTCACCTGCACGCCGGCAGAAAACTTCTTCACCTTCGGCACTGCGGCGTACAACTTAAAGGCGAGCTCAAAGCTGTGCTCGGAAATGGCGTACGGCGCCACGTTGGCCTTTAGGTCCGCCGTGAGGTTTTCCAGAAGCGCGATGACGTGCTCGCTGGTGGGGTCCACGGCCCCCACGCGCACTTGGTCGTCCTGGTGGAAGAACGCGATGGCCTGCAAATCTTGCGCTACTGCTTCGGGGATGAGGGTGAGCACTTCGGGGCCAATGGGGAAACCTTTCAGGTTAATGTACCCAATGCCCAGCTCATCCGCGCGGCGCTGCACGGACTGCTCCTGCTCTTTGAGTTTGATTTCGGTCAGCTTCTCTCGGAACTTCTCCTGTGCCTCCTCGGGAGCGACCTGCAAGCGGTGATCTGCCATATGAGGCAGTATACCACCCGCCTGCGTTTACGTGAGTTGCTGAATGCCCACGCGGAGCTGTGCCTCGGCGTCCAGAATTGTGCCGGTGGGTAGGTGCCAGGTAAAGACGTGCGCATTGCCTTCGGGCTGGTGCGCGGCATAAAGCTTCAGCCCGTTCACGGATTGGCGGCTCTGCGCCACGATGGTGGTTCCACCAGCTGGATCTTCGTAGACCACGGCGGTCACAAAAGCATTGGGCGTGTTCACCATGAGCTCGTCAACCACGCCAGAGAGGGAGGCGGGGGTGGTGCCGGCGCGTTCAAAGTCTGCGCGGTTGAGCACGGCCCATACCAGCTTGCCATCCTCCGTAGCGCGGAGACGGGCCAGCGCCCGACCCCAGAGCTTGAGGACCGCCAACGACTTGGTTTGGAAGAGGTTGCGGATGATCTCATCACGCCGCGCCCCCGCCGCGACGAGCTCCGAGGCGGTGGTGAGGGATTTCGGCGTAACCGTGGGTGTCTGGAAACTCTTGGTCTTCGCAATCATGCCGGCCAAGAGCGCAGTGGCCACGTCGTCACGCAAGTGCTCGGGCTGGATGTGCTTCAGGAGGTCGGTGACAATTTCGGCGACCGAAGTAGCCACGAGATCGACAACGTTCACCTGGCCGAAGTGCTCATTTGCCGGGCTATGGTCGATGTTGATGATGGGTGTGGCGTAAAAAAATTCCGCGTTCTTCTCGAAGAGCGGACCAAGGTGGTCAAGGTCTTGGCAGTCGAGCGTCACCGCGCAGTCAAAGCTTGGTTCCGTGGTGCTCGTGGTAACGTCCGTGGACGTGTACGAGCCCTGCTTGGGTGTTAGGAAGATGCGCAACGCATCGTCAGCGCGGTCATAGGCGAGTTCCGCAACAGGCGCATTGCGGGTGTCTACCTGGATGACGAACCGCTTGAGGGCCGCAAGGTCAGCGGTGATGTCCTGCGACTTCGGCATGAACGCGTGTGACGGGGGCACGGGCGGATGCGCTCCGGCAATGGTAGACTGCTTGCCTTGCTTCGCGAGCGCCAGGTGCAGCGCCACGCCAGAAGCAATGGCGTCTGTAGAAAGCGCGTGCGGCAAACAGACGAGCACGTTCTGTGCCTTCTTTAAGAGTTCGGCGGCTTGTTGGAGGGGGGTAGATTCCATAGTGCGTACGCCCCCGAGGCCCTCCGCGGGGTAGTTGCTCACCATACTGTGAACGAGCACGGGCGTCAAGGCTTTGGTATGCTGGGTGCATGCACGTCGTTACCCTCTCGGATCTCAACCCCGTCGCCCAAAGAATCCTCCAACGTACCCCCCGCGTGGTGGCGCTCGTGGGCCCGCTGGGGGCAGGAAAAACCACGCTCACGCAAGCAATTGCCCACGTATTACACGTACCCGGGGCGGTGACTTCGCCCACGTACGTCCTCCAGCAAGTATACCCGGCCAACCACCCCGCCTACACCACGCTCGTGCATGTCGATGCCTACCGCCTCCGAGGCGAACACGAGCTGCCTGCACTGGATCTTCTCCACTGGGGCCAACAACCACACACGCTCATTGTGGTAGAGTGGGCCGACCGGATACGAAAATTCCTGGAGCCGTTCGCTCCGGTGTGGGTCACCCTGCGCCTGCGTCCCGACGGCAGCCGGGAAGTAACTGTTAGCTAACCTTCCGCGTTACCGTTAAGCCGCTGGCCGAGGGCTCGGTCGCCGGAAGTTTTTCCGCACTCGCTTCGGCGGTCGTCTTGGCCACGCTATCGTCAACGGTCATGCGCTCGGCGGTAATACCCACCACCTGCGTAGCACTCACGAGCAGCGTGGCGCTCACTAGGGGCAGCCCCCGACGCACCTCATACTGCAGAATGGCATGCGTCTCGGGGTCAAAAACAAAACCCGTAACCACCCCCAACGCCTGGCCGCTGCGCGTGACCACCGGAAGGTGCTTGAGTTGTTCCCAGGTCATGCGCATAACGCTCTAGAGCGCCTTCGGCAGCACCTCGGGCTGCGTGGGGTCGGTCTTCTTGGGCTTGTGCCAGCGGAAGTAGTAGTACTGCTGGAGCACTTGGAACGCCGTGCTCACCAACCAGTAGAGGGCCAGGCCCGCGGGGAACTGGTAGCCGAAGATGACGGTCATCACTGGCAGGAGGTAGGTCATTTGTCGGCTCATGATGGCGGTCGTATCCTCGTCCTTCGCGCCCGGAACCTTCGGTGGGCGCTTGCTCATCATCATCTTGGATTGCCAGAACTGCGCGCCACCGGCGAGGAGGGCCAGAATAATGTTGTGGTTCGTCGTTAGGTTCAAAAAGCCCCAGGTCGTGTCAACCGTGAGGGTCTGGAACGCCGCCTTCAGTGACGGGTACAGGTGCTGCAGCTGGTCGGCGCTGAGTAAGCCCGTGGCTTGGTCCACGCTCACGCCCGAGAAGAACACCTTATACAGCGCGATGAGGATGGGCAGCTGGAGAAGGAGCGGTAAGCACGAAGAGAAGGGGTTCACCTTATGCTGCTTGTAGAAGGCCATGAGCTGCCGGGAGAGCTCTTCGCGGTTATCCTTATATTTCTCCTGCAGCGCCTTCATCTTCGGCTGGATCTCCTGCATCTTCTGCTGGCTATGGATTGCCGAGAGCGACGGCCAGAACAGCAACAACTTGATGAGCAGGGTCAGGAGGATAATCGCCACCCCCAAATCGTGGCCCGGGACTGCCTTGTACAAAAACATGAGGCCATTGAAGAGCGGGTTGTAGAGGATGGTTTCGAACATAGCAGTGGTCTAAGAGCGAGTCGGGGGCACGGGATCGAACCCCGGGGCATGGAAGGGGTTGCAACGCGCGACGCGCTTGGTGGTGAGCCAGAGGCCGCGCCAGAATCCATGTTCAGTAATGGCTTGAATGCCGTAGTCGGAACAGGTGGGGTGGAAGCGGCACGTGCCCATCAGGCGCCGGGCTCGGATCCAGCTGTGGTCTGGCGAGAGGGTGAGCTGGTATACCCGCAGGATCTTAACGGCGATGCGTTGGGGGGCGGTGAGTGACGCCATGGATTGGCCAGAGAGCGAGGAGTGAGGCGCGGAGCGCGGCGGGCTTCGCCGCTGCAGCTGGAGGAGCAAGGCGGACGAGCACGTCGGTAGCTGTAGTTGTTGCCGCAAGGAGCTTTGGAAAGAGCGCCTGTACCCGGCGCCGAAGCTGGTTCCGCTCCGTGGCCCGCTTGGCAACCTGCTTGGAGACCACGACCGTCGCGCGGCTCAACTGCGCCGGAGATGGCATGGCCACGAGCTGCATGAGGGAGTCGCGCCGTCGCGCTCCGCGCTGGAGCAGCCGACGGATGTCCCGATCGGCGTGCAAGCGACGAGTTCGCGGAAGCATGGCAGTCTACTGCACGCTCACCCGGGCACGCCCCTTGCGGCGGCGGCGGGTGAGAACCGCTCGACCACTGGGCGTGGCGCGACGAGCGCGAAAACCGTGCACGCGAGCGTGCCGCTTCTTCTTTGGTTGATACGTGCGCTTCGGCATAGGAAAGCAGCGTCAGGAAAAAGTAGGCGTAGTGTACCAGCGCCCAGGGCCTACGTCAACAATCCATACTTCATCAACAGGTTATCCACTCCTCATGCACTTTTCTTCACTTCTTCCACACCTCGCTGTGTGCTAGTATCTGAAAACCGCTAATGTGAGCCAATTTTCGACCATGCCGAAATTGGAAAATGACAAACTCTGGCAAGCAACACTCGGAGAACTCGAGCTCCATTTGAGTAAGGCAAACTTTACGACGTGGTTTAAGAGCACGTTCATCAGCGCGGTGGATGGCCACCGGGCCGTTGTTGGCGTACCCAACGCCTTCACGAAGGCCTGGCTCGAGAGCAAGTACCACCAGCACATCGTCCAAGCGCTTAAGCACCTCACCGAAGACGCCGTCCGCGAGGTTGAATACAAGGTTGAGAGCCAGCGCGCCACAGAACTGGTATCTATGCGCGTTGAGACCGAAGCACCGCCCACACCCACCGAAACCACCTTGCCCAAGAACGGCTTGAACCCTCGGTACACCTTCGACACGTTCATTGTGGGGAAGGGGAATGAGCTTGCCCAAGCCGCCGCTATGGCCTGCGCGGAGAAGCCGGGCGAAGTGTACAACCCGCTCTTCATGTACGGCGGGGCGGGCTTAGGCAAGACGCACCTCATGCAGGCCATCGGCCACGAGCTCTTGCGCAACAATCCCAAGGCGCGCGTCCTCTACGTGAGTAGCGAGCACTTCACCAACGAATTCATCCAAGCAATCTTCAAGGGTTCCATGACGGCGTTCCGAGACCGCTGGCGCGCCGTGGATGTCCTCCTCGTTGACGACGTGCAGTTCCTCGCGGGCAAAGAGGGCACGCAGGAAGAGTTCTTTCACACCTTTAACGCCCTCCACCAACAGAACAAGCAGATCATCCTCTCGTCCGACCGGCCGCCCAAGGCCATTGCCGCTCTGGAAGCCCGTCTCCTCTCCCGCTTTGAGTGGGGGATGATCGCGGATATCCAGGAACCAGACCTAGAAACCCGCATCGCCATTCTCCGCGTGAAGTGCCGAGAGCGGAAATGCCAGCTCGACGACGCTACGCTCAGCTACGTCGCGAACATCATCCAACACAACGTCCGCGAGTTGGAAGGGGCCCTCAACCGCATCATGGCTGTCCATAACCTCAGCCGGACATCACCCACCCTAGACTCGGTAAAGGAGGTTCTGGCCACCGTGGTGCAGGCTACCCAGGCCAAGCGTGAGCACGCCGTAACCCCCAAGCAGATTATCGCCACAGTGTGCCAATACTTTGATGTAAAAGTGTCCGAGGTCATGGGCCAGAGCCGCCGCCAAGAGCTGGTGCGCCCTCGGCAGCTCATCATGTACCTCATGCGCGAAGAAATAAGCGCTTCGTTCCCAACCATTGGTGAAGAACTAGGGGGGCGGGACCACTCCACCGCCATGCACGCTGTGGAAAAGGTGGCGAAGCAGTACAAAGAGGATCCTAAACTGCAGCAGGATGTGAAGCTCATTCGCCAGCGTCTGTATAGCGCGTAGGATATCCTGCGCACGACCTGGTGATAGCTCCGTGGAAAAAATGCTGAACCAGTGTGCATGAAAAACAGCAAAGCGGCACGACGGTCCTCCTAAGCATTCTCTCCACACACGCACACACAAGTAGCGCACACCCCACCCCAAAGGAAAACCTACAAATCCTTACAGAAATTCTTCCATATCCTGGTTACCCACATATCCACACTCCTTACTACTCCTTCTCCTCTTCTCTATATACATATATGAAATTCACTTGCACACAAGAAAATCTCGTCCGGGGCCTTGCCCAAGTTGGCCACGTTGCCGGCAAGAGCACGACCCTGCCGATTTTGAAGAATGTCCTTGTCGCCGCTTCCGCCGACGGTATTGCTTTAGCGGCAACAAACCTAGAGTTGGGGGTAACCACAGTTGTGCGCGGCAAGGTTGAACAGCCCGGGTCCTACACGGTGAGCGCGCGCGTCCTCCTGGATTACATTAGCCTCCTGGCCCCGGGAAACGTTACGCTCGAGCTCATCGGCGCAGAGTTGCACGTGACGAGCCAGGGTTCAAAGACAACCCTCAAAGGCCTTCCCGCCGATGACTTTCCAGTTATTCCGAAAGTGACCGAGGGCGTGCGCTTTGCCATTCCCGCCGCTCAACTCAAAGCCGCTCTGAGCCAGACGGTGTTCGCCGTTGCAGCCGACGAAGCCCGGCCCGAGATCAGCGGGGTCCTCTTCCACCTTCACGGCAGCGCCCTCACCCTGGCCGCCACAGACAGCTACCGGCTTGCGGAGGTGCGCATTCCCATGACCACAGCCAAGGAAGAGCAGCGCGCAATTGTGCCCAGCCGCAGCCTGGCTGAGCTTCTCCGCCTCCTCCCCGATGAGGGCGATGTTGCCTGCACCGTTGGGGAAAACCAAGTGGGGGTAGTGGCGGACAGCGTGGAGCTCGTCACCCGGCTGATTGAGGGGCAGTTCCCGGACTACGCGCAGATCATTCCCGCCAGTTTTACCAGCACCCTCACCACCGAGACGAGCACGTTTGCAAAGATGTTGCGGCAAGTGAGCCTCTTCTGCCGGTCCGGCATCAATGACGTGACGCTTACGTACGACGCCCAGGGCGCCCGGCTCACCGCTGCAAATGCGCAGATTGGGGCGAGCGACGTGGAGCTCCCCACCGCCCTCACGGGTACCGGGGGAAGCATCGTTTTCAACTGGCGCTTTCTCTTGGATGGTTTGGCGGTGCTCGGGGTGGAGAGCGTCGCGCTCCAACTTAACGATGAGAAAGGCCCCGGCCTTCTGCTCCCCGTGGATCCACCTAAGGGTGCGCCAACATTCCGCTACCTCATCATGCCCATTCGTCAGTAGAGCAGAAAACCCGGACAGGAATGTCCGGGTTTTGGTTAGTGAACGTGCAAGACTCTGTTGAGCCCGCGTTCCAGCTGGGCTTCAGGAACGATACTGAAGGTGCGGTCGCCGCGGGGGACGAAGATGTCCGATGTGGCGTTGTTGACGACGACGATTCTCACGCGGCCATTGGTGAATGCGGCAATCTCATCGTAGCGGTTCCGCAGTAGCTGGCCTGGCGGAAGGTCGGTGATGACCGTGCGGATCTCGGTGTTGGTAATGAAGAGGCTCTGGGCCTCGATGAGGCTTGTCACACAGCGCGTGGCGGTGCTGCCGTAAGTGTTGGTGAGCCACCGCCGCAGGCGCTCGAGCAAGGCGGGGTTTTCAATGATGCCGAGGGTATGCATGCAGTCCTCCGGGGTATGTAAAATGTTGGTGTTCATCACACCCTAGGCCGTCCGCTCTCACGCGTCAAGAATTACGGGAGCAGGAGATTGAAGGTGATGCTCGTCGTGCCCGTGTTCTCCACGGCGTCCGTGACGGTGGCGCCCAAGGCATGGAAGCCGCTCTCGAAGCCGGTGAGGTCCAGCGTGGCAGCAAAGTCGGCGCCCGTGGTGACGTCGGCGAGAATTTTGTCGTCGACCGTGTACGTCACGCGGGCCGCAGGACGGGGCCCGGCCGTGGCGACGCTGACGGGCATCGCCGTTGAGGACACGGTTTGGTTTAACGTGGGTGATACTATGCTCACTGTGGGCGCCGCGCCAGGATCCCGCAGGCTGCAGTCTCCCAGCTCGGGCGCCGTGGCCGTGTAGCCTTTGGTCTTCGCCCACTTTTGTACCGGTTCTTCCCAGCGGGTGTACTGAGGGTCGCTCGCCGGGTTGGTGGGCGCCGCACCCCGGGGGTCATCCTTGTTCACGTAGAAGAGAATCTCGTGGACTTCTTTTACGGTTGTGGTTGCCACGAAGGAGGCGGGGTACGCTTCTTTGCACGTATCCGGGATGCGCTTCCCGGTCACTCGGTCGACGAGTACCGGGACATCCGCCGCCAGCGTGCCGGTGAGCACCGGCTTTTCCGCGTCGTTCGTCGGCGCCTTGGGCAAGCTCTCCCGTTTCGTGCCTTTCAGTGCTTCACGGAGGAACTGGTTCCAGGCGGGCGCGGCGACGAAGACCCCATCGGCCCCTTTGGCCATCTTCGAGTTGTCGTTGTTGCCCGCCCACACCCCCGCGACGAGCGAGGGCGTGCCGCCCATGGTCCAGCCGTCTCGCCACTCGTTGGTGGTACCGGTTTTGCCAAAGACCGTGCGGTCCGAGAGCACTAGGGGTGAACGGGAGCCGAAGATGAAGCTCCGCGACTCGTTGTCGGAGAGAATGGAGAGGAGGCTAGCAACCACGTTCTTGTCGAGCGCCTCCGCCGTGCGATCCTTGTACTGTTCCAAGACCTTGCCATTCTTGTCCTCGACCTTGAGCACGGTGGCTATGTCGTGGTGCGTGCCGTTGGCGGCGAAGGTGGCAAAGGCATTGGTGTGCTCGATGAGCTTCACGCCGCCGGCCCCCAAGGCGAGGGCCAGGCCGTAGCTGTCGGGGTCGGTGAGGGTGGTGTAGCCGAGCTTGCGGGCCGTGTCGATGGTCTCCGGGATGCCCGCCAGGTAGAGGGTCTTCACTGCCGGGATGTTCAGAGAGCCGGCGAGCGCCTTGCGCATGGTCACGGGCCCCCGCTCACCGCCGTCGTAGTTGTTGGGGATGTACGCGGGCCGACCGCCGAAGTTGGTTTTGAGGTCGAAGAGCATCGTTTCCGACGTGTACCCCTTAGCGAATGCGGTGGCGTACACAATGGGTTTAAATGATGACCCTGGGTTGCGCGTGCGAATGGCAATGTTCACGTTGCCATCGTACTTCGTGTTGAAGTAGTCTCGTGAGCCCACCAGCGCCACCACCTGGCCACTCTTGGGGTCGATGGCAACCATGCCCATGTTCGTCGCGCCGTAGCGCTTCTCGTTTTTCTGTACGTTGTCGGTCACGGCCTTCTCCGCAATTTCTTGCATTTTCCAGTCCAGCGTTGTCGTCACCTTCAAGCCGCCGCGCTCTAGGACCTGTTCGCCGTACCGATCGGCGAGCTGCTCCTTTACCATGAGAACGAAGTGCGGGGCTTTAATTTGCTCCCGCTTTGGCTGGATGCGCTTGAGGATATCGACCGCCTTCGCGCCTTCGTACTCTTCAGTGGTGAGGTAGCCTTGCTCGCGCATTTGGAAGAGTGCGTACTGCTGGCGGGCCACGAGGTCTTCAGTGTGGTTGCCGTACGGGCTAAAGTACGTGGGGCGCTGGGGGATGGCGGCGATGAGGGCGCCCTCGGCAATACTTAGGTCACGCACTGATTTTCCGAAGAAGCTCTGGCTCGCGGCTTCTATCCCGTAGATCGTGCCGCCGTACGGGATTTCATTGAAGTACATTTGCAGAATTTGGTCCTTGCTGAACTTCCGCTCCAGCTCGTAGGCGAGGATGATTTCTTTGAGCTTGCGCGAAACTTTCCGTTCCGACGTGAGGATGGCATTCTTGATGAACTGCTGCGTGATTGTTGACCCGCCCGTTGCTCGGCCGCGGAGTGTATCAAAAATGACGCCGCGAACGAGGTGTCGGATACTCACGCCGCCGTGCTGGTAGAATTCGCGGTCTTCCAGCGCAATCGTCGCCTGACGGACGTGCTCCGGAATGTCCTGGAGCTTCACCAGCGAGCGCCGCACGTCACCGTGGACATCGTAGAGGAGCGTCTTGCCGTCGCGCGCGTAGATCTTCGTGCTCACGGCTACTGCCCGCTCGGTAATGCGGTCGGGATCGGGCAGGTCTCGGCTCACCCAGGCAAAAGCCGCGACAACGGTAATGGTACCCGCGAGAAAACCAATGGCAATAATGATACCAATGAGTTTTAGAACACGCTTACGCGTCCAAGGCCGGCGAGGCTTTCGGTGAAGCTCGCCCCCATCGGGAACGGGGCGTCGGACGATGCGGTGGAGGTGGGGGAGGGGCATGCGAGCGTCTATTCTAGCGGATTATTGGCACTCTGCAACCTAGAGGGGGCGGGGTGTCCGTGAGAGCTTGGCGTACTCGCGGAAGATCCGTCGAGCGCCCACGGCTGACCAGAGCTGGACCTTGCTCATGCGCTCGCCCACCGCTTGCTGGTCGGTGAAGAGGTGGGGCGTGCCGTGGTCATCGTAGTGGAGCTCGGGGATGGCCTTCAGCTTGGCGAACGCGTGGACCATGGTGCGGCACAGGTCGCGGGCAGTAGTGTGGAGGAGCGCGCTTGTACTGGGCGCCCAGTGTCGCGCTGCAGCCCGATCGAGGTGTCGGGTGAGCCCCATGACGGTGAAGGCCACTTGCTTGGTCCACACCACGAGGCCGTGGTACTCCTGCGACGTGTACCCCAGCCCGTTGTTGGCCGCAATAAGCGTGGGGCCTGACCCCGTCCAGAAGTAGTGCGGGTCCTGCAGCCGTTTGCAGAAGCTCACGAGTTCCGCCTCGGTCCCTTCGCCGAGCGCGTACCGGTAGCATTCGTCGAGGTGGTTTACTTTTAGGAGTGGTAACTTGAGTTTGCTGGTGGGCGTCCGCAGGTCTTGCTTGAAGTTGTAAATCGCCAGGGCGTAGGCGGGCAAGCGGTCGCCATTCGTGAAGGCGAAGAGGCTCGCTTTGGTAGACCAGCGTTTCACGAGGGTGGCCAGACCCGGCACCTGGAGCTTCAGCTTCCGTTGGAGCAGGGCAATTTCCCGCAGGGCCTCGGGGTAGAGCACGCCGCTCACATCAAAGGGCGCAACGTGTGGGTGAACCTTCTTGTACGCCCACGTACTATCGCGCCAGTTGCCCACAAGGTAGTACGGCTCGCCGGGCATCTGGGCTGAGCGGGGCCGGCGCTTGAAGGCTATGAGGAGTTTTCGGCGGGCATGTGCGACCACGTAGGTGGCAACCTTGCGGAGCTTGGCTACGGCGTCGCGGTTAGCCCAAAGGTTGGGCGATGCGTAGCGCAAGGCGAGGAGGACGAGCGGCTCAATATCCACCATCTTGCGGTCAAAGAGGTCGCGCCCCGCCAACTGGTGGCGGTAGCGGTACTCACCAACAACGTCTTCGTGCCACATCCGGCCCGTACTATCCACGTTTGCTAGGCACCGGCAGATCATTGCATCCACGATGTCTGCGGGGATGTCGCCCGCGCCTAAGAGGATTGATTCCAGCCAGTCCCGCGGGAAGACGGTGCCGAAGCGGTCGCCCGAGGTCTTGCCCCAGGTAATGAGGTGGTCCACCTCAATTTTCGACCGCTTCCAGAAGTTCCGCACGGTGGCTGCGTCTTTCCCGTACGCACTCCAGTCCACGGCTTCGGCCGGCACCACCGAGCAGCGGTACGCTGCCTCGGTTTGATCATTGGTATCAGCGGTAATGGTGAAGGGGATTTCCCGCTTGCCCCGCGCCTCCAGCTTGAAACCGCCGAAGGGCCGAGCAATGGCCGTGACGTTTATGGACTTTGGGAAGTGGAAGGTGGTGCCGTACCAGTGCTCACCGTAGGACCGTCGAAAAACCAGCGCCTTACCGGTGGCGCCCTGGCTTCGGTGGATCCACATGGGCACGGACTGGCTGGTCTCACGCTTGCGGAGCTCCAAGAAGGTTTTATGTTCGCCCGTTTTCTCGTCCACCACTAACCCCCGCATGGTGCGCATGTCGCCCATGACCGGGTAGTACAAGTTGAAGGTGTTCTTCAACCACCGGCCCGTGACTTCCAGCTTGCCGTCCGGTGTGGTGGCAACCGTATCTATGGCCAAACGGTGCCGCGGCGCATCAATGAGCGCACAGTAGAGGTGGTTGTTGGGGCCGAGGATGCGGAACTGATCTAGCTGGTCGAAGTCAACGTACCAGCCACCTTCAATCCAGAGGTTCGCATCGAGTTGGGGCATGGGTACATGATAGCACTGGGTAGCAAAAAAGCGCCTAACTATCTCATTTGGGCGACACTTTTACTTCCTATAGAACTTCGCCGCGTCCTCGGGCGCTACGCTGTTGATGACCAAGCGGGAGCCTACTTCCACACCGCCCCAGGTCTGCTGGCGGGGCGCAATGCGCAGGTAGAAATGTTCATCTTTCTCGCTGAGGGTCTGGTGTAGGTAGAAGTTATACGGGAGGTTTGTGCGGTTTACTTTCTGCAGGATGCTCCGCAGCGCCTTTGCGAAGGCGAGCCGTTCGGCGCGCGTCAGACGAGTGAGGTTGTCTAAGTGGCGCGTGGGGAAGAGCCAGACTTCGTACGGGTAGTGGGATACGTACGGGGCAATGGCCGTCACGTACTTGTTCGAGAGAATACGCCGGGGCCCCCGTTTTTCTTTGGCAATCGTGTCGCAGTAGTAGCACGCGTCGTGTTCAATTTGGTAGGCGCGCACGTTCACTAGCTTCTGGGCAATGTGGGGTGGTACAAAACCCGTGGCGAAGATCTGCGAGTGTGCGTGGACCAGACTCGCCCCGGCTTTGCCGCCGTGATTCTTGAAGATGAGAATGTACTCCATCTTGGGCATGCGCGAGATGTCGCGGGTCCGGTGCTGGTAGAGGCCCAGCAGTTGGTCGAGGTGCGCCACCGAAAGCTCGGCGAGCTCGACGTTGTGCGCCGGGGTTTCCACAATGACTTCCTGGTAGCCGTAGGCTTTCGGGTTATCGCGGGCGACTGCGGGGAAGTCATTCTTGATGACGCGAATTTCGCTGGCACCGTGACCCGAGCACACTACAACCTTCTTCTTGCGTAAGGCGTCGGGGCAGAAGGGGCAGTTGTGGGGCGCAACCGTAATTTCTTCCGGGACATCGTGCGGGCGGACGCCGCGTTTTGGTGCCACAATGACCGAGCGGTCGTGGATGGTATCGATGCGGAGTTCAGGCTTTTTCAGCGGCATAGTTACTTTGATAGCCTCGTGAGCAGGCGCGCGTAATCGTCCACCATGCGGTTGAGGGAGAAGCGTCGCTCGGCTTCCTGCCGGCAGGCTAGCCGCTTGATGCGGTGGATTTTCCGAACGGCCACAATCATCTGCGGGACAGTTTTCACAATGTAGCCAGTGCGGCCATCTCGCATGAGCTCGGGGACAGAGCCGCGCCGGAAGGCCACCACGGGCGTACCGCAGGCGAGGGATTCCGGAATGACCAGGCCAAATGGTTCTTCCCAGCCGATGGGAAAGAGCGTGGCCATAGCACCGCCGAGGAAGGTTGCTTTTTGGGCGTGCGTTATTTCACCAACGTACTGAATGGATTTGTTGAGCGCGGGTTTTACGTACGTGGCGAAGTAGGTTGCGTCGGCTACGGGCCCCGCAATTTTCAACGGCATGCGTAAGCTCTGCGCCACGGCGATGGCTTCGGCGACGCCCTTGTAGTCCCGTATTCGACCGAGGAAGGCTAAGTAGGTGCCAGGGCTGGGTTGGAAGCGCAGGCGCGCCGTGTCCACCCCGTGGTAAATGGTATCGACGAACTTTGCACTCCGGGCAAGTCGCCGCTGGGCGTTGGAGATCGAGATGTACTTTTGTCGCGGGGCGCTCGCCATGACCCGACTATCCGTATACGTGGGCGGGCTGTGGAGCAGGGCAACGGTCGGGAAGCCGGCAAACCCCGCGAAGTGCGCGCTGACCATTGGGACGTGGGAGAGCATGACCTTGGCGCCCCAACGCTGGGCATCGCGGTAGGCATTACTCGCCTGGATCATTTCGTACGCCTTGTGGTTGGCCATGCCAATCTTGGGGTCGCGGATAGACGCCCGTGTGGTGACGCTCACTAGGCGCGCGTGCGTCTTGGCATCAGCCGCGGCGTAGAGCGTCACTGGGAAGCCACGGTGCACGAGGCCCTCGGTAATCTGCGATACGATGAGCTCCGCTGCGGCAGTGGCGCGCGGCGGGATGGTGTTCAGGTTTGAGGCGAGAATGGCGATTTTGGGTTTCTTCACGAGTGTAGTGTACGGCAAAATGCAGAAAAAATCGACGATACAGCAATCATGATTTTTTCCGTAACGACCTGATGGCTATCAGTTGGTTGATGGTCAATCACGGATAGACCACCTTTTCTGGCGTCAGAAAAGGTGGCGCCAAAACCCGCCGCGCCTCGCGCGTCGAGGCGGGGACCGTTGGGGGCTCAACATGTGGTCTCTGGGAGCAAGACAAATATCGTTTATACATGCACCACGTTTCGCCCCCAAACCCCAGTTTTCTAAAACTATAACCTACTTTTTCTTCGCAACGAGTCTTCTGTACACCGCTTCGTAGCCGGTGACCATTGCTTCTACAGAGAAGTGTTGCGCCACCCGTGCCCGGCATGCCCGACGATCAATAGTGGAGAGTTGCTTGATCGCGCGCACGGCGCCGGCTACGTCGTTGACCACAAAACCCGTTTTTTTATGGGCTACAATTTCTGGTACAGACCCGCGGTGCGTGGCAATCACGGGCGTGCCGCTGGCCATGGCTTCGGTCATGAACAAGCCGAAGGGCTCTTCCCACTGGATGAGGGCGAGCAAGCCCACGGCATTTTTTAGGAGCCGAACCTTTTCGGCGTGGTCAACTTCCCCCAAGAACTTCACCTGCTTGCCATCAATGAAAGGCTTCACCTTCTGCCTGAAGTACGCTTCATCAACCGTGTCCACTTTAGCCGCCATAATCAAGCGCATCCCACTGCGTTTCGCTGCTTGAATAGCTTGTACCGGCCCTTTCTCTGGGCTCATCCGGCCCAGGAACGCCAGGTAGTTGCCTTTCCCGCTGCCCAGCGGGTGGCGTTGCATGCTAATGCCGTTGTAGACCGTGCGGATGAAGTTGAGGTTTGGCAGCGGTGTGCGCTGGTTGTTAGAAATAGAAACGAGTGGGACTTCTCGGTACGCGTTGTGCACTTTAGCCGCCTCGGTGGTGTTCAGACGACCGTGCAGGGTGAGGACCGTGGGTGTCCGTACCAAGCGCGTGTACGGGAAGAACGTTGAGCCGATATGGAAGTGCATGATGTCGAACTGCTTCGCTCGCTCAAATGCCCACCCGAGTTCCAGGGTCTGCCAGTAGTTTGGGACCAGGTACCCCCGGGAGGCGTGCCGGGATTGTGCACGCGGGTCAGGGTGGTAGAAGGGTATCAGTTTTGCGCGCGTGTGCGAGTCGGAGCGAGCGAGGAGGGTGACCCGGTGGCCGCGCTCGACCAGACCATTTGCAAGGTTCGCGATGACGAGTTCGGTTCCGCCGTACTTCCTAGGGGGCACACGTTCGGCGAGCGGCGCAATGAGGGCAATGCGGAGTTTTTTTGGCATTAGGATTTGAGGAGTGAGGGGAAGCCACGGAGCGCTGCTCGAAAGGTGCGGGCGTAGTACTGCAAGAGCTTGCGAATAACCGCTCGGTTCTTTTCATGGTGTAAGCGGTGGAGGATGCGGTCGTGGAGGAGGAGGTCCCGCAAGCAGAACAGCAGGACTTCAATGCTGAAGAGGGTACCAAAGGATTCGGGGTGTGGGTGGAGTCCGGCCACCCGGAGCGCCAACCGATTCCGCCAGGGCGCGCGGGAGAACTCTTTCACCCACAGCTCCGCCACGTCGTAGGCGGGGGAGGCAATTTGCACGTGCTCCCAGTCCAGGATGCTAAAGTGGTCGGCGTTGACGATGAGGTTGTTCGTGCTGAGGTCGCCGTGGCTGACGCCGAGGTCTCGGGGCAACCGCTTTTCGGTTTTGTGGAAGGCAATGATGCGCGCCGCCGCCTCCAGTTCAGTTTCGGTAAGGTACTGCAGGATGGTCCGCCGGTTCTTCCCGCGGGTGTAGAGCGTGAAGCGCTTGCCGAAGTCACTTGCTCGATGCGCTTGTAAGTGGAGGAGCCGACGCGTGGCCGTGGGAATGTGGAGTTGACCGTAGCGCGTCAACGCCTGCGCAAGGGCGGTGATGAGGCGCGGGGCCAAATGGCGACCGTTCCGCTTCAGGTGACTGGTGAAGAGAGCTCCAGGAATGTAGTGGTACAGAATCCAGGGGTGCTCGCGGTTGCGGTCGCCCGCAACCCACCGCGGGAACTCTACCAAGTGCGCACGGGCCGCGTAGTGGTAGAAGGCAATTTCGTGTTGGAAGTCGTGGCGGATGGTGGGCACGCGAAGCAGGTACACCTTGAAGGTGAACTCGTTGCCTTTCGCATCCACGCAGCGCGTACGGAAGAAACGGCGCTGGTGGCTGAGGATTTCTTTTACGTCGCCGTCAGGCGTCAACCCACGCTTTGCGAGCAAATGGCGGACGTGGCTGAGCAGCTGACGGCGGGTCATCGGTGTTTCCAACCACGTATGAGTTTCTCGTACACCTTCAGGTACCCAGTCACCATGGCATCCACGGAGAAGTGCGCTTGCGCGCGTGCCCGGCAGTCTTTGGGCTTGATGAGCCCAAGCTTGGGGACCATGCGTGCGGCTTCTTCCACGGTGTGCACGAGGTACCCGGTTTTCTTGTGCGCAATGACTTCTGGCGCCGCGCCGCGGGCAATGGCAATCACCGGCGTGCCGCAGGCGTTCGCTTCCGCCATGAACAAGCCAAAGGGCTCTTCCCACTGGATGAGAGCGAGCAAGCCAGCGGCGCGGGAGAGGAGCTTCGACTTGCCGGCGTGGTCAACTTCCCCCAAGAACTTTATTTGCTTGCCATCGATGAGTGGTTTCACTTTTTCGTTGAAGTACTTCACGTCAACCTGGTCGACCTTCGCCGCCATAATCAGCCGCCGCTTGGTTCTCTTCGCCACTTGGATAGCTTGCACGGGGCCCTTCTCCGGGCTCATCCGGCCGAGGAACGCCAGGTAATCATCTTTCTTCTCCAGGTAGGGGAACGTGTCGACGCGGATGCCGTTGTATACCGTGGCCGCGTAGTTGAGCTTGAGGGGCTTGCGCTGGTTGTTGGAGATAGAGACGAAGTGGCAGTGGCTATACGGTTTGTACACGAGTCGCTGATAGCCGATGTCCAGCGGACCGTGCAAGGTGGTGACAATGGGATGGGGGATGATGTTGGTGAACGGTAACACGCGCCAGCCAATGTGGTTGTGTACGATGTCGAACTTGCCCTGGACCACCGCGGTGAGGACCTTGCCCACCCCCATGAACTTCAACGATTCCCGAGCCTTTATTTCGGAGCCGGTGTGGGCGCGCAAGGGGCCAGGGAAGACTTTTACCAACTTGGCCTTGGTTTTGCTCCCACCCACGGAGAAGAGGGTTACGTCGTGACCACGCTGCACCAAGCCGTCAGACAGGTTTGAGGCAACGAGTTCCGTGCCCCCGTACTTGGTGGGCGGGACGGTCTCTTCGAAGGGGACCAGCTGGGCAATGCGGAGCTTGCGCATACGTATAAGGTGAGGTGAAAGGTACACGTAGTATACTGTAGATAACCCACAGCGACTATGTCCGAACAGCCAAGAGGTATTATCCCCGAAGCCGCCCGCGAGTTTGCGCCAGGTAACGTGTATGAAAATTCGCCGTACGCCCGCCTGCGCGCCGAGCAAGCCGAGCGGGACGAGCCCTTTACTGTGGCTTTCTCTGACGTCGACAACACCTTTCATCGTAAAGATCGGCTGGAAGAATCGCGGGCGCTTTACGCCGCCGCCGTTGAAAAGGATTATCCTATCGTGGCAGTGACCGGGAATGACCTGGCGGGCATCGAGAAGCGCCAAGCAACGAATGAGCTACCCAAGTTTCCAGTGCTCATTGGCTCGGTCGGTACGGAAATTCACGTCCTGCAACCAGACGGCACCTACAAACGGGACGAGGAATTTCGGGAGATGCTGCTTACAGACAAGCACTTCGATCGCCCAGTGATTGCGAAGTCCGCTGCCGAGATGATTGCTGATTTGGCCAAGCGCATACCCGAGGCCGAGCTCAACTACCAGGGCACAGAGCAGTCGCCCTATCGGCAGGCCGAAGAGGCGTACGTCAAAGATCCGGAAGCCAACCGAGAAAACGTGCAGGAGTTCAAAGTGAGCTTTCACTTTTTTGCCGATTCGCCCGAAGCGGTAGAGGCCATTGCCGCGGAAGCTGAACAACGTTTTCCCGGCCAGGAACTGGTTATTTGCGAGGAGATTAACTACAACAACCAGCTGCCACCCGAAGAACTGCGGAAGAAGTACTGCCTCGACGTTGTGCCAATTACCAAAGCCGGAGCAGTAGAGTACGTTACTAAAAAGACCGGCGTCGAGAAGGGCATTGTTGCGGGGGATAGTGGGAATGATGCTGACATGCTCATGAAATCTGGGAAGCTCCAGGCCATTGTTGTGGGTGGTGCGAAGTCAGAGCTCCTCGTTGTAGCGGACAAGGTCACCGCAGAGAAGCCGGGCAAGAGTAGCTTCCGTCGTGTGCTGGGGCCCGATGGCGCACTGAAGGCCATGTACGTTGAGCGCGGTGAGCGGAAAGGCCCCGAGAGCATCCAGTATGCTGGTGAAGTGCTACAGCGGGCGGAGAATATCCAAAAGATTCGGGCCGAGCGTGATAGCACCCCTGCAGGGCAATAAGCACATGCATGTCCGTTGAAGCCGGCATCATCGCTGCGTTCCTCGCCTTCCTGGCCTGGGGGTTTGGCGACTTCGCCATTCAGCGCTCGGTGCGACGCGTGGGCGCGGTACCGGCGCTCTTCTTCATTGGCATCTTTGGGCTCGTTGGTCTGCTGCCGTTCGTCTGGAACGACATACCGCTCTTCTTCCAACAGGAGAACCTGCTCACGCTCCTCATCGTAACGGGCGTCATTACTTTTACGTATGCGGTTTTCTTCTTCCAGTCGCTCGGCACGGGCAAGATATCCATTATTGAGCCGGTGATGAGTTTTGAGCTCCCACTCACCATCGCCATTGGTGTGCTGGTAGTAGGCGAGCGCTTGAGTGCTCTGCAATTTGTTCTCTCCCTGGCGGTGTTTGCCGGGCTTGTCCTCACTGTTGTCCATCGTGAGCCGCGGCACTGGTGGAACGTGCTCTTCCGTAAACGTTCGCATTTGGAACGGGGCGTACTCCTGGCTATCGTCGCCGTTGTTCTCTCTGCGGGGGCCAACGTTTTTACCGGCGTGCTCAGCCAAGATTCGAAGCCTCTCCTGGCAATTTGGGGCGTGAATGGGGTGTACAGCATTCTCTGCTTGGTATGGATGGTCAGCAGGAAAGAGGTCGTGGCGTCGTTCCAACACGCGCGTACCTACTGGCGCCCGATATTTCTTCAAGGGGTACTCGATAATATCGCCTGGGTAGGTTTCGCGCTCGCCGTGCAGGTGATTCCTATTTCCATAACCATAGCCATTACCGAGAGCTACATAGCCCTCGCCGCACTCCTGGGCATACTTATAAATAAAGAGCGCCTCCAGCGCCACCAGTACATTGGCATTGTCATTACGCTTCTCGCAGCGATTGTATTGGCGACAGTGAGCGAGCGGTAGTGGTGTAGGAAAAAAGACGATTGACAGTAGTTTACGCTAGACGTAGGGTTTTGCTGCACATACGTATAACACAGAAACACGGAGTAAAGACATGAGTCATCCAAACCTCAGTCCCTCGCTCTCACGGATCGTTGAAAACCAGCACATGTACCGCGACATGCATCCGGGTGAGGAGATCGAAATCATTGCCCTTGATGCGGTCACGAAGCAGCCGAATCGTTGCCGCATTCGGGTGGTATCCATCCGGCCGGCGGCCGAGAAAGACAGCCCGCCTGATGTAACCTTCGAATACCTCGGGGATACCTTCAACTTTTTTGCCTGGGAAGGTCGTGGACAGGTCATGCTTCCCCCGGGTGCACTTATGGAAGCCGGAATCAGCGCCACGCTCATTCCCCAGTACATTCAGCGCCTCGTGGGCTTTGGAGGAATCGGCGTGGGCCGTGACTACTGCTTCCAGCATGCGGGCGGTGAGTTCGGACGCTTTGCAGTTCTCCACAGCATTAGCGCGTTGGGCTCGAAGTACGACGCGAGTATCCCATTCGTTGCTCCGGACGTGGAGGCGCATCTGGCGAAAATCGCAGCTGGGCAAGCGGCGGATGAGCAAAAGCTCGTTGACGAACTACCCGAGGAGATTGTCATTCCAGATGCACACCGCCACCGGCAGCTCGAAGTGAAACTCGAAGAGTACCGCGGTCGCATCGACAGGTACAAACACCCGCAGCTGCAGGCAACGACGCGCGCAAAGATTGCTGTGCTCGAGCGGCTCCTGGAACACGGCGTATTCCGACCCAAGGATGAACGCCCGACGTTTGCGACAGCGCCGTGGTTCACGAGTGAAGCGTACTTCACTGCCTGCGACGTAGTGAATGAGTACTGCATCAACGGCGGTATTCACCTGCACGGCGGTACTGGCCTCCCTGACATTCCATGATTGCACATCGAAAAAGCACCCGACGACCTCTGGGTGCTTTTATCATTTACTTCTTGCCACCCGCCTTCTCAACCGTGCGTGCGTACGCGTGGGCGACTTGCTTGGCGATGATCTTCCAGGAGAAGGAGGTCTTCACCAGGTCCCGTCCCCCACGGATGAGCTTTTCGCTCAACTCTTTATCCGTGAGTACGCGTTCGAGCTGGTGCGCAATTGCACCCGGGTTACGAACCGGCACCAGTATCCCGCTCTTCCCATCCCGCACGCTATAGGGAAGGCCGCCCGTATCGCTGGCAATCACTGGAGATTTTGCGGCCATGGCCTCGAGTGGCACCATGCCAAAGGGTTCGTAGTAGCTCGGGATGACCGTAACGTTGGCCGCGGAGTAGTAGAAGTGGAGCTTCTCTTGCTGCACTGCGCCCGTAAAGATCGTGCGGTCGCGGATACCGTACTCTCGGCAGACGTCTTTGAGACGCTTGATCTCCTCGCGCACTTCGGGCTCGGCGCGGCGGCCCAGATTGCCGCCCACAATGTAGAACCAGGCTTTTTTGCGGAGTTCAGGATGGTGCTTGAAAAGTTTGGCTACGGCAATGGCGAGCGTGCCTATACCTTTCCGCCATTCCACACGGCCGGTATAGAGAATAATCTTGTCCTCCGGTGGGGCACCAATCTTCTTGCGGGCCAGGTTTCGGTCTACGGGATGGAAGCGGATGAGGTCCACCCCGCACGGCACGACGCGCACCTTGTCCATTCTGGCGTTGTAGTGCTTTTCTAGGTACTCCTTTTCGTACGGGCTGGTGCTAATAATGCAGTCGGCCTTTTGCGTAATGTCGCGTTCAATGGCGATGCGGTGCTTAATTTCTTTGGTGTTCAGGCTCTGCTCGCGGAAACCTTTGAGCGCGTTGTAGCGCATGATGCCCAAGCTGTGGTAGGTGTGGGCTTGCGGCACTTTCAGGATGTACTTCAGCTGCATGGTTACCCAGCCTGCCTCCCAGTAGTGTGAGTGCAACAAATCGTACTCAGCTTTTTCCTGCTTCTGCCACGCTAAGAAATTGCTAATGAATTCCGGGAGCAACGGCCCGAGCTTATTTTTGGGGATGAATTGCCGGTGCCCGGCACGCAGACGGATAAACTGCACGTGCTTGCTTACACGGACGCGCTCTTTCTTGGCGCGGTTGTTCCAGCGCGAAAAGACATCCACGGTGTAGCCCAGCTTGCCGAGCGCTTTCGCGAGGTGGTAGACGTACACGTTTTGTCCACCCGCCTCAGCCGAGCCGAGTTTTTCCAGGGGATCGCAGTGGACGTTGACGAGGGCGATGCGTTTCATATGCTGGTGGCCGCGGTAACGGCTATCGCGAGCGCGTCGGCGGCGTCGTCGGGCTTGGGGATGCTCGGAAGGTGGAGGAGGACTTTCACCATACGTTGGACTTGAGCTTTGTCGGCACGGCCGTAGCTGGAGAGAGCTTGCTTCACGGCTTGGGGGGTACACTCGTGCACCGGAATGTTCGCGTGCGCCAGGGCGAGGAGGATAACGCCGCGCGCTTCGCTCACCTGCATGGCCGTGGTGGTGTTGCGGGCAAAGAAGAGGCGCTCCACCCCGCTCGCCTGGGGCTTGTACGTGCGGGCAAGGTCAGTAATTTTTGCGAAGATGAGTTGCAGGCGCTTGGCAAAAGGAGTGCCGGCCGGCGTTTCGATGACGCCGTAGTCCACAGCAGTGAGCCGATTGCCCGCCTGCCGCACCACGCCCCAGCCAACTCGGCCAAAGCCAGGGTCAATCCCCAGAATTACCTTAGGCAGCGTTCGTCCAGACCGCGGAGACATCGTCGTGTTCTTCTAAGGCCTCAACGACGCGTTGGAGTTTGGCGTCATCTTCCGGCGAAAGGGCGAGGGGAGTATTGGGAATGAGTTCAATGTCGGCAGAGGCACTCTGCAAACCCTGGTCGTGGACGAATGCTTGCAAGGCCTGGAGGTTGGGTGGAGGGCAGAGAATCGTCAAACCTTCCGGATCATCCTGGACATCATCGGCGCCGGCATCCACGCAGCCAAGTTCGAGCGCGTCCTTGTCTTTGTCCCGCAACTGATCTGCCGGAATGCGAATGACGCCTTTGCTCGTGAACTGCCAGGCAACGCTGTTCTCGTTGCCGAGGTTGCCGCCGAGCTTGGTGATAATATTGCGAATTTCCGAGACCGTTCGGTTGCGGTTGTCGGTCATGGCTTGAATGACCAGGGCAGTGCCACCGGGCCCAAAGCCTTCGTAGGTCACTTCTTCAATTTGCTGGCCACCCGTGCCCGCCCCTTTGGCAATGGCGCGGTCAATGTTGTCTTTGGGCAAGCTCGCGGCTTTGGCTTTTTCAATAGCCAAGCGCAAGCGGAAGTTCATTGCCGGGTCTGCGCCGCCGAGCCGCGCCGCGACGGCGATGGCGTGTCCGAGTTTCGTAAAAACCTGGCTCCGGCGCGCGTCCGCAATCCCTTTTTGCCGTTTGATCGTAGACCACTTTGAGTGTCCGGACATACCCGTACCGGCAATGCGAAATCTCCCTCCAGAGTGGAAAGATTATACGACAACTGGAGGTTCTCGTCAATGCATTTTTTGCAACTCGGCGGCCGCTTGCGCGTTTCTAACGCCCGCGTTAGGGTTGGATGAATAGAAAAACCTTGAAAAGTAGGAGTATGGAATGAGCAAAGACTTGACGTACGCGGGCGTCGGCGTTGATTACGACGCGATGGATCCGTTCAAGCGAATCGCGCAGCGGGCCGGCAGAGAAACGGCCGCAAACATCACGCGTTTGAACGGCGGTGAATTCCAGGAGTTCGAAGCGAGTCGGGGCGAGAGCTGTTACCTCATCGAAGCAGCGCGGAGCTACTTCGCCCATGTCGAGGAGGGGCTGGGGACGAAGAACCTGGTCGCCGATGCGATGTACGGCCTCACTGGCAAGACCTTCTATGACGCTGTTGCCCAGGACACGGTGGCGATGATCGTCAATGATATGGTAACGCTCGGCGCGTTGCCGCTGTCGGTGGCGATGCACCTGGCGGTCGGCGAATCGAGCTGGTTTCAGGATGAGCAGCGGTGCCGGGATCTGGTGGAGGGCTGGCAGCACGCCTGCAACCTGTCGCGTTGCGTTTGGGGCGGCGGCGAGACGCCCACTCTCAAGGGCGTTGTGGTCCCGGGGACCGTCGTGCTCTCCGGTTCAGCCATCGGTTTGATTAAACCGAAAGAGCGTCTCATCAAAGGCGATGTTCAGGACGGTGATCAGATCGTGCTCATCGACAGTTCCGGCATTCACGCCAACGGCCTCACTCTTGCTCGGGAGATTGCGACGAAGGTGCCTCAGGGATACCTGGCGCCGCTCACGGGCGAGACGACGTATGGAGCAGCGCTCTTGCAGCCGACCATTATTTACGCCCCGCTGGTGGAGGACTGCCTCAACGCGGGGGTCAACATCCACTACGCCGTGAATGTCACGGGTCATGGCTGGCGCAAACTCATGCGCCTGGCAAAACCGTTCACCTACGTGATTGACGAGATCCCAAAGCCGCAGCCGGTGTTTGACTTCATGCAGCAGCATGGGCCGATTACGGATGAGGAAGCCTACGGCAACCTCAACATGGGCGCCGGTTTCGCGCTGTACGTGCCGGCACCCGATGTCCCAACCGTGCTCAACTGCGCCCGGGCACTCGGTATGGTTGGCCGCCGCGCTGGTCACATTGAGGTCTCGGAGACCAAGCGCGTTGTCATCACGCCCAAGAAGCTGGAGTACCTTGGTTCGACCCTCCAGGTTCGCTAAGCACCTTTGAAGAATACGACGGTCCTCGCGATCGTCGTATTTTTGTACTTGCGCGTTTTTTCGGCCCGCGCTAGGGTGATCGCAGACAAAAGCTTTCCACATGCCTACACCTTTCCCCGCGCTCCTCAAACGGCTCGACCCGCAAGATGTGTTCGGGTCTGTCCAGCGCTTTGCTCGCCAGGGCCATCAGGCCGTGTCGGATTTGCGTTCGGTGAAGTTCCCCAAACTGCGCGGGAAGGTAGACGCGGTAGTCCTGGCTGGGATGGGTGGGAGCGCACTGGGCGCCCACATTATCCAGGCCGCCTGTAGCCAAGAGCTTCGCGTGCCGTTAATCATCATCAACGACTACCGTCTTCCGGCTTGGGTGGGCCGCCGCACGCTCGTTATTTTGGCCAGCTACTCGGGCACAACCGAAGAGACCATTGCTGCCTGGAGCGCCGTGAAGAAGGCCGGGGCGAAGGTCGCGGTGATTGCCGCGGGCGGGAACCTCGGCCGTATTGCCCGCAGCAACAAGCTGCCAGCGTACATCTTTACACCGGTAGAAAATCCATCAAAGCAGCCGCGGCTCGGCTTGGGCTATGCGGTGTTTGGGTTGATTGGCATGCTCCGGAAAATGGGCCTGCTTGACGTCACGCCGGATGCAATAGCAGAAGCGCTCGACATTGCGTCCCGCACTGTCCGCCGCACCGACTTGCGCTCACACACGAGCCCGCTGGTGAAGTTGACGGCCGCACTCGTTGGTCGGGCCGTGTACGTCGTTGCCGCTGAGCACCTGGTGGGCGCTGCCCACGCAGTGTCGAACCAACTCAACGAGACCGCCAAGACGGTGGCGACGTACTTTGCCATCCCGGAACTCAACCACCACCTCATGGAAGGCTTGGGTAACCCCAAGCAGAACGTTCGCCGGACAACCTTTCTCATGCTGCAGTCCAGTTTGTATAGCCCCCGCATCCAGAAGCGCTTCCGTCTCACTGCTGATGTTGTACAGAAGAACGGCGCCCGAGTTCTTCCCCTTCGTCTTACTGCTCGCACGCGCCTGGCGCAAGCCATTGAAGCCCTCGTCATCGGGGGCAGTCTCACCCTCGGGCTCGGCCTTCGGTACCACGTGAACCCCGCCGAGATCCGCTGGGTGAATTACTTCAAGAACAAACTCGGGAAATAGAAAGGGGTAACCCCACGAAATCCTCCGGACATCCATGCTTGGTCCGGAGTTTTCGTTAGCTCGTTTCGTGTTACGCCCTCCGTGAGCGCGCCGTATGGCTTGCTCACTCCGGGCTCCACACGAAGCCTCGCTTGACCCCACGAACGCGTGCTCCTCGCTTCGCTCGTCCGCTACTCGTTCGTGGGGACCCCGGGGAGACGCTATACTACACACATGACCAATTCCTGGCGGGCGCACGCCCCCATCCTGACGCTGTTCGGTGTGTTCATTCTCTCGTTTGGCATCTTCCTTGCACTCCAAGCGCATCCAATTTTTGCCGATCCCGATTCGTTCTACCACGCGCGGATTGGTGCGCTCACGGCGGAGCAGGGCGCCGTGCGGGACTTCCCGTGGCTACCCTTCACCACGCTCGGCGAACACTACATTGATCAGCACTGGTTGTACCACGTGCTCTTGGTCCCGTTTGTGAAACTCATGGATCCGCTGGCGGGGATTAAGTTGGCCACGGTATTCTTCGCGGCACTCCTCATAACCACGTCCGTCTGGTTTTTGATGCGTCAGGGCGTGCGTCAGGCCTGGATCTGGGGGGCGGTGCTCCTGGCGGCAACGCCCTTTACCTTCCGCATGAGCCTAGCCAAAGCGCCGAGCCTGTCTTTGGCGACACTCATCATCGGCATTGCCCTACTCTTCGCCGGCAAGCGATGGGGGAGCTTCTTCCTCGCCTGGTTCTTCGTGCTCCTGTACGGCGGATTCTTTGTCCTCCTCGCTGCGGCCGGCATCTACCTGGCGGTCTCAATGGCGTTCGATGTCGTGCAGCGCTGGAGCTGGCGTGGGCGCTTGCGCGAGGTCGTGCACAAACCTTGGTGGACGCTCGCGGGCCTACGTCGCTTTCGGCCACTCCAGGTTTTTGGATGTACAGTCGCCGGCGCGGCGCTGGGCACAGTGGCGAACCCATTCTTCCCGAACACGTTTCACTTCTTGTGGGAGCAAGCCATTCAAATTGGTGTCGTGAACTACCGCAACGTCATTGGCGTGGGCGGGGAGTGGTACCCGTACGGCTTTACGTCATTCATCGGGAACAATGTGGTGGTGGTTGTGCCATTCATCGTCGCCCTCCTTTTAGCCTTCGTGTACCTGCGTCGTACAACGACCCGCAGTTGGACGCTCATTATCCTGGCGCTCTTCTTCACGCTGTTTACCCTTAAGTCCCGTCGGTACGTTGAGTACGCCGTGCCCTTTCTGGCGCTCGCCGCCGCCGTGACCATTGGCGACGTGCTCCGACAGGCAGATTGGCAAGCGGTGCGTCGCGTCGTGGCGGAGAGTTGGCAGAAACGCCGAATTGTTACCGGGCTCTTGGCGCTCTACATTGCGGTGAGCGTGCCGTACGTTATCGCTCGGGATCAGCGCACGAACTACAACAACCTAACGAGCGGCATTAACGCGACGCACTTCAAGGCTTCTGCCACGTGGCTAGCTGAGCACTCGCAGCCTGGCGAGGTGGTATTCCACAGCGACTGGGACGACTTCCCAGTGCTCTTCTACTACGACACGGTGAACGCGTACATCGCCGGGCTCGACCCCACCTTTCTCTACCGTCAGGATCAAACGCGCTACTGGGCGTGGGCCAAGACCACCCTGGGAGAACGGCGCGAAAATTTGGGCCCGGTGTTCGACATGTTCCGGACGAGGTGGATTTTCGTTGAGAAGGACCACACTGCCATGAACGACAACGTGCGCGTCACGCCGGGCGTAACTCTGGCGTACGAGGACCGGGAAGTATGGATTTACGCGTGGGAAGGGACGCCATAAATGCGCCCGATCCTTTCCCATATTCGTTGGCACACCGCAGGTGCCTTCCCGCTCACGCCCGTGGGGCTGCTGCTCGCCCTTCTCGCCGCGTGCGCACTAGCCATAGGGAGCAGTTTTAGCCCCGCGTACTTTCGCATTCCAGACGCGTGGGTCTTCGTGCTGCGGATTGTGGGGTGGTCGCTCACCGCGCTGCTCTACTTTCTCTTGCTGCGTCGTGTCCGGGCGGGGGCAGTGCTGCAGACCCGCACAGTCCTTGGGGTTGCCGCAGTGCTCGCTGCGCCCTTCCTGCTCGCCTTTCCGGTGTTCGCCGGGGACATCTTTGCCTACGTGGCCACCGCCAAGGTAGCAATCCTGGGGAACCCCTACGTGCTCACCCCCAGCGTGCTGGGGGACGACGCCATTCTCCACGGCGTCTTCGGCATGTGGCAGGGTTGGCCCCTCACGTACGGGCCGCTGTGGGCGGGGTTTGTGAAAGTCCTCAGCTGGATGACGCATGACAATGCGGCGCTCTTTATGCTTTTTCGGATGACGTCACTGGCAGCGGTGCTCGGCATGGGGGCGGTGCTCTGCCGGGTGGCGTCACCCGCCCGCGCTGCGCTTCTCCTGTGGAGCCCCATCGTCCTCGTCGATGCGGTTGCTGATGCACACAACGACATTTTCGTCGGGCTAGCGATTCTCGGGGCGGTGCTCCTCATACATCGTCCGTGGCGATCGGGATTTGCCCTCGCCATTAGCGTTGCCCTCAAGTACACAACGCTGCCTCTCCTGCCGCTGTTCGTCGCCGCGCAACCCGGCCGTCGGGTCTGGTTGCACCGGACGCTGGCGTACGGTGGCGCCACGGTTTTGACACTATTCCTCTTGTTCCTGCCCTGGTGGTCCGGTTCCAGCACGTTCCTTGGTGTGCGCAATCAGTCCACGCTGTTCGTGCCGCCCCCAATCACGGCGCAGTACCCATTGTTCTTCACCGCGTTTTCGGTGGGCGTGCCCGTCCATCCCGAAGTATTTGCGCGTGCCCTTGGCGCTGCCCTCTTCGTGCTCACCCTGGTGTACCTCACCTGGCGTTTGGCAACGCGGCGGAGTGCGGTGGTGCCCACCATCGCCTTGGGCATTGG
This sequence comes from uncultured Gammaproteobacteria bacterium, assembly GCA_964486505.1. Classification (GTDB taxonomy): domain Bacteria; phylum Patescibacteriota; class Patescibacteriia; order PEXW01; family PEXW01; genus CAIPSZ01. The sequence goes on from CAZAMC010000004.1 coordinate 36,244, forward strand.
GGCGTACCTTTTCTTCGGTGCCTCGTACGTGCAAGCGTGGTACCTGCTGTGGCTCCTGCCCCTCCTGCCGCTGCTCGGCCGGCGTGACGCAACCCGGTGGTTTGGCGCGCTGACCGTTGTGTGGGCGTTCTTGCAAGTGTACCCGTACTACTTCTGGACCATATGAGCGCTCTGGGCATTCGCGGTTTCGTGGCCAAGCACTGGGCATGGCTCGCGCTGCTCGCCGTGCTCGTGGTCACGTCAGCGGTCCGCGTTCGCCTCCTCGATGTGCCGCTGGAGCGGGATGAAGGCGAGTACGCGTACACCGCGCAACTGCTGCTGGATGGTCACGCGCCATTCGAAGGGGCATACAGCCTCAAGCTCCCTGGGGCGGCGTACATGTACGCGGCGAGCTTCTTGGTTTTTAGTGAATCGGTCATGGCTATTCGTTTGGGGCTACTCGTGGTTAGTGTCGCAACGGCGCTTCTGCTCTTTGGTATTGGCAAACGCCTCGGTGGTGGACTCGTCGGTTTCTCGGCTGCGGCGACCTATAGCCTCGTCGCCCTGCTGCCGTCCGTCTTGGGATTTACGGCAAATACCGAAGCGTACGCCGTGCTCTTCATTGCCCTTGCGGTGTATGGACTTTTGCGGTTCCACGTAGCTCCACATCTTGGCTTCCTCATCGTAACCGGTTTATCTTTGGGCGTAGCCATTACCATGAAGCAGCAGGCGCTCCTTTTCTTGCTCTGGGCGTTCGGCTGGGCCAGTGCTCTGGTTTGGAAGCGGACGCACGCGTGGTTCCACCTGGGCACGCTCGTCCTCTGTGCCCTCATCCCCACCGCGCTCATTGTGGTGTTGTCCTGGGCTTCCGGCACGTTGCAGACATTGAATTTTTGGATTCTCCAGTACGCCCGAGCCTACACGGGCGAAGTGTCTGGGCTTGAAGCACTTCAGAATTTTTTCCTCACCGGTGGTCCAATTCTCCAGCAGACCCTCTTGTTCTTTGCCCTCGCATGTATTGGAGTGGTTTTCTTGATCCGCCAGCCCCGGCGCACACCCTATGGGTGGCCGATACTTACCTTTACCGTTACCGCGTGCATTGTGGTGAGCTTGGGCGGGTACTTCCGTGCACACTACTTCATCTTTGCGCTGCCCGCGTACGCGGTGCTCGTTGCATTCGGAGTCCAGACTTTGCATGCGCGGCTGACCCGCGCACACCCGGCAAGCTTTGCGCAGGCAGTCACGGCTCTGCTTCTGGCAGCGAGCCTTGCATTCCCTTTCCTCTACCAACGGGCGTACTTCTTCGCCGATAGCCCCGTTGGCGCTGCCCAACGTGCATACAGTACGAATCACTTTGCGGAGTACCGGGAATTTGCCCGTCAACTTCGGGAGCGTTTTCCCACTTTTCAAACCGTAGTGGTGCTGGGCTCCGAACCCGAGTTCCCGTTCTACCTTCGGGCTCGGCAAGTGACTGGCTACCTGTACACGTACCCGTTTTTCGAAACGCAGCCGTACGGAGAACGCATGCTCGACGAATACATCCGGGAAGTTGAAGCCGGACAGCCGGAGGTCATCCTTGCTGTCGGTTCTTTCGAGTCGTGGTCGGCGCATGTGTGGCAAACCGACAACCGGCTGCGGGCATGGTTTGCGGATTTTCGCCACGGCTACCGCGCCGTTGGGCTGCTGGCAGTGCAGGGTGGGGCAGTGCAGTACTCGTGGGGTGACGTCGCAGAACCAGATGCGCAGGCTTCTGACTGGGTGGTAGCCTATCAACGGATTAACTATGCCAACGACACCCTCCCCACTCCGTAGCTTCCTGCACCCGTGGCAGCACGGGACGCAACCACGTTCGGTGTTTCTGTGGATTGTACTCATTGTCCTCCTGGGCGTTGCCGCGCGTTTTGCCGTTTCCACCCTTGGGTACAATTACGATTTTGAGTCGTACCAGATTGTCGCTCGCATCATGGCGAACGGCGGCAACGTGTACCAGGAAACATTCCGCTACAACTACGGCCCGGCGTGGTTTAACCTGCTCCACCTCTTTCAGTCTCTGGCTTCTCATCCCGAGCACTTTCGACTCTGCATCATCGGGTTCCTCACACTCGTTGACCTAGCCATTGCCGGCCTTATCGCCCGGCGGTACTCCGTGTTCTTGGGTAGCATCTTTTTTCTCAACCCTATCTCAATCATCATCACCGGCTTCCACAATCAGTTCGATAACCTTGCGATTGCCCTTGCCCTGGCGGCGGTGTTGGTCTACGAGGCCGGCGATTCTCAGAAAGGAGCTCGGTCCACCATCTGGGCCGCGGGGCTTTTGGGTGTCTCCCTCATTGTGAAACATATCTTCTTCCTCTTCCCGCTGTGGTTGTTCCTGCGTCCCGGACCCCGGCAGCGACGCTTGACGATCCTCTTCCTGCCCTACGGAATTTTTCTCGTGTCTTTCTTGCCATACATTGCCCACGGGTACGCTGGAATTATTAAGAACGTCATTGCCTACGTTTCCTCGCACAACGCCCCTCTCCTCACCGCTGTCACCGCCGGCCATCTTTCTCCCGCTGTCGCCGGGTACCTTTTTATAATGGCTATGCTCGCTGCGGGTATCTGGTTTCGGCGTCTTGCCAGCCTGCACCTCTTCGTCCTCTACCTCGGCACGCTTGTAGCATTCTCTCCCGCCATCGCAAACCAGTACTACGTCATCCCAGTGCTCTTCATCCTCGCTTTTCCGAATTTCTGGAGTATACTCGCGGGGAGTATTGCCGCCCTTGTTCTCGTTGCGCACCCGCAGGGGCTAGATGCAGCCCAGCGGTTCGATAGCTCGGTATTCGCTTTCGTCGTGAGCTACGGGATGTACGCGTACGTCTGCGTACTCTTCGTAAGTGTTCTCCTCACAGCGCTGAAACTTCGCCGACAACCCCCCGCGTCCAGTTTTTGGTAATCCCTCCATATGCCCAAACGCGTTGCCATTATTGGTGGAGGGTATACCGGGTTGACCGCGGCGTTGCGCCTGGCCCAAGCGGGTATGCAGGTTGAGGTGCTCGAGAAGGGCTTGCACCTTGGGGGTCTGGCATACGGCTTTCCTCTCCTGGGCACGCACATCGAAGCCGCTTACCATCACCTCTTTCAGAGTGACACCGACATCATTGCGCTCGCGAAGGAGCTGGGTGTAGCGTCCGCCCTTGAGGCCCATGATAGCTCGGTTGCAATTATCTACCAGAACCACCTGTTTCCGTTTGCTACCCCGTTAGACCTTCTGCGCTTCACGCCCCTCTCATTTTTTTCGCGCGTGCGCTTGGGTGCTGTGCTCTGGTACCTGCAGCACCGGAAGCAGAGTAGGGCATTTGATGGCATAGCCGCGGCACAGTGGCTTCGACGAGCATGCGGGGAGGCTGCGTACCGCATCGTGTGGGAGCCGCTCCTGGTGGGGAAGTTCCACACGTTTGCCAACGACGTCTCTATGGCCTGGCTCTGGGCGCGCATTCACACTCGCGCTACCTCCCGCAGCCGGGGCGGACAGCGGGAGAAGCTTGTGTACGTTCGGGGTGGCTTCCACGTCCTTACCCAGGCGCTTGCCCAGGCCCTAGAACGCGCCGGCGTTCAGACTCGGTTCCACGTGACGGTCGAGTCTATACATTCAGCACCCAGTGGGGCGGTTGAAGTAATGGTGGATGGCGTAAAGCATGCGTACGATGCGGTTGTTTGCACCACGCCCTCGCATATTTTTCGGCGACTCATTGCTCAGGATACGCAGGCAACGCCGGCGTACTTGGAACAGCTTCAGTCCATGCAGTACCTCGGTGCCCTCTGCGCCGTGTTCTCGTCAACGCAGTCGCTCAGCCCGTACTACTGGCACAACATCCATGATACCCACGCGCCCTTCCTTGTCTTCCTCCAGCATACCAACCTGGTGTCGCCCGCAGCCTACCAGAACCAGCACGTGTACTACCTGGGCACGTACCTCCCGCACGATCATGTGCTCTTCACCACGCCCGAGGCACAGGTCCAGGAACAGTTCTTCCGGTACTTGCAGCGTTGCTTTTCAGACTTTGATGCGTCTCAGGTAACGTCTTTTCACCTTTCACATTTCCCGAACGCGCAGCACGTTGTGGATACCCGGTACCGCCGTATTCGGCCCGACGTCCAAACGCCGCTCCGAAACGTCTTCCTCTCCAACTTCTCACAAATTTTCCCCGAAGACCGCGGCACCAATTTTGCCGTTCGCGCTGGCGAAGACGTTGCCCGCCTTGTTACCCAAGCGCTGCGCACCCCCTAGGGGAGCGCCGCCGTCACACTATGCCACCGCCCTTCTTCCCATTGCTGCGTCGTAACCTCCCGGACATCCTCACTATTGGGGTGGCCCTGGGCGTTCTTGCATTTGCGAGTACGGTGCAGTTCTACTCTGCGAATGATCAGATTGAGAACATCTACGGCGGCATGCTCATAACGCGCGGCATTTTTCCGTACAGCGACTTCTTCAGCCAGCACCTGCCGCTGCCGCATCTCCTGAGCGCTGCGCTCGCATTCTGGAGTCACGGGGTGTTGTGGGTGTACCAGGCGCTCTTCACCACCCTCCTGGGTATCTGGGCAGGCGGGCTGTACATCTTTTTCAAGAAGCACGCGGGGGCGCTGACGGCGCGGACCTTCCTCGCGCTCATTGTTGCCGGCACGGTGCTGGTGCGGAGTAATCACTTCTTAGCCGAGACACTCATCGCGTACGCGAGCATCACCCTGCTCCTCCTTTTCCTGTACCGGTACTGCATTGCCGCCCCGCGTTTCACCGGGCTGGATGTTCTGGCGGTTTCGCTGCTCACGTTTCTCATTGCGGGCTCGTCCTTGCTGTACGCTGCTTTTGCAGCGGCGGCTGTAGTCACCTTTGGGGTGCTATACCTTCGTGCCAGTGGCCGTCGCTGGCCGGCGGTCGGGGGACTGGTGAGTGCCTTCCTCATCCCGTACGTGCTCCTCGGCCTCTTCTTGCTTGCGACCCATGGCCTGTCGCAGTTTATCTTTGATGCCTACACGTTCAATCGTGAGTTCTACGCGCAGTTTGCGCCGTACCCCCATACGCTCTGGCAGTGGGGCGTAAATTTCCTCGTGAATTTCCCTCGCCACATTGCCGACGTCATCACCGACGGTGCGTACTTTCTGCGGCTGCCAGACCTGGCTCTCACTCTGGGGGCTGTCGGTACCATCGTGCTGTTCTGGCGGACGCGCGCATACGCAAAGGCCGCGCTCATCGCGGGCGCGCTTTTTCTTCTGGTGCCCCGCAATGATTTTGCCCTGGCCCTGAACACCACCACCGAGGTGTTCCATGGCGCGCCATACGCCTTTGTTGCGGCCGGTGCCGTAGCGCTGCTCACCGGTTGGCTCTGGCAGCAGTGGGGCCGGCGTGCGTGGCGTGGCACCATTGCTATGTGGCACGTTCTCATCCTCCTCGTCATCCTACTGCTCGTGACCTGGACGTGGGACGCCTTCCAGTTTTCCCGTGACTACCCCGACCGCCGCATCCGGCCAACATTCAGCGCTGTCGTGAATGAGCTGCTGACGCCGGAGGAGTACTTCTGGTCGGGACCGGCGCTGTACCCGGATGTTCTCACCACCCAGGCTCGGTTTGGTAGCCGGTACCTCCACTTCTTCCCCTGGCAAGGCGCCTGCGCGACGTGCATGCGCGAGCTCCTCGATGACTTGCAGCGCTCGCAGCCGAAGGTGGTGATATTTGAAACGCGCGGCCTCATTTGGCAGACGCTCCGACCCGGCGACTACGTAGTGCCCCTCCTTGGATATTTGCACGATCAGTACTACCAGCTACCCGGCCGTTACAACCCCTACGGCTACTTCTACTTCCGCCGCGACGTTGACGCCGCGCAGGCCGCTCGCGCAATGGAAGAAGCCGCGGCGCAGCTGCCTGCCGACACCATTTTTGACTAGATATTTTCCACCTGCACAGGTAGTATACGGGTATGTGGAATCTCCAAGATGTTCGGAAAAAGCACCGGATTGTTGCTGTGCTCCCTGCGTACGAAGCTGAGCACACCTTGGCGCGCACGCTCAACGACATCCCCAGTGACTGGGTCGATGAAATTATTCTCGTCGATGACGCTAGCCCGGATGGGACCGTTGTGGAAGCGCGGCGCCTGGGCCTTACGCCCATTGTCCACGAACACAACACGGGGTACGGCGGGAACCAGAAGACCTGCTACGCCGAAGCCCTCCGCCGGGGGGCAGACGTGGTCATCATGATCCACCCCGACCACCAGTACGACCCCGTCTTGGTGCCGGAGATGGTGTTGCCAATCCTGCGCGGCGAAGCCGATGTGGTGTTTGGTTCCCGGATGCTCTGGCGCGGCGGCGCCCGGCGCGGTGGGATGCCGTGGTGGAAGCGCATTGCGAACGTTGGCCTGACCGCCCTTGAGAACGCCGTCCTCGGCTTGCACTTGAGTGAGTACCACTCGGGCTTTCGAGCGTACAGTCGCAAGGTGCTCGAGACGCTCCCATTCCAGCAGAACAGTAACAACTTCGTCTTCGATACGGAGTTCATCATCCAGCTCAAAGTGCACGGCTTCCGCATTCGGGAGATTCCTATTCCCACGCGGTACTTCAAGGACGCGCACACGGTTGGGTTCCGGGCCGGCGTGCGGTATGGACTGGGCATCCTCCGCGCGCTCAGCGAGTACCTCGTCGGCCGCTCCGGACGTTTTGCGAGCAAGAAATTCCGCCGACTCCCGACTCCCAGCGACGTATGACGAAACTGCAGCGCTGGGCATTCGTGAGCGTGGTTGTTCTCGCCGCGCTACTTCGCTTTGTAGCGCTTGAGCGCGTACCGTACGGCGTGAATCAGGATGAAGCGAGCCGCGCGTACGACGCTTATAGCCTCCTCGAAACTGGCCATGACCAGCATGGCAATCCCTGGCCGCTCACGCTGGAGTCGTTCAGTCGTTTTCGCGACAATGCCTCAGCTATTGCCGTGTACGCGGCCATCCCGACGACCGCCGTGCTTGGTCCCGGTGTCCTGGCGGTGCGCATTCCCTCGGCCGTTGCGGGCGTGCTGGCCGTGCTCGCTGTTGGGTACGTCGGCTTCGCGCTCAGTCGTCGGTGGGAAGTTGGAATTTTGGCTTCGTTCCTCTTGGCTGTCTCACCCTGGCACCTGACGCTGAGCCGAACGGGACACGAGGCGATTTGGGCCTCGACGTTGTTCATCCTGGGCCTGGCCGCGCTGTTGCATGGCCTTCGCCGCCCGCCGTTCATTCTCCTCGCGGCCACAGCCTGGGCGGCGGCGCTCTACGGCTACCCCATAGCCAAGCTCTTCGTACCGCTCGCGGGCCTGACCTTCGCCATCGTGTACTGGCCCCAGCTTCGTCCCCACTGGCGGTGGGTCACTGGTGGAGCTCTGCTAGGCCTCATCCTGCTGCTACCCGCGCTCGCCCACCAAGGTACGCTGCCGGATGCGGGCCGCTTGGATGAAATTCTCATTTTCACTGGCGACAAACCCGCCTGGCTGCCGGTTTTTGCTCTCAACCTCTTGCGCTACATTGATCCGTCCGGCTGGCTGCAAGCTGACCTTACCGCCGGCCCCCTCGATTGGCTCGCGGCGCTCTTCGGCATTGTACTTTTCTGGTTGCTGGGCAGGTCGCCGGTCTCCCGTCGGGTACGTGTGCTGGGGTTGCTGTGCGTGTTCCTGAGCATTCTCCCTGCCGCAGTGACGGACTCTAACCCCAGCCAAATTCGCGCCAGCTACTTAGTCCTCTGGGTAGCCATCTTTGGCGGCTGGGGTTTGTGGATGGCGTACGAACAGCTGGCGAAGAGTCTACAGGCGCGTAAGTTTTTGCAGGTGGGGGCGCTGGTCATCTTGTCTATCGGGGCAGGGCTGGGAATTTTTTGGATCGCTCGTCCGGCGTATGCGCTGCGGCAAGGGTATGCGCGGTCGTACATGCCGTACACGCCCATGGCCAAAGACATTGTGCACTTGCTAGAAACGAAGTACGCAAACGTGCCGAACGTGTACGTGGTGAGTGATAACTTGAATCAGATTCAGGTGTTCTTCCAGACGCTACGACCCTGGCCCCCGCAAGCCTTGGGTGACGACATTCACATCAGTCTGCAGAGTGACTTCTGGTATTACACCGACAAGCTGGGGCGCTACTCATTCTGCAAGCTTCGCTCCTGCCCCGTCGCCGGCGAATCGGGCATCTACGTGCAACTCGCTACCCAGCCAGCACTCGGCAAAAACACGCTTGATCGGCTCGTCTTGCCAAAGCCAGTGGCGAACTACGCCTGGTACGTAACCCATGACTGACCAACTCGCCAATACGCGTACCTACCGTTGGATGCTGGGCACAATTATTGGTGCCGCGGCACTCCTACGTTTTGCCATGGCACCCAACCTGGCTTTGGAATCACGGGACGACTCACTCCTGTTTCAGCTCTGGGGGTACAGCGTTGTGGAGCACGGCATCTTGAACGTCTACAGCGCGGAAGTTAACCACCCGTGGTTTCGAGAAGTGCCGCTGCCCAACTACTTGCCGCCCTACCTTTACGTCGTGGGCGGCCTCGACGAACTTCGGCGCTGGGTAGACCCAACGGGCAATGTCGGTACCCCCACGGCCTCGTTCATCTTGAAGTCTATACCGATACTCTTCGAGCTCGGTACCATTCTGCTGCTGGCCACCATTCTCCGCCGCCGATCAAACAATCGCCTGGCCCTCATCGGCGCCGGCGCCTACGCCTTTCACCCGGCCCTCACCTTCATCACGGCGGGCTGGGGGCAGGTGGATGCCGTCTACACTTTTGGGCTCGTGCTGTGCGTGTGGCTGCTCGAGCGGCAGAAGTACGCGAGCGCGGCGGCGGTGTGCACCGCCGCGTTCTTGGTGAAGATGCAAACCATTCTCCTCATTCCGCTCCTCCTCTACGAGATTGCCCGAACGCAACGGGGGAAAATAATGCTGCGGGCGGTGCTTGCGAGTTTCGGCACGGCGGCGGTGCTCTTGGCGCCGTTCCTCATTGCCGGGAAGGGGATTGAGGTGCTCAAGGTCATTGCGGGGGTTGCGGGTTCGTTCCCGCACCCGTCCGCGAATGCGCACAACCTCTGGTGGCTGTTCTCGGGTGGGCATTGGCAACTGCACTCCGACACCATGTCCGTACTCGGCGTGCCCATGTACGCGCTGGCAACGGTGCTGTACTTTGCGGCCGTAGGGTTTGCCCTGTGGTTTCGCCACCGCGTGCGCACGGCCGACGGCCTCTGGCTCACGGCCGCCTTCCTCGCCTTTGCGTTCTTCATGCTGCCCACAGAGATGCACGAGCGCTACCTCTTCCCATTCTTCGCCCTCTTGCTCCCGGCGTGTGCAGCGTACGTCATGGCTCGGCGCCTCTACGTTGCCGTGGCCTTTACCTTCACCTGGAATATCCTCATCGCTTTCTTGGTCATTTCCCACGATGCGGGTTTTGACCGGTTCGAGGATTACTTGGGCAACTACTGGGGCGGTTCGCTCATCGTCGCCAGTCTCAACGTCTTGCTGTTCCTGGGCGCCGTGGTATGGTATGCCCGTCTCGCCCGCCAACCGAAGCTCGCATGACGAAGCTTGCCCTCCTCCTCCCGGCGTACAACGAAGCCACCGTGCTCCCCTGGAGCATCCGGACGTTGTCGGCGTACGCGCAGCAGCACTTGGCCGACTACGACTGGCGGATTGTGGTGGTGGATAACGGTTCAACGGACAATACCCCCGCGGTTATCGCGGATGTGCAGAAGTCTACGGCCCACCTGGAGCTTCTGCGCATCGCACAGAAGGGCCGGGGGCGGGCGTTGAAAACAGCGTGGCGCGAGCTCGACTACGACGTGAGTTTGTACATGGACGTAGACCTCGCCGTGGCCTTGGAGGCCGTAAAGCCTGTGGTTGATGCCGTGGCCCGCCAGGGCGCAGACATTGCCGTGGGTTCTCGGTACGCGCCGGGGGCAAAAGTGGAGCGCTCGTTGAGCCGGAGCATTACGTCGGTGGGGTACAACGTGCTCACGAAAGCTATTGTTGGCATGCACACCCGAGATGCGCAGTGTGGGTTTAAAGCGATCCGGAAAGATGTTGCCACTCAGTTGTTGCCCGACGTGCGGGACAACGTGTGGTTCTTCGATACCGAGCTACTCATTCGGGCCGAGCGGCGCCGGCTGCGCATCGCGGAGGTGCCCGTGTCGTGGGTAGAAACCCGGCCCGCGCTCCGGAAGAGCAAAGTTAAAGTGCTGCGCACGATTGCCGACTACATTGTCCAGCTCTTACGGCTGCGCTGGGGGATTCTCCGCGGTCGGGTATGACGCTTGAACCCCGCGAGAAGCGGTTCCTCGCCTGGCTTGCGGTGGCGGTCGTGCTCATCACTAGCGCGCCCTACGTTTTTGGGTGGCGCGCCACGCCGACTGACCGGACGTACACCGGCATCCACCGGTTAACGCCGGGAGATGTAGCGGTGTACTACTCATTCATCGAGCAGGGCCGGCAGGGCAAAGTAGTCAGCCGCAACCTCTACTCGTCTGAGGCGCAGCCCGTGCCGGCAGTCTTTACCCCCCAGTGGTACGTCGTGGGTCAGTTTGCAAACCTCTTCCACCTGCCCACCGTGCTCGCGTACCAGCTCACGCGGGTTGGCTTCGCTGTCCTCTTCTTGATTTTGGCGTACCGGTTCCTGGCCGGCATCATTGCCCACCCCCGCGCGAGGATGATTGCCATGTCGATAGCAACGTTTGCCACCGGCTTTGGCGCGCTCGTGCCCATCCGCGACATGGCCGCCGCCGTCCAGCGCATTGCCATTCCCGTTGACCTTTGGGTGCCGGAATCGTTCCCGTTCATCTCGCTGTACCACAACCCACTCTTCCTCATGGGCTTGTGTGCGCTCTTGGGCGTCCTGCTCCTCACCGAACGGGCAATCGAGCTTGGCGACCGTTCGGCGGCCTGGTTGGCGAGCGGCTTGGCGCTGATCTTGGCCCTCATCCACCCGTACGACGTCTTCTTGCTCGCGGGTATTTTGGCGGCGGCCTGGATTGTGCGGGCCTCTGCTGATCGTTCGTGGCCAACCGCGGGCGCCGCTGTGTACCTGCGCACGGTGGTGCTTGTTTTGGGACCGGCGATTGTGGCGTTGGGCCTGTCCCGGCTCGTCTTTGCATTGCAGCCGGGCCTCATGGGCTGGGCGGCGCAGAACATCACCCGTTCACCGGCGATTGTTTGGTACCTGCCTGCGTATCTCATTCCCCTCATCGTGGCGGCGCTCGGCGTTCGCGCTGCCGCCCACCTTCGCACGACGCGAAGTTTTCTGGTGCTCGGCTGGGCTATTGCCGTCCCACTCCTGTTGTACTTGCCGTACTTTCCGTACCAGCGCCGGATGATGGAGGGGTGGTTCCTAGCCCTCGTCATTCTCGGCACGCTCGGGGTCCTGGCCGTGTGGGCGCGCCTGCGGCCCCACCTCCCGACGCTCGCGCAAACGGCCATCGTCAGCGTCGCGCTCACGTTGGGAATTCTGCTCACCGGTATTACCAGCCTCACGCACTTGGCGAAAGACGCATTCTACGCGTCGTATGGGCGCGAGCCGGTTTCAATTCCTCGCGGGCTGACGGCGGCATTTACCTGGATTCGTGACCACACCGATGACCAGGCCGTCATTCTGGCGCGACCCTACGACGGTAACCTGCTGCCCGGCTGGGCCGGCCGGACGGTGTACTACGGGCACAGCGACCTCAGCGCCGAGAGCAGCCGGAAAGAGCGCGAACTTGAGCAGCTCTTTCGAGAAGGCACCTTTGCCGCGCAAGACTTTTTTGCGCGCGAAGGCATTACCCACCTGCTGGTACGGCAAGACGATGTGGAAGCGCGCCATGCGCTGAGCACATTTGCGATGCCCGTTGTCGCGGTGTACGAGAACGCCGATGCGACCGTGTACCGGGTGACGGGCTCTTAACGCTGGAGCGTGAACGCAATGGGCGTGCCCACCCGCTGGGCGTCCTTGTCAATTACCGGCACCGCTGAGCGCCAACCATTGAGCGCCAAGTAGCCTTTGGGCACGAGGGCTTGCACCGTGCCGTGTGTGGCTTCGGACGGGATAGCGAGCGTGAAGACGGTTGTTACTGCTTCGTCTGCAACCCACGAGGTACTCGGCCATAGTCCGTAGCCGAGCGGCAAGAGTCGCGTCTCCACGGTTCGTCCACGCTCATCTTGCCAGGTGAGCTGTGCCTGCACGTTGCTGAGCGTCGGGTTACCGACTTGGCCTTCGAGCGTTACTGTGGCGAAACCATCCGGTGCCACCATCAGCGAGGAATTTGGGGTAGCGAGAGAAAATTCCACCCCGCGTAATTCGTCGCGCGTTTTCCGGGTAACCAGCGCCGGGAGAAGATCAAGGCCGGACTTCCGGAACACGAGCAGAGTATCGTGGACCTCGGTAAGCCGAAGGTCGCGGGCCGCCAGGAAGTCGCGGAAGCGCTGCGCGCCACTCGCGTACTCGGCCTTGCGACTCTCCTTCTCTTCATACTGCAGCTGGTACGTGGCAAAGTCCTGAGCATCCAGCACCGCAAGCTCCAGATTCGTCGGCACGGGGTAGGGAAGGTCGCTGAATTGCCGCTTCCCTAAGAAGGCGTAGTGACTGGCGTACACTTGGTCGCGGGCCGCCCAGTCGGTGAGCGTGCTGTAGCCCGCGAGTACCGGTTCGGCTTTCGGCGTTGCCTGGGCTAGCGTGTGACTTACTTGCGCGCGTTCACGGTCCGCAGGCGATACTGCTGACCACGCACGCACGGCCGAGACCGTTGGCCCAAACGTGAGCGTGCTGTAGGCGCTCACCGCAATGAGCGTGAGTGTCGCCAGCGGCTTTGCATGCTGGCCCAGCCGGGCAATCCAGTGCGGCGGGCGCTGCGTCAGCCGTTGCCACCCGAGCACACTTCCGCACAAGAGCCCCGGCAGGAAGAATACCGCGTAGTGCGTTTGTAAGATGAGGTCGCCCGAGCCAAAGCCCGCCAGTCCCACGCCGAGGAGCGGGAGAACAATGAGCGCGAGCCATCGCCAGGCCAGCAGGGGTAAGCCCAGGACGGGCAGGAGCAACGCAATGCCCACCAAAAGATTTGCTGGTTGGAATGCCGCGAGCATACCCGAACCAGCGTTGCTGACGTTCTGGCCAGCGGGCTGAAGGAAGGAGAGGAACTTGTACCCCTCACCATTTATTGATCCGGCGAACATGCCCGCGCCAATGAACCAGGCGATGGCGGCGAGCCCCGGCCACAGCCACCAGCGTAGCGGCCGGCGCTCGAGGAGGGCGAGGACAGCAAAGGCGGCTACGAGAAGGGCCAGGTCTTCGCGGGTGATGAGCAGCAGCACGCTCCATATCCAAAACGTGTTCAGGCGTTTGTCGGCGTACGCCGTGGCAGCCAGAAACGCAAAAGGCAGACCCAAGAGCACCGCGTGGAACTCAAACGTGAGCGCATTGAGGGTGAATGGATTCAGCAAGAAGAGCGCGCTAAAGCCGAAGGCGGCCGGGATGGGGAGGACGCGGCGAGCGAAACGGAAGAGCGCGAACGCGGCGAGAACCACGGCAATGCACTGCGCGGTGATGAGCGTGAGGGCGGTTGGGAAAACCCGGAAGGGCACGGCGAGGGTCGCGAAGAGCAGCTCCACGTGATCACCAAGGTAGAGGTGGGGGTGGATGGTGAAACCGAAGAGCTGGCCATGACCTGAGAGCCAGGCTACCTGGGAGTAGATGCCCACGTCGAGGGCGTTCATGGCGCCGGCGTGCAGTTTAGCACTTGCTAGGGTCAGTACCCAAGCAGTAACCAAGGTACCGATAGCGCCAAGCGCGAGGAGCGCGGATCGTCGTTGCATGGCATCATTCTAGCACCGCTTGCGCTTGCTATCCCAAAACCCCCGCACCAGGAGGCGCGGGGGTCTTTCGTAATCTCTAGAAAGTGTGACTAGCTTGTCACGTTGATCGTGCTCTTGACCACGAAGTTGACGATTGCCCAGGACAGCAGAATAACAATGAGACCAATGACTGCAGCCGAGATAATCTTCTTCGCAGAGCCAATCTTGTCTTCGTTGCCACCAGCGGTGAGCCAGATGAAGCCACCGTACAGGATCA
>CAZAMC010000005.1:0-38487 GCA_964486505.1 uncultured Gammaproteobacteria bacterium
GCACCCACGGCCTCTTCCTTGGCAAGGAAGCGTTCTACTGCTGAACTACACCCGCGTATTATTCGATTGTTTCCCGGGGTCCCCGCAGATGTGGCGCGCAACGAAGTGAGCACGCATCTGTGGGGTTGAAGGGCAACGCGAGTTGAGGGTGGAGCGGGTCCCGCAATGACGGGACACGCGGAACTCGAAACTCGTGGTGACCTTGGAGGCGACGGCGGGAATTGCACCCGCGAATAAAGGTTTTGCAGACCTCTGCCTTACTACTTGGCTACGTCGCCACAGGCCGTCGCTCCAAAAAACCGGTACGCCTCATGCTACCAGAGGCTTCCCCGACAGGCAACCCTACCGGTGGTCAGCGCCCACTGCTTGCGCAATATTTGTAAACCCATCCCGCTGCAGCAGCTCGAGGATGCGCTTATTGATATTTCGGATCGTTGTGGGCCCGCCAAAGATGAAGCCGGTGATAAGCTGAACCAGGTTGGCGCCCGCTCGAATCTTTTCATAAGCATGATCGCCGGTAAAAATGCCGCCCGTACCAATGATGGTCATCTGCCCGCGGGTTTTGGTGTAAGCGTACCGGATGCATTCCGTGGACAGGTTTCGAACCGGTTTACCCGAAAGGCCGCCGGGCCAGGCGAGGTTGTGCTCTTCGGGATACTCGAGCAGTGCGTGCGCGTGGACTTTATCTTTTATTAGGTTCCCGATAACGAGGCCCTGCAGTTGGTACTTTTGTACCAGGGCAATGATTTGGTCCAGTTTTTCCCGTGGCATATCGGGATTAATTTTGAGGTAGGTAGGCTTCTGGATTCCGTGCGCGGCGCGCGCGTCCGCCAAAGCTCTGAGCAGCGGCTCCAGAGTCTCAGGCTCACTAAAGGGCGTGCCATCTGTCGTGTTTGGGCAACTGAGGTTAATCGTGGCGTACCTCCCCAGGTTCTTCAGTCGCGTGTACACCCGCACGTAGTCTGCAAGTGCTGCGTCGCCAAAGCAATCTGGTAGGTTCGACTTGGCTACCGACACGCCGAAGGGCATGGTGACGTGCGTAAGCTCCAGGCGCTCGGCAACGCGCTCCACGCCCTGGCTGCGCAGACCGTAGTTGACGACTAGCGACTCGTTCTTCACCAGCCGCCGCGCCCAGGGCTTGGGATTACCGGTGTACGGTTTGCCGGTGATGCTGCCGACTTCTTCGAAACCGAAGCCAAAGGTTTCCGCGAAGTGTAGATTCTGGCCATCCTTGTCGAAACCTGCTGAAAGGCCAACAGGGTTTTCGTATGCAACGTCATCAACGGTCGTGTGCAGCGCAGGGTTGCGGACACGAAAGAACCGGCGCAGGCCATGGCCCAGGAGGGGGGTCCGCGCCGCGAGCTCACTACCGGTAGCGACAATCGGGTGGATGACGTCCGGGGGCAGCAGGTAGAGCAGGGGTCGAATGATTCGGCGGTAGAGCATTGTTCTCATTGTGCCTGAGGCAGCGTTTTCGCGCAAAGGCCACGTCTTGACGACTAAGCGAGCATTGGGCAGCGCTCGAGCAAGTCCTCATTATTATTCAAGAAGGAGTCCATTGGACTCCTTCTTTTTTGGTATTCAATTGTTCGACCAGGCACCAGGTTAGCCAATCGACAGGCGCCCCTGCCGCGTGTGTATAACGTTGGGGGCTTTGCTCTCACGCACGTAGGACGATATGGCAAGGTAGAGTGCTGCAACGCCAATAACTGCGTAGACAAGGCGCGTCACCCAGCTTTCGGCCGAACCGAAGAGCTTCTCGATGATATTGAAGTGGAAGAGTCCCACGAAACCCCAGTTCATGGCGCCAATCCACAGGGCCGCAATAGCGGCGAAGTCAACATGAGATACCTTTTGCATACACGTCACCTCCTTTGTGAGTCAGGTGGCGAATTTGAAGTTCGTACCTGCACCGTCCGTACTACTCCTTACACCCCGAGACCCACTTTCTTTCAGGGCCGATTGATATATAACCAAAAAGGGACCGCGACCCAGCGGCAGCTCCTCCCGCTCCTGATTGGCGATAAAACTTATTCCCGCCCCCCTTTTTCCTGGAGTTTTTTCTTTAGCTCCCGGATGGTTTCTTCGTACTCATTGATGAGCCGGTTAATCGCCTGGGCCACCTGTGTGAAGTCGCTGTGATGCGTCGTGGTGAGCCGGCGGTGCTCGCCGCTATCGGTCTTCACGTGAATATCTTTAATCTCATCCAGGATCTCGGCAAAGGGATGGCTTACGTTGCGTCGGAAAATTCGCAAGAGGAAGGTAAGTATGACCACAATGGTGAGAATGGAGATTAGCCCACCAAAGTTGATTGCGTCATTCAAGGCTTGGATGGAGGCCATGGCCGCCGGCGCATCGAAGAAGAGCTGCGCGGCGCCCCGCACTGGTGTACCGGCGCCCGTGGTGAGCGGTACGGTTACCAGTCGCAGACTACCAAATTGGCGCTCAGTTTCCGGTAAGTCAGCAGGCGACTCCACCAGTGTCGTGGACTCCTGGCCCCGCATCGCTTCCCCGAGTGAGCCCGTCAGGGGGATGGTTGTCCCAGTGAGTTTTTCGAGGTCAGAGGCGAGCACGAGGCCATCGGTTCGAATAATCTTGATGCGGTGGAGTTCCGGTAGACTTACTTCTTCTATGAATTTCGTAAGTTGTGCCTTGCTACCGGGAGTTTTTGGGTCAAAGGAGTCCTCCGTGAGATGCTGAATGGCTTGCCGCTGAATGAGGTGCGCGACAATAGCTGATTGGTTATTCACCACCGCTCGCTCCGCCCGCGTATTGGTTGTGGCGACCATGACTACAGCGACGACCAGCGCAGCCACTCCCCCAAGGATGATGAGGGCCTCGTACCCCGACCCTGGGTACTGGGCGCGAGCGCGGTACGTGCCGAAGCTCAGCAGTAAAACGGAAATGACGCCCGCTGTTCCCCGCATGAAGTCGAGAAATAGTGGCCCGCCGTTTACGGCCATGTCGTATACTTGGAGACCAAACGCTACCGCGCCAAACCCTACAACCCAGGGCAGTACGTAGTTGAGCTTGGCGAGGTGGGGGTGGTTCTTGAGTTTTTTGAGGTGCCGCCATTGCCAGAAGATAATGCAAATGTTCAGTGCAATCGTAGCCCCAATGACCCAGGCGACTGCTGTGCTTACTGTATACTCACGCTCCGTGAACCAGACCAGCACAATGCTCATTCCACTGGAAACGGTTCCCCAGACCAGCCACCGGAGGGGGCGGGTAATTTCCCGTTCGGTGTAGCGTCGGCCCAAGAACACCAGGAACATCGTGGAGATGAGATTCATCGCCAGACTGAGTCCGGTAAAAACGTCGACGAGAAGTGACGGAGAAGTCATACGCTAGCGTTTAGGTCGAGCCGCATGGTCAATTTGGAGCACCTCGATGAGTTCCGGGTTAAGCTTTTCCGTAGCCGGCTTCCCCGCCAGAATGTCACGCGTCTTATCCACGAGCTGTTCGGGCGTTAGGTTGGCTTTCACCACAATGTCCTTTGCCCCAAACCACAGAGCCTTCTGGATTGTGGCTGGATCACCGAGGTTGGACACCACTAAAATGGGGATGTGACTGGTGCGGGCATCCGCCGACAGGTTTTTCGTGGCATCGAACCCATCTACCTTGGGCATGATGAGGTCCATGAGCACGACGTTGGGCTTGGTGGCCACCGCATCTTCCACGGCATGGGCCGCATCCGGTTTGGCAGTCACGGTAAAGCCGGCGCGTTCGAACTTCCGCGTGTACATGGCGCGCAACAGCTGGTCGTCTTCGAAGATGAGAACGTGCGGAGTGGGCATTTATGATTTTTCGAGAATTGCTTTGGCCTGGGCAATGATGTTGGTCACCGAGTGCTGGTGCTTTACGAGAAAGCACTCAATGCCGAGCTCTTCACATTTCTTTTTCTCGTAATCGCTTTCTAAGTGCGAAACAATCATTACGGGAATGGCGAACGTCGTCTTTTCGCCGCGGAGCTTCTCGAGAAACTCCCTGCCCGATAGCTTTGGCATGATCATGTCGAGGATGACCAACTTTGGTTTTTTCTGCTTGGCTTTCTCTAAACCCTCGGCCCCGTTACTCGCGGTGTCGACCGAGTACCCAAGCTTCTCAAGCTCATTTTGGAAGAGTTCAGCAACCGGCCGGTCGTCATCCACCACGAGGACGTGGGGCGCAGCGGACCGAGGCGGGGTAGGCGTGGAGAGAGCCATAGGGGTGGGGGCTATTCGTAGCGGAGAGCATCGAGGGCATTAATCTTTGCCGCTCGACGGGCAGGGTAGAGCCCGGTGAGTAAACCGACCAGAATAATGACGCCGGCGATAATCGCCAGGAAGATTGGTGGGATCGCGAAGAGGTCCACTGCTTGCCCGCCCAGGCGGGCCGCGAGCTTGTTGATGATTATGTTGACGAGTTCACCCAGGCCGGTGCCCACCAGGAGTCCGGAAATTCCGCCCAACACCCCAATGAGGAGCGCTTCGGAGAGGAAGAGTACGTAAATGTGCCGGCTCGTGGTCCCCAGGGATTTCATAATCCCCACCTCTCGCGTGCGTTCGAGGAGAGAGACAGTGAGGGTATTGAAAGCGCCGAGGGAAGCAATGAGCATAGCAATGAGCCCGAAGATGAACATGACGATTTGGAAGATGAGGAAGATGCGATCAATCTGTCCAACCGTGTCGGCCACGGAGTCTACTTGGAAGCCCTGAGCTTCAATAGCAGCGCGGGCGTCGGCAAGGTGCTCACGAGAGTCCATTTTCACGCGGGCGAGGTTGAAGTTCGTAATGCCAGCATCGGTAAAAATTTTTAACGGCATGTACGCCAAACTATTGTCACTCTGGATGATGCCCACCACTTTTACGTCCACATCTTTGGTTTTCAGGTTCGTATTCGTGCTTGTGTTCGTGTTGGCATTTTCATTCGTGGTATTCGTGTTGGCGTTCACCAGCGTCCGCTCTTGTTCCACGGGGCCCGTATCCGGAAGGACAATGCGCATCGTTACCGTTTGGCCCAGCAAGTCCTGAGGAGCTTTGGCGCCCAGGAGTTCAGCGGCCGTGCTGCTTACCACGGCACTCTGCTCATCCTCGGCGGTGTATGTGGTGCCAAAGCTCGTTACCACCCCTTCAATTGTAAGGAACTGCGGTTGGACGCCGTACAGTGCAATGTCGGTTGCCGTCTCGCCTTTCACGGCTTGGCCGGACTGGGAGATGGAGGAGCTCACGCTCACCACATTGGGCAGCGTACGGAAGCTCTTTAGTGACTCATCATTGATTTTCAAAATTGTGGAGGTACCAACGCTCACGTCGAGGACGGTAATCGCTGCCACGTTGGTGATCCGATTGACGATGAGTGCCTGCAAGCCAAAACCGAGGCTAACCAAAAAGACGATGGCCCCAATACCAATAGCCATGCCACCGATGGTTAGGAAGGAGCGGAGTTTCCGCATGCGCAAGCTGGAGGCGGCTAGGTAGATGATGTAGCCAAATTTCATAGTACTAGCTCAGGAAGGTGCCGGTGCCCGAGAGAATCTTACCGTCACGGACGTAGATAGTCTGGGAGGCGTAGTGCACGTACTCCATGTTGTGCGTCACCATGATTATGGTGAGCTTCTTTTCCTCGTTCAGCGTCTTGAACGTCTGCATAACTTTTTCTGCTGATTCGGTATCCAGGTTTCCAGTGGGCTCATCCGCGACTAGGATAGAGGGGTCATTCACGAGCGCCCGGGCGAGCTGCACCTTCTGCTGCTGACCACCCGAGAGTTCTGACGGAATGAACTTGGCGCGCTGGTCCATATCAAATTTTTTCAGCAGCGCCAAAGCCCGGGTCTCCCGGTCTTTGCGCTTCACGCCCAGAATGGCGAGTGGGAAGGCCACATTGTCCAGTACCGTGAGCGACCGAATCCAGTCCGATTTTTGGTACACGATTCCAATGCGGTTCAAGCGGAAGCGCGCGAGCTCATCGGGCTTCTTTTGGTCCAGGCGCTCGTTCGCAATGGTTACCTGGCCGCTGGTGGGATGTTCCAGCCCTAAGAGCGTGTGGAGCAGTGTAGACTTCCCGCTACCCGACGGGCCCAAGAGAATGACAAATTGCCCCGGTTGAATTTCGAGCGAGACATCTTTGAGGATGCGCACCGGCTCTTTCCCAACGCGAAATTCCTTAATGACGTTCTTGACGGAAATGAGGGGCTTCGTCGCCATGCAGGTAGTGTACCAGGCGGGGGTTAACCGCCGAAGAGGTTGCCAATGCCGCCCAGCCAGGAGAAGGTGTCTTCCAGGTTGCCGATGACAATTTGCAGGAAGGACTGGCGTGCCCGGCTGGTGAGAATGGAGTAGCCTTGGGACTTGGATTCGTTCCCCGCTTTGTCTTTGGAGACGACGCGGAAATGGTAGGTCTTTGCCGGCGTTAACCCACCAATGACCACCAGGTGCTCCCGCACCCGCTCGGCGTTCTCATCGGTTTCGGCGCTATAGCTGGAGCCCGATAGGCCTTCCCCATACTGCACTTTAGAGGTTGTGGGTTCGTTCGTCTTCCAGGACACGATGATCTGAATCTTCGCGGCGTCACCGGAACCAACAGTGTTGGATTCGGATTTCACTTCGCTGATGACCGGCGGCGTGGTGTCTTCCAGCGTGCGGAACTTGTTCTCCACGGAGAGTGCTTCGTACCCGAACTGGTCGCGGCCGCGAACTTTGAATTTGTATTCCGTGGCATCTTCGAGGCCGAACACCAGGATGCTGTGGTCGCGGACCAAGGAGCTATTGCCCTGGGTTTTGGGTGCCGCGGTTTCGTTGTAGTACTCCACTTCTGAGGTGGTTTGCACATTGGTCTTCCACTTTACCTCGGTTTGCCCTTCCGCCTTGTTCACGGCGGAGACTTCTAGAATTTTCGGGAAGGTGAGGGTGGTGAAGTTGTAGTCGTCCGACGCGATGGGGTTATCGGCGCGGTCCACACCTTCGAGGCGCAAGTGGTAAGTTGTACCATCCTTTAGGTTTTCGAGTTTCACGGTGTGCGTTGTGCTAAAGCCACTCGCCGCAGTGTACGTGAAGCCGTAGTCTGTGGTGGGGCCATACTGGATGACGGCCGTAGATTCTTTCGTGGAAGTCCAACTGATCGTCGCGTCATTTAAGCGGACGTCCGTAATTTTTACATTCTCAACCCGTGGCGCTTCGAGGGTGGTGAACTGACCAATGCTAGAGTAGGCAACGTTTTCATCGATGTCGATGCTCTTCACGCGGAAGAAGTACGTCGTCTGGGGCTGCAAGCCCGTCACGCGGACTTCGTGTGCTTCAATCTGTTCGGCTGCCCCCTGTTCTTTCTTGAGGGCATCTACCGTGAGACCAAATTCCACGAATGACGATGCTGAGCGCTCGGTCCGCCAGGTGACAACGGCAGCAAATGAATCCGGCAGAACAATTGGCCCCTCGGTAATTGCGGGCGGGGTGGTAAACCGGCCCTCGGGTTGTTCGGCCACGACACTGGAGTTACCCGAGAGAGCACCGCCAGACCCCACGGCGCGCAAGAAGTACGCGTACACTTTGGTACTGTCGAGGCCTAAGTCGAGGTAGCCGAGGTTCTGCGTGGTGGCAATGCGCTCGTAGTTTGTCGGCGGTTCGTCGGTGGTTGAGGGCCCATCGCAGTTCGTTGCCGTGGCATCCGTTTTGGTACACCGGTAGATGGCGTACTCTTCTACGCCCGAGCCTTTTTCTGCGGGCTCATCCCAGGTGAGGGTAATGGAGTATCGCTTGGTGGACCGGTCTGACGAGTCAATTGCCTGCACGCTGCCCGGGGCCCCGGGCGCAGTGGAGGTAAAGGAAAAGTCCACGCTGGCGAAAGCTGTGTAGTCAATATTCCCAATGGCATCAGCGGCAATGAGGTAGAAGGTGTTCGTCCCCTGCTTGGTGGCTGCCGAAAATGCGGGCAAGCCTCGGTTACTCGTTTGGCTAGCGGTCGTCCAGCCACCATCCGGGCTCGGCGTAGCGCTCCCGGCGGTGTTGTACCCACAGGCGCTGGCCGAGGGTACTTCGTTGAGCGTGTAGCAGTACCGCAGGATATCGGCTTCGTCGCACGGCGTTTGACCGAGGCAGTTGTTGGGCAAACCCCAGGAGAATGAGAAAGTGTTGTTATCGGTTTGGCTCGTCGGTGTAACCACTAAGCTCTGCGGCGCCGCCGGCGTGTTGCCAGAGTAGTAGTAGTTCACCGATTTGTAGGTGGCTGAGTAGTTCCCCGCGAGGTCACGCGTGCGGACTTTGAAAACGTTCTCGCGGGCCTTGTAGGCCTGGATGTTCGCAACCGAGTAGGTGGCAGCACTCACGCAGGTTTCCGTGGCGCCGGGGCCCTCGGTGGTATAGCAGTACTGGTTGATGCCCGACCCGCCGGTATCACTGCCAGCGTTCCAGGTGAAGCCGAAACTGTTCAGGGAGGTGTAGCCCGCGGGGGTGGCGGTGAGCGTTCCGGGTGGGTTAGGGTTTTCTGTGTCCAGCTGGTAGGTGAAGCCCGCCGCTGCTGCGTCGGTCACATTGTTGTTGCGGTCCTTCGCCATTATTTTCAGGTAGTAGGTGCCGCTCGTGATCGCGCCCGACGCCTGGGTGGCGGCATTCCAACTGCCTGTGATCCCATCACCCGCCACCGTGTAGTAGTGGGAGCCGCTGACGTGCGCCAGGTTGGTCGCATTGCAGGATGATGAGGACGGGTCGGCGCAATCAGTCGTGCCGAAGTAGACGTGGAAACCATCCAGCCCAATGCCACCGGCGTTGTCGCTTGCTGTCCACTCAAAGTAGGGCGTAGCGTCACTGGACCAGTTACCAGCGGTGATGCTGGTCGTTTTTCCGCTGTCGGTGTAGGCGTTTGCGCTCACGGGATTTGTTGGATCGGTGCCATCAGTGTACGACGACCAGGTAAGGTCGTAGACAGTCGGTGTCCACACTTGGTCAGACCGCATGGTGATGCGAACCTGGCCGTAGCGCGCCAATGTTGAGGCGACTGTCGAGGTATCGACGGTGCCCACGGGGTGCGTATTCGTTACTGCTGTCCACGCGCCCCAGTGGCTGTCGGTCGTACTGGCCGCGCAGCCCGCATCGCTGCACGTGCGCGTTTCCATGAGCAGCGTGGCATTCGTCGCATCGGCGCTATTGAGGGCAAGCCCACCGTAGCCGTATACGCCCGCACCGAAGTCCAGAATTTCTGACGTCCATTGACCCCACTCTTCGTAGCCCGTGCTGTCGGCCACGGCGACCACGTACCGGTCAACGGCAGAGGTGCTGGTGCCCCGGTTACCGAGAATAACGTTGTTCGTCGTCATGACCAGTTGGCCATTGGTGTACGTCTGGGGTACCGCACGCGTTGTCCATACACCGTTGCCATCTCCGTCTGGGTCGAGGACGTACAAGTTCGTGTTGGTCGTCCCTTGCGGAATAAGAATGTTCCCTTGACCATCTAGGACGCAAGCATCGCCGCCGACTAGGATGGCGGGGGCGCTTTCTACGGTCGCCGCTGCGTCCCAGGTTTCTGTACCGATATTGAAACGGTAGACATTCGCCTGGCTATTGGCGCGGGTGAGGTATATGTACTCTGTACCGCTCACGTTTATTCTCACGGCGCAGGAGCCGCTACCGTTGAGCACCGGAATAGTTGAGGCCACGGTTGACCACGTATTCGTGGAAATGACGTACTTGTAGAACGTGGTCGTACCACCCTGGGCAGTGTAGATAGTGTCGGTGCCATCCCATACCAAATCTGCGCCTGCAGCAGGTTCCCCGGGTGCATTTGCCAGGCGTGTCCACACGTCAGTGGTGGGGTTGTAGCGGTAGAAGTAGCCAAGGTTATCGCCTTGCGCCTCGTTACCCGTAAGCACGTACACACCGTCGTACGTATCAGTCGTGTGGTTTACGTACTCGGCATCGGCGCCCGTCGAAAGGGTGTGCGGCACATCGGTTTTCTGTGTCCACGTTGAAGTCGTCGGGTTGTACCGCCACCAGTCACTGAAGGTCACGCCTCGGCCAGCGTATACCAGGCCAGTCTGCGTGTCGTAGGCCATGGTGCCGGCACTAAAGCCGGCCGTGGAGTACCCGTGCGGAATGGTCGTGCCCCGCCAGCGGTTGTTGGGGATGTCGAAGGCTAGGACGGTGGCTTCCACGTTGTACCCGCGCAGCACGTAGAGTGTTTCCGTGGTTGCATCGTATGCTAGCCCCTGTTCACTCCCCTGCCCCTTAATTGTGGGTAGGTCGGGTAAGTGCGACCAGGTGCTCGTGGTGAGGTCGAAGCGGTAGAAGTCATTGCTCGAAGCGCCCCGGACAAGGTACAGGTAGTTGCCGGCTCGTCGAATAGCCGCGCCATCACCCACTAGGAGCGGGACATTCGTCGTGTACGACCAGGTGACTGTGCCGTTTACGGCTACGGAGCCTTTCCAGAAGTACGTTGTGCTATTCCCCCGCGTGGCGTACACACAACCGCCCGCGGACGTGCAGGTGCCAGTATTTGTCGGTACATACGCGAGCGTGCCGCCAAGGCCAACGGCTTGGTCAACGTCCGCTAGTTGCGTCCAAGTGCCCGTACCGATGGCGTACTTGTAGAAGCGCGTGCTGGGTGCGGTGCTACCCACGAGGTAGTAGATGGTGTCTGAGCCGTTGTACGCAAGTGAGGCACCATTGGCGGCAGTAATGGGCAAGGCGGTGAGTGTCCCAGCTGCGGTCCAGGTATTGGCGCTAATGTCGTAGCGCCGCCATTCCGTGGTGGTAGCGCCGCGGGTGGCGAAGACGCAGCCGCTCACATCGGTGCAGCCGGTTGCGCCACTGGGGACGAAGACGGCGCTTGCCCCCGTATTCACTGCAGCGCCGAAGTTGGCCTTGGCCGTGATCACCTTGGTGCTGATGTTGTACTGGTAGAAGGTTTGTTGGCCTGCGCCGCGGAGAATAAAGAGACTCCCGTTGTTGTCAGACACAATCGCGGCACCGTTGCTCACGGCGGCGGGGAGCGGCGATTCGCTAGACCAGGCACCGTTGCTCACGGCGGCAAGCTGCAGTGCTGTGCCGCTGCTGGCATTGGTGTTCATGTCCGTGGCGGCAGTGCCGGTGTAGGTAAAGTCCGCTTGGGCCGTCCAGGTACGCGTCGCCGCTGGACTAATGCCGGTGTAGGTGTACTGGAAGAGCGTCTGCACGCTCGAAACATTCCCTGCTCTATCTTTGGTCGCTATGCGCAAGCAGTACTGCGTGCCATTCACGAGTGCGCTGTTCACGGTGTAGGTTGTCCCACTCTGGAAATAGTCTTCGCTCGCTGTGGGATCAAAGCTGCAGGTGCTCGTCCACGCTACGTAGTAACCAGTAATTGGCGACTCGGTCTGGGCAGCGGGCGTGAATTCGAAGTATGGATTGGTTGCGTAGGTCGTGGCCGGTGTGGTAAGCGCTGTCGTTTTTGCGCTAGAGGTCCACCCGGCAACTGTCGGGTTTGCGGGGGCGGTGCTGTCCTTCTCGTACGTTATGGTGAAGTCATTCAGGATGGGCGCGTCGTCACCCGCCGCCGAGTTGAACTGCGCTTTCACCTGGATGTACCGATTCACCGGCGAGGCAATGGTCGTGCCACTCACGCTGGCCCAAGCGCTCCAACTCGCGCCGTCATCGGAGGTGCGTGTCGAGAAGTCAATGCTATTGCCGTTCAGCGTGCTGTTGTTCGTGAGCGAGGTGAAAGAACTGACGTAGTTCAAATCAATGGGTGCAGACACCCACACCGCGTTTGGCGTGTAGGCGTCGGTTTCGAAATTGAATTTGTGGATGCCATTCCAGGTTTCACCGCGGAGCAGGTACATGGCGCCCGCTGCATTCCCGCGCGTAACACCGTGCGATCGAGCCAAGCGTACGGGTGCATCGGCAGCGCGCGACCAGCTGTTGCCGCTTATGTCATAGCGCCATACCTCCTTACTATATTTGCCCGGGAAGACGTAGAGGTTATCGGTGCCGTCGAAACTCATGGTGTTGGTGAACTGTGCCCCCGCGACGTTTGTGCCCGGTGCCGTGGGCATGTTCGCCAGTTCATCCCAGGTGTCACCCGCAATATTGAACTTGAGCAAGACACCCCGACCATTGCCAATGAGCGCATACACGTCGGTTGCATCGGCAACGTCAGTGCGGTTACTGGCAAGTGCTGCGCCGTAGCTGACGTTCACGTACGGTTCACCGTTGGCGTTAATAGCATTCTCGGCAGCAATGGTTGACCCATTGTAGTAGGAGAATAAGACACCCCCATTGCCGTGCAGCATGTAGAAGCGATCATTCGCGGTGCAGGCAATATCGGCGCCCACGTTGACTGCCGCGGGCGCCGTGAGAGAGGCAACGCCATCGGTGGCAATGGTGTAGTTGTACACCGTTACCTGACCGCCGCCGCGGACAATGAAGAGGTTGCCGCTGCCGTCGTAACACATGGCGGCCCCCGCTGCGGCGATGACGGTATTGGTTCCTACCGTCCACGTGCGCGTGCTAATGGCGAACTTCCGAATGGCTGCCGTGGAATTTGCCTGCACCACGAAGAGGCAACCCGTGGCGTCGCTGCAGTCTGCCCCATTCGGCACAAAGGTAATGAGATTGTTGGAATTGGTGCTGGTGGCGACTTGGGTAATGATCATGTCCCACTTCCCGCCGCCCACGTCGTAGCGCACGAATTCTGGAACGCCCCCTAAGGTCGCGTACACGTACCCACCCAAGTAAATCATGGCCGCCCCGTAGGTGGTGGCGCGTTGAGTGTTTTCGGTGGTGCCGGTTGCCACATCCCAGGTTCCGCCGCTACCAGAAATTGTATCTACATCGTACTTCAGGAATTCCGTGGCGCCCCCGCGGAAGGCGAAGATATCATCATTCGTGCTGTCGAACGCCAAGCCACTTCCGGATGTGAAGTTCCCGGCGAACGCTGGCGCATCGGCAAAACCGGTAAACCACTGGTCTAAGGCAATGTCATACCGTTGCAAACTCCGGTTACTGCCGAGGATCGTGTAGATGCAGCCCGTTGTGCAGTAGTCCGTACCCGTAATGTTGAAGGTTGTATCCGAGAAGACGAGCGGGTGTGAAACCGTATTGCTGTTCACCGGGTCTGGCACTGCGGTGCCCGACGACCATGTCGCGGTGGCAATGTCGTAGATGAAGAATCCGGTTTGCGCACCGCCCTGCACCGCGTAAAGCTTACCGTTGTTGCCGCTCTCAATGTCTGCGCTTTGAACAGAGGTTAACCCCCACGCATCCGGAGCATTACCCAGTTGGGTCCAGGTATTGGTGTAGATGTCGTACTTGAATAACGCGCCGACGGCATCATTGGGCGTTGGACCATCGTGGCCATTGATAGCGTAGATGGCGCCATCGTAGTACGTGATTGCCGCGTTGTAGTAGAACGATGTCGGCGCGTCGGCCAGTTGCTTCCAGGAGTTGGTGTCGGGGTTGTAGCGCCAGAAGTCGGGCAGGCGGTTGCCCGGGATCATGTACACGTAACTGCCGTCGGTCGTCAGGTCGGCACCGTAGCTGGGGACTGGCGAGGCGAGGCTGTAGTTCCCGTGCAGATTTTCGGGAAAACCGGGCGTGCTGGCATCCCATGAGCCAACGCCACCGCTTTTCATGGTGAGGTTTCCGGCCGACGTCACGGTATCCAGCGTGTTGCCGTAGAATTCTCCCGCTTCCCACTCGGCTTGGGTCGAAACCACGTGCGTTGCCGAGACGGCGAGAATGTTGTGAACAAAATTAAATATGCCCGCGCCGGCAAGGATGGCGATGGCCACGTAGCTTATGGACCGATTGCGCAGGTGGGGCGTGTGGAGGTGGTGGTGCAGGCGGCGTCGGATCGGGGCAGTGACGGCGGTAATGTGGCGGCCAGTTGCAGCAGCAAAAGTGGCAAGGTGACGGCGCAGCCTCGGTGCAGACTTGGCGAAGGATCTCCTCAGCTTGGCATGGGCCTTGGTCGCGGTGTTTTTTCTTGCTTTCCAGCCGCTTTTCTTGGCAATAGTTGTAATTCGGGAACGCGAAAGCTTTTTCTTGGCTAACGATAGCGAAGAATAAGGCTTCCTGCCGGCCTTTTTGGCTGGTTTTCGGGGGTGGCGCGTCGACAAGCGAGTGCGAGCCATTGAGATGGGATGTATTTTTGGCTTAGTTAAGCCATTTTTTCCACGACACAAGCTTTTCTGGGTTTAGTAATTCTACCCGAAAAGTATCGTAGTTTACAGTTATATTCTAATACAAAAAATGAAAAAAGTCAAATCCAATGACTTATAAAAGGGGCTACCTGACGAGCATGCCGTCCCCAAACGAGAAAAAGCGGTAATTAGCCCTTTTTGCCGCTTTGTACACCTGCAGCAGGGCTTCTCTCCCCGTGAGACTGGCGACGAGCATCATGAGACTGGATTTTGGGACGTGGAAGTTCGTGACAAGGTTGTCCACAACTCGCAGCTTGTACCCTGGCTGGATGAAGAGGTGGGTTTCCCCCACCTTGGCCTGCAGGTGGCCGTGAGTACCCGCAGCCGACTCTAGAGTACGCACGACTGTCGTCCCGACCGCAACAATTGGGCATTTCGACGCCCTCGCTGCATTCAGGGCTCGCGCTGTCCTCGCGTTCACCTCGAACCACTCTTTGTGCAGCCGTTGGGATTTGAGGTGTTTCTCAGTCAGCGGGGCAAAGGTGCCAAGGTTCACGTGCAACGTTACGTACTGGACTCCAAAGCCTTGGCGTTTGAGTTTGGTAATGAGCGCCTTGGTGAAGTGGAGAGACGCGGTGGGCGCGGCCACGGAGCCGCTGCGTTTGGCAAACACCGTTTGGTACTGCGCTTTGCGCTCTACTTCGGTGAGCGGCGAGTGCTTGATGTACGGGGGCAGCGGCGCCACGCCGAAACGATCGAAGACTTTTTTCACCTGTGATACTGGGAACGAAGGTTTCAACAGCCACTGACCCTGGACGCGCTTGATGGTGGTGAAGCCGTGCTGCTTGTTCAGCTGCAAGCTTTCGGTGGGTAACAGCGCCCGGTCAGCTAAAACGCGGATGTATTTTCCATCGGTAGCAATGTAGAGCACCCGCACCTTTCCACCCGTTGCTTTTTTCAACGTGAGTCGAGCCGGAATGACTTTGGTTTCGTTAAAAACCAGTACCGCTCTAGGCGGAAGGTACTTCCCAAGATTGCGGAACGTATCGAACTCTACTTTTTTCGTTTTTCGGTTGTACACCAAAAGCCGGGCGCTGTCCCGTGGCCGCGCCGGTTGTTGGGCAATGAGGTTGAGCGGTACGGCGTAGTCGTACCGCTCGAGCACGCGCTCCAGCTTCACGCGAATTTTCGGCCAATCCAGAAGGTGACTGCCCACGCCAGCGGAACGAGGACGAGCATGAGGTACCACCACACCCGCGCCGCTCTCTCGTTGACGTGTTCGAGTAATCGCAAGATGAGGACTGCCGCAATGAGCCAGCCGGTGAGAATGCCCAGGCTTGGCCACTGGTCAAACGCGACGCGCGGGTCGCCCTTCACGTACCACGTTCGCCAGCGCGGCAGGGCGACGAACCACACGTGCAGAATCGACGCCAGGTACGCGATGCGTATGCCCCAGCGTTGCAAACGCCACCACTGCTTGCTGCCAATCGCGCGCATGAGCGTGGTGGAGGAGATGGCGGTCAGCCCAATGAGGACGACAGTGGCAATGACGCCGAAGGCAAAGCCCTTGGCACCCGTGGTGACGAAGCGAATT
Source organism: uncultured Gammaproteobacteria bacterium (assembly GCA_964486505.1). GTDB lineage: Bacteria > Patescibacteriota > Patescibacteriia > PEXW01 > PEXW01 > CAIPSZ01. The sequence continues at coordinate 15,681 of CAZAMC010000005.1, forward strand.
CGGCCGGTGGCGGGCGTGAGCAGGAAGAACGAGATTATGAAGTGGATTACCACCAGCACAGCCGCGGTAATCCCTAACTCTTTGCGGTACTGTAGGTACTTGTCGAAGACGTTGTACCAGCGCGTAAGCGGGCCGAGGAGCAGGACCAGCGCAAGGACGATGAAAGCAACGTCGGCAATCGCGCGGTTGGCGATGTTGAGCGAGAAGGTGCCCTGACGAGCGTACCAGTAGAAAGCGGCAAAGGCGAAGAGCAAACCGGCGACCAGCGCGGCGAAACCGTACTGGCCGAATTCAAACTTCCAATTGGTGCCCGGTTTGCGGTGAGCAACTGCGGGCACGACGGTTTTTGGGTTTACAGCAACAGGCTGCGGGGTTGGCGTATCCATAGGTTGGTATTATAGCGTATTGTTCGCCACCGCCCGCCGTACCCTGGCAACGTAGGCGTTGAAGAAGTGTAGATTGTGGAGTGTGAGCAGCGACAAGCCGCTCATTTCTTTGGCGCGCACCAGGTGGCACACGTAGGCGCGGCTGTAGGTGCGGCACACGGTACAGCGGCAAGTCGGATCAATTGCTCTTGCATCCTTGAGCAGCGCGACTTTGGAGAAGTCGAGTTTGCCTTTTCTAGTGAATGCCGTGGCGTGCCGTGCGTAGTGCGTGGGCACGATGCAATCAAAGGTATCCACGCCCGCCTTGATAACCTCGGGGATATCTTTGAGGTGGCCAATGCCGAGTAGGTGTCGAGGCTTTTCCTCTGGGAGCTCCGCATTCACCCACTCCAGCATTGTGCGCATGCTTTTCGTGTCCGTGCCAAACTCGCCGCCAATGGCAAAGCCATCAAACGGCAAGCGGCCAATGTACTTTGCGCTCTGGACTCGGAGATCTTTGTATTTCCCGCCCTGCACAATCCCGTACAGCGCTTGTTTACTCGTATGGTACTTCAGGCAGAGTTTTGCCCAGGCATGGGTTTTTTCGAGCGATGCTTTGTTATACGCGAAAGTAGCTACGGGCGGCGGACATTCATCGAACGCTAAGATGATGTCTGCGCTGAGCTTCTGCTGGATGCGGATAGACTCCTTTGGACCGAGGAAAAGTTTTTTCCCATCCACCGGCGAGCGGAACCACACGCCCTTGTCCGTGATGCGTATTTCTTTTGGCTGATTCCCCTTTTGTACAGCGCCCGACCTTTGCCCTTTGCCAATTTTCCCAATTTGCAGGTCTTTTCCAAAGCCCAGGCTAAACACCTGGAAGCCACCCGAGTCGGTCATGAGTGGGACCGGGAGCTTGGTAAATGTATGCAGGCCACCGTGCTTTGCCACAATGTTCTCACCAGGTTTGAGGTGGAGGTGGAAGGTATTGCTTATAGCGATTTGTGTGCCCGTGGCTTGGAGCTGGTCGTGCGTGAGGGCTTTGACCGTACCTTGCGTGGCCACGGCAACAAACGCCGGCGTCTGCACAGTGCCGTGGGGGGTTTTTAGAACGCCTAGGCGCGCCCGACTGCGCTTGGATTTTTTTATGATGCGGAAGGTGATCATCTAGATTCTTCTCGGGTCAAATCCTTCAGCGATCATCTGGTCCATGACTTTGAATCGTGGGCTGGGTAGTTTGTCCCAGTCGAACCAGGCCCAGCCTTCGCACTTGTCTGGTTCACGCACTTCAGGTTCGCCTCGTACGTCTTTCGCAATGAGGTACAAAGTGACATAGTGTTTCTGCTCATTCTCAAAGACTGCATTCGTGTAGGGACCTTTTACCACAGGGCTCGCAATCGTCATGCTCGTTTCCTCCATAACTTCCCGCTTAGCGCAGTCGTCAAAACTCTCGCCGTATTCTAGATGACCACCGGGGAAGGCCCACGTACCTTCACCATGTGCATTTTTTCTTTTACCCATGAGCACTTTGCCACCTCGCATGACAATGACGCCGATGCCAACGTGGGGGCGGGCCCCTTGTTCGTTACTCATTGGATTGTATGTACGCCTCGAACGCCGGTGTGAGGTTTGGGATGAGATTGTACTTTTGGAATTCTGCCGGCTCAATCCACTGGTAGTCATCATGGTCCTCACTGAGCTGCACGTCGTTGGTGCTCGCCTGGCACTCGAAGAACGTCGCCACCACCTGCCACGGTTCGCCCTTTACCACCGGGCGCCACTCACCCACGTAGAAGGGGCGGCCGAGCGCAACTTCCAGGCCCGTTTCTTCTCGAATTTCCCGGCGCAGGCTTTCGTCAAAGGCTTGCCCGGGCTTGATGCGCCCACCAACGATGTCGTACTTGGCCGCGTTCGTGCCGTCTTGGTACTTCGTCGATTCCCGTACAATCAGCACCTTCCCGTCGTGGACGATGAAGGCCTTCATGGCGACGAAGAGTTTTGGAGAGAGTGATTCGGTCATAGTTTTACTTTAGAAAGCTCGCTTGAAAAGCCCAGCGCGTACACCGAGCAAGGTCAGCCCGAGCAAGTTTCGCCACTCTTTGCAGGAGCGCTTGCTCCTGCACGATATTTGTTCGGTACATTTCGGGGCCATCGGTGTTGATGGTGAATTTCACCTTGTGTTTCACCAGTGTGCGGATAATTTTCCCCAGGGCGGCAGGACTCTGAATGACGGAGTTGCGGAGGTTCGAGGTCGGGCACACTTCTAGGGTAATGTCCTGCTGCACAATATCCGCCATGAGCTGGGGGTCGCGGACGCAGAGGATGCCATGACCAATCCGGTCGGGCTTCACCGTGCGGACGATGTAGCGGAGTTCATCCAGCCGGCCCTCCTCACCAGTATGAATGGTAATGCCGAGGCCAGCTCGGCGTGCTTCGTGGAGGAGCGCGGTGTAGCGCTGAGGCGAAAAGGTTCGGCGCTGCGGACCAGCCAAGTCAATGCCGACCACGCCATGATTGCGGTACTTTATTGCTTTGCGCAGGATGATGTGGTTCAAGCGCACGGGCAACGTGCGGTCCATCATGAGGATGAGCCCGGCCTTCACCTGCGGGTACTCCAGCTCGGCTTTCTCCAAGCCCCAGATGGCCGCCATGATTATGTAGTCCAGATCACGCTCGCCACCCCGATTCCGGAACATGGGGTTGAAGCGGAGCTCCTGCAACACCAGGTTGCACGCGCGATACCCGCCGCCGATAACGCTCTTCACCGATTCTTCCATAGCATCGGGCGCCGACTGGATGAGCTCGGTCCAGAAGAAGAAGTTGTCGTGCATGTCATCCAGGCTCCGGTTCTTCTCTTTGCCCGTCATGGTGATCATGGCTTCGAAGTGGTGGTAGTCCTTGCTCGGCAGCCGAATGCCACGCCGGTGGGCAATGGACCACAGGATAGACGGATGCACAGCGGCGCCGAGGTGGGTGTGCAGCTCGGCGAGGGCGGGTAAGGCAGAGGCCATAGTGCATCCATCATGCCTACTTACGCGCGGCTTGTCGAGCATAAGGAAAACCCAGGCCGGAGCCTGGGTTCCGCACTCTTCACTTGATCAGCACCATCTTTTTGGTGATGCACTGCTCTGTCGAGCAGACTTTGTAGAAGTAGATACCGCTCTCCCGGCCGGTGGCGTCCCAAGAATACGAATAGTGTCCTGCGCCAAGTGTTGTGTCCACCAGAGTCGTCACCCTCTGACCAGTGACGTTGAAGATTTCGAGGGTGATGCGGGTGGAGTCTGGCACTAAGAAGCTAATGGTCGTCTTCGGGTTGAAAGGGTTGGGCTGGTTCTGCTCCAGGGAAAATGGCAGCCGCGGTCCCACCAGTCCCGCTGACCCTTCCAGGAGGAGGGGTGAAAGCGGTTGTGTCTGGCGCTCGTCCGGTGGCTGTGGCGGCCGGCTACACGCGATTATCAGGATTGCGAATAGTAGAAGCATGCGTGATAAAGAGCTCATGTAAACCCCACTTTATGTTTTTGGTTGATCTCCGCCCATCCTGACACCACTGTCATTTGTGTCAAGTTTTACGTCAGGAATATGGAAATTCGCAATGTCGCCTGTCGATTGCGAGAGCGGTTTTCACGCAGGCCGTCTAGCGATGCACGCAAGAAGAAACCCAGGCCGGAGCCTGGGTTTTGGAAGCTAGCGGATGAGGAACTTTTTCTTCCGCAGTTCGTTCCGCCAGTTGAGGTGCAGGTAGTACTCACCGGCAAGCGAGTCCGGCGGCCGCCAGGTGAATGCGTAGACATCTGTGCAGAGCATGCTGTCCACGATGGTAGCCATGAGGCGGTAGTTCGCATCCAGGACGGTGAGCCGAGTATGTCCAGAGTCGGGCAGGCAAAAGGAAAAGTATGCCACATCCACGACGGGTAACGGCTGGACCCGATCAAGCTCGAGACTTGTGCAGGAACGTATCGGCGGCTCGATGAGCAGGGCTTTGGACATGCCGCCGCAGCCCGCAAGAACGAACATGAACAGTATGCAAAGAACCATGCGCTTGAGCATGGAGGGCCTCCTTTCAGGGTTTCCGAATGCTCAGTTCAGAGCATCCTGCCGCACTCTTGGGGGAACGTCAAGTTACGCTAAGAACATGGAGAACACGAGCTCGTCTTGCCCCAGGTAGAAGTGGTCTTTGAGAATGGCTTCCTGGTGCATGCCTTTGGCTTCAAAGAATGCCTGGAGGTGTTTGTTGTCCGCGTGGATCATGGAGAAGAGCTTGCGTAAGCGCGCGCCGTGGTCGCGGTAGTGCAATTCGGCTTCGGCAATGGCGGCATCGAAGAGCAACTCTTTTACCTGGGTGGGGCTGGGGAGGTCGCGCAGCACAGCCAGGCGGGTGACTTCCGCAACACCATGTTTGAGCATTCCCTGGGGCCGCCAGCTGATAAGGCCAATGATGCGCGCATCATCCACGGCTACTCGAAAGTGGTGGTAGCGCAACTCGTACGCAAAAGCATCCCGCGCTTCCTCTACCGTTGCAAAGCTGTACTTCGCCTTCAGGAGTTCCGCGACGCGTTGCGCGTCTTCCGCAGTCGCTTTGCGAACCGTGAGCATAGGTGAGTGGGTTAGCGAGAGAAAAAGTAACGATAGGGAACCGGCCGCAGGGTGTGCGGAGGCTCGGAGAGTGCGTCGAGCGTGCCGGGACGAAAAGTATAAACGAGATGCACCGATCGCACAAGACTCCGCGTGTCTTTTCTCCTGTCTCGGGAATAGAAAAGGCGCTATCGGTATAGCGCCTCACGGTTCTTTTGGAGAAAATGCAATGCGTCCTCAACGACCTCGGCGGGCTTTAAGCAGAGGGCGTAGATAGATGCGACGTCGCCACTCGCGCTCTTCGTAATGTCGAAGGTCTCCACCAGGTAGTGCCGGCCTCCTTCCGTTAGGTCTTCAACCCACGTGTGGTTGAGCCACGTCAGCGCGTACAGCACATTCGTTGGGTGCAACGTGCCCCGCTCACGAAAATGCTGCAGTAGGTCACCCTCCAGCCGTACGCAGTGATTCCACCCGAAAGTGTTTTCGCTCATGTAGCTAACGGGCGGGAAGCTGAGGAGCTTGAAGAAGAGGTGCAGCGCGTAGAGGTTCAGTTTTGCCGGGTACACGATGCGAAATGAAAAGAAGTTTTGGATTTCGTGTGTTGCCGCTTCTTGTGGCGAGAGCTTGAGCATTTCCAGGGTGAGGAGTTGCTCGTCGGATAAGCTCTCGAGACGTTGGATGGTTGCCTCTGCCTGCGTGCGTTGCTGGATGATTCTTTGCACGGCGGGCGCGGAGTGCTTGGCGATAGCGAAGAGTTGGGCAAGTTGATCGTTGCCTAGAATAGCGCGTCCTTTTTTCAAATTGCAGTTTCTACACGCCAGTGTGTAGTTCTCTAGCGCGTCGGGCCCTTCGAGGGCTTTCGGGTAAATGTGGTCGACGTGCAGTTCACGGGTTGGGAAGACATTGTGGCAGTACTGGCACGTCCGCTGGTACACGATGATGAGCGCTTCCCGAACTTGCTGTGTGGTATACGTAATGGGTTCCAAAGTGCTACCTCCAGGAAATAGTTTTTGTTTGTTGCCCTACACTAGGGCGGAAGTTGTCTCTCTGTCAATGCGTATCGCCGCACCTCGCCAATGTTGGCGGGCACGGTGAGCGTAGGGCTAGACGTGCAGGACGCGAAGATCGCCGTTGATGATCGTTGGGCGGATTGCTTGTAACTCCTCGGTGATGTATGGCTGGTTCGGGAGCGGGTTGAGAACGAAAATTTTCTTCCCAAGGTAGTGGGCCACGCCGATTTCTAGGAACGTGTTGGCCCCAATGTAGTTCGGCATGTCGGGTTTGGAGAAGTTCGCAATGAGAACCGCATCTGATTGTTCAATTTTCCGAATGTGCTCACTGATGAGGTCTTTCCCCTGTTTGGCCTGCACGCGGGCGGCGCTATCTTCGGCCCAGTAATCAATATCTGGGAGCATGACGGGGAGGTGAGCGGTGTGGCCAAGCTTTTCCAGCTTCGCCTTTAGGAGGAGCATGTTGTCGTAGAATTTTAGGGAACCGCAAATAGTAATTGTCATAGCCTAGCGCTGCATGATGATGACACCCACAACGACCACCACGGTGGCAATTGCCTTGAGCGTGAATGTTTGTCGTCGGATGTCTTCGGTAATGATGCGCGGGAAGAAAAGCGTGAGTCCCAACCCCAGGAGCAGAACGAAGAGGGGTTGGAACGCCGCCATGACCGTGACCAGCGAGACGGCGACGAGCGTGGTGGCGTAGAAAGTACACATCTTTCCAGCAATGTAGATTATTTCGTTTGTCACAATCGGCCACCATGTGGCGGGTGGGATAGTGGGGAGCATGGCGAGCCCGCGTTTCCGGGTGCTGGGCAGAATCATGAGAAGTACGCTCCCGAGGCCGAAACCGAAGAACTCATAGGTAAGCGCATTCCAGAAGGGTTGCTCCACCGACTTGAAGAACACAAACGGCAGAGTGTACATCACGCTCGAGAGCATCATAAGCCAGAAAGACTTGCGGAGCCGGAGTACACCGCGTGCTCTGCGATCTAGGGACAGGGCGATGCCGCCAACCAGGACGATAGCAAACCCCAGGATTTGGTTTCCGTAGAGGCGCTCGTGTAGAAAGATGGCGGCCAGAATAAGTGCAAGAATGGGGATCACTTGGAAGAGTGGTGTTACGCGGGACGTATCGTCGTGCTGGAGTGCTTTGTAGTATGGGATGAGCGCCCATTGGAAAATGCAGCCCGAGAAGAGCAGGACGCTCAACGCCGGCCCGGGGATGCTCGGGAATCCCTGGACGATCCAGGTGATGCAACCGAATGCTGCCGCAACCAGACCCCCAAATATGGTGAGCAGCATGGGGTCGCGTACGCGCTTTTCGATGAGGTACTTGTCGAAAAAGTTCGTGATGCCGTACAGTAACGGCGCGGCAATAGCAAAGGGAAGCCAGGACATGGTTGTAGTGTACACCTAGCACGTGGCGCCGGGGTCCCCGGCGACGTGGAGCGCAGGAGCGTAGCGACGAGCACGCGTCGTTGGGGTCAAGCGAGGCTTCTCACTGAGGGCGGAGTTTTTGTCGGTCACGACAAAACGGAGCCCGACGTGAGAAACGAGCTGGTGCGGACGAGAGGACTCGAACCTCCAAGCCCTTGCGGGCACTAGCACCTCAAGCTAGCGTGTCTACCAAATTGCACCACGTCCGCGTGGCTTACGACTTCTTGGTGTCCTTGCGGACCTCTTTCAAGCGTTTCTTGAAGTTCTTATCCCGTAGGTAGGCGAGCGACGCCCGTCGAACCTTCAGCTGCTTTACGACCTCAATTTTGGCAATGGTCGGCGTGTGGAAGGGGAAAATGCGTTCAACACCAATCCCTTCGGAGACCTTGCGGACAGTGAACGTGCCGTGGAGGCCCTGGCCATGTCGGACGTCCAGGATAGTTCCCTCGAAGATCTGAATGCGCTCTTTGTCGCCTTCCTTTATCTTCTGGTGCACCTTCACCACCATGCCCGGCTTCAGGCTGGGCAGGTCGGTGCGTTGCTTCGCTTTGGCGGTTTCGAGAATTATGTCCATATGCTCGGGGAGTGTACGGATTTAGCCGGGATACGTCAAGTCTGGGGTGGTCCACCGGCAAACGAAGAAAAACCGCCAAGCACAGGCTTGGCGGTCGGTTTTCTATTTCTTGATGCACTGGTACAGAGCGGTTGAGCCCTTCCGCAGGATGCGTATGTTGAAGTGCGGTGCCAGCAGGTGCTGAAGCAGCTCCGCCGGTAGCCAGCGGAAGCTGGTGTAGTGGGGCGCAAGGCCCTCCCGAACTTGCAGGTGGTGGAGGATGTCCCCCACGAGCCAACTCACTTCAGCGAATGCATGACCCTCCAGCTGGTACTGCTTCACGACGGGCGTCGTGGGCGGTTGCTGGTGGAAGGTGTTGAAGACGAATGCCCCACCCGGTGCGAGTACCGCGGCGATGAGCGGTGCAGTCTCTGCGTCGAGCCAATAGTTCACGGCTTGCTGGCAGGCAATAACGTCGACGCGGTCGTTGTTCACGTGGCACGCAGTCAACCAGTCGGCTACCTGCATAATGCGGATATCCACCCGTGGCTCCTGCCAGAGTGCGGGAACAACCATCGCCGCCGCGGCATCGACGAGGGTGACGTGTTGGACTCCCATCTGGAGAGCAGCCCTCGTCAAGCGGCCGTCACCTCCGCAGAGGTCCACGAGGTGCTTGCCTGCGATTGGGCCAAGCAGTTCGAGGAGTTCCGTGGAAGGCCGACCGTCGTAGAAGCGTTGGTAGAGCTGCTGGTAGGTGGCAAAGTCGGGGTAGTTTTCAGTCACAGCTGGCCTCCATTTTCGTCGAACAGCAGCATGCAGCCGTGCTCATGGATGTTGAACGAGGTTTCGTTGGGACGATCGCTATCCCGGCAGGTCCCGGGCAGTGCGTACGCGTAGGTCGGCAGGCCGGGTACGGGTTCGTGGTAGTGCACAATCGTCTCTACGGCGGGATTCTTGAAGAGCCGAGCCAGGAGCGGCGCATTGAGCGTTGCTTTGGCCCCACCGGCGACGTAGATGACATGCGCGTCAGGGTCGACCCGGGTGACGTACGCCAGGGAATCAAGCTCGCGCTTGCCCCGGCCGGTGGTGACGAAACCTGTCCGGTGTCGAACTGCCACAGTGCCGAAGATGAGCCCGGCTTCGTTCGTCACGAAGTGGTTGGAGTACCGTCCAATCCAATCCCGAACATGCTGGCTGGCATCGTCCGGCAGGGCGACGCCTTGTTCTTCTACGGTGCGGAAGTAGATATCGTTGACCGCTGCCCAGATCCAGGCTGCCAGTTGCCACTGCTCCAGCGGATGCACGCCTCGCTCTTTGGTGACGGCGTACTTCTGCTGCAGGTTGCGCGCGTCATTCGCGAAAACGGCAGTCGCATGCGCGTCCAGCACAATGTTGTACGCCGCGTGGATGAGTTCGTCGTGCGACACTCCGGACAAGAGTTTGTAACCAAAGAGGTGCGTACGAGGGGCAACGCGCTTCACGTCGTCAATCACGCGAGGGGCAATGGTGAAGTCAATGGGGATAACGTCGCCTGGCTTAAAGTTGTGGCTGGGAAATTTTCCTACGTAGGGATTCAGGGGGATGAGGTTTGCGACTGCCGCGCCGAGGATGACCGCATCCATTGTGGGCGCTAGTTCCAGAACTTTCTGGTGGTAGTCGGTAAAACCATTGTGTTCCACCACCGTCAGTCGGGCATGGGCCGCGGGCAGTGTAATGCCCAGCCTTGGCGCTCCGAGGTAGAAAATCTCGGTATCATAGCCCAGCAAATGCGTGGCGAGTTCAGCCATGAGCCCGCCTTTGAACCGGTTGGTGATGATTTTCACGGCGTCCAAGTTGGCGTGAACCGGCCCACCGGAAATGAGTATTCTCTTCATTCTCTATTCCTCATGAAAAATTGTTAACGAGCAAATTTCCCTGCAACTTAGGTGGGATTGGGCTTTTTGTCAACGCTCCCCACGGTACGCCGGGTCGTTCCCTTGACTTGGTGGCATTTTCCTGCTACTCTTCTGTGTTTCTGGTAGTCGGTCCGAAGTGCACGTGTTCAAACCAAAGGAGGAGTCTTGAAGAAGATCGTTTTCTTTACCCTTTTCGCCACCGCGCTTTTCATTTTCAGCGGGTGCCAGTACCAGCGTGAGACGAAGTCCGAGGTGCTCCACGAGCTCGCGGTCGTCGTAAACCTGGTGTACACGCCACCTACGCATGAGACCACCATCGAGCCGACGCTCATGGGTGGCAAAGGCCTAGGTATTGGCGTCAGCGGTGAGGTAGGCCTGGGCATCGGTCACGGCCTGCAGATCACTAGCGTCGATGTCCCGCCGGAGTACGCCGTAGTCTTTCGATGCCAGCATGGGAAGTTCATCGTCCGGCACAAAGAGGTCTACGATGAGCTCCTGACTCACGAAGGTGATACGGTGGAGGTTGCGTACCAAGAGGTATACCGAGAGGTATTCGAAACAAGGGACGGCAGGGACACAGTCCTCAGCCGCACGCTTACCAAGTACGACTTCCTCGACGCTGTGCCGAAGAGCCAGTAGCACATTCCTGTTTAGGGCCACCTCCGGTGGCCCTTTACTGTACGCGTTGTAGGAGTTGGGCAAGCTCCACAGGCACGGGCGCCTCGAACTTTTGGCGTACGCCGTCCAGGTCTACGAATGCCAGCTGCCAGCTGTGCAGGAAGGGACGATCGAGGGCGACCTTCTGCTTCACACTCTTGCTGGCGTACACGGTGTCACCCACTATGGGCAAGCCGTACGCCAAAAGGTGGGCGCGGATTTGGTTGGTGCGGCCAGTCTCGATGGTAATTTCAAGCAGCGTGAGGTGGGTGAACTGCTCCTTCACTGCAAAGTGCGTCACCGCTTCACGCGTTTTTTCGGTTGGTACGGGTTGGCTAGCCATGCGGCCCGCATTCCGACGAGAGCGCCCCAGCGGAAAGGAAATTGTGCCATCCGGTTTTCCCGGCACCCCGTGTACCAACGCGAGGTAGGTTTTCTGCACGTCGTGGTTTTGGAATTGCTTCTTCAGGTGGTCGTACATCATCTGCGTGCGGGCCACCACCATGACGCCGGACACCTCCATGTCCAGGCGATGGACAATCCCGGGGCGGTCAGGTTCTTCCCCCACCCCTTTCACGTCCGGGTAGTGCTCCAGCAGCCATTGCACCAGCGTCTCTGCACCGGGGTGGTGGTCGGCATCGTGCACCAGCAAACCGCTGGGCTTATCCAGCACCAGGTAGTCAGGAGTCTCAGCGATGATTTTAGGCGTCGGCATGGTGGGTTTCGATTCCGGCTTTGCGTAGCCACTCGTGAAAGGCAGGCAGGTTGTTCTGTGCTTTAGCGAACTCTTGCTCCCACAGTCGCTTGGGTACGCGCAACTGCTTGGCGTCGGCGACGACGCGGCGGAGGCCCTCCCAGGTGAGCGGTTCGATTGTGCACCCGAGTTGCACGGCAAAGCGTAGGCACCGCAGGATGCGCGAGTGGTCCTGGGCAAATCGTTCGGCTGGATTCCCCACCGTGCGCAGTACTTTTTCTCGGCAGTCGGCTTGGCCGTGGTAGGGGTCGGTGAGCTCGCCCGTGCGGACGTTGAGGGCCATGGCGTTGATGGTGAAGTCCCGTCGGCGCAGGTCATCGGTGATGGGCAGGTCTGGGTCGGCCGTCACATGCACGTCGAAGTAGTGGCCGTTGCCGGTGCGCTGGATTTCTTCTCGTGGCAGTGCCAGGTCAATCGTCTGGTTGTTCAGGGTCAGTGCCAGCACGCCCCATTTTTCTCCGCTCGTGTCTACTTCCCCAAGCTGGCGGAGCGCCTCTCGGAGTGATGGCAGGGGGAGCTTCCGAACCACGAGGTCTAGATCGCCAAGCTGGCGGCCGAGCAGGACGTCGCGTACGGCCCCGCCCACAACAAAGAGTTCGGCGTCCGCGGGAAGTGCTGTAAGGATGCGCTGTACAGTTGGCTGATGAATTAGCTTTTCCATATTCGGAAGTACTCACGGTGGAGTAGGCCTTGCACAACGTACTTTGGGAAGCCAGTGAAGAGTTTCCCGCCATCCATTTGTGATGCATGGCACTGTAGGGCTCGTCGCTTCGCGTTCGCATTAATACGGATAGTGAGATTCGGCATGACGAAGCGCGAAGTAGAAAGGTAGTGGGGGTTGTAACGACGGCTGGCCAGGAAGTGCTTGGCGGCGCGTTGCAACGTTGGTGACAGTACTGCGGCAGCGAAAGGGACCTGGAGCTTCCGAGCAATCGTCCTTCCAATTTTCCCCGCCGCAATGTGATCGACGTGGCCAGTAATTCCACAGGGGCCGAAACTCACTACCATATCTGCTCCAAAGTTTTTACTGGCTCGGAGGATTGCCTGGGTAAACTGGCCCCGGTGCTGCTGCAGGCGTCCGTCTGGAACCTGGCACACGCAGTGCTGGCGCACAGCCAGTGCCTTGCAGGCCTTCTGGAGTTCTCGCAGGCGGCGTTTGGCCAACGATTCTGCAGGAATGCGGCGTGGTAAGTGCGCTGTCCCCTTCTCCCCTCGGGTGGCGCACACGAGGAGGGCCTGGCCGCCAGCGTGAGCATTCGCTACTAACGTGCCGGCCATGACGTAGCTCTCGTCGTCGGGATGTGCAGTGATGACGAGGAGCTTTTTGCCGAGCAGCGGATGAGTACACGCGCGGGCCATGAGCTAGTTATACCATTGATTCTTTCTTTGGGGTTCATTGCGGAGTCCGAGGCGTTGCCCTGTGCGCCTCATTCGCAGGAAAACCTAAGGCAAAGCCAGGTGGGGCTTTGGAACCGGGTCGCGGGAAACAGGAGGTGTTGTCTGGTACGCGCCCCTGGACTCGAACCAGGAACCGGTCGTGTATAAGACGACTGCTCTAACCAATTGAGCTAGGCGCGCAAGGGGTGGAAGGAGGGCTCCTATAACCAGTGTAGAGGAAAGGTGCAGTGAAACACAAAACTGCGCGAAAGCAAAGCCGCGGTTCGAGCGAGTGGCTACTTTACTGCCTTGGTGGCCGCGAGCTTCGGTGATGTTCCAACATTCCCCCAGTGACCGAACCAGCGAATGAATTTTGCCGTTACCGTTCCCTCCTCCAACTTGAGGAAGAACAGTGTCGTCGCCACGTACTGGAAAGTAGAGAAAATGGCAGTGAGGAAGATGGCGATGATCGCCAGGGCGATGAACGAGAGGTTCATGTACCCGCTCATGCCGGGGAGGGCGCCCGTCGAAGAGGTCACGAAGAGGTTGAGGATCTGCGGGGCGAAGACGATGCTGAGGATGGCAGTGGCAACGATGTAGATGAGGAAGAGCAGGAAGGCCATTTCCAACGTGGCCAGCCAGTGCTTGGCGAAGAGGCGCCAGGCGTTCTTTACGGCCACCCATAGTGGTTGCCGGCGAATGGCTACGTACGCCGAGGCGAACTGCAAGAGGAAGGCCACCAGCATGGCCAACGGCACCAGGATGATGAAGTTGAGGAAGAGGAGGAGGTTCAACCACACATCTTGTCCCCGGACGAGGTAGAGCGAGAGGAGCGGTGCCCCAAGGACGATGACCGTACCAACGGTGAGGACGTACTTAAGGACGTTCAGCCACAGCAGTGGCCAGAAGGCCCGTGTCCCATTGGCGAACGCTTGTTCCGGCGCCAGGTTCTTCCCCTGGCGGAACGTATCCGTCGCGGTGATGAGTGAGCCCTGGGAGAGCACCGAGATCCAGACAACAAAAACGTAGAGCGCCAGGATGATGAGGATGGTGAGGGCGTTCTCGAATGTGATGTCCTTGAAGAAACTGGCAACGTTGGTGGCGATGAAGCCCAGGGTATTCGTCTTGTAGAGCACCTCAACCTTCTGGATATTTTCGCCCGCGTTGGCCAGGAGACTCACGTTGTTGAAGAAGGTTTCCACGCCGCTCGCCACGCCCGAGTTGAGGAGGATGGCGAAGAAGCCAAAGAACCACAAGAACTTGTGGCGGCGCGCGATGCGCCAGGCCTCGGAAATTGTCTGTCGGTACATGGGGTTTGCCATAGCGTTTTTCCTCCAAGGGAACGCTGGCAGTATACCCTACTCGCTCGGGGCTGTCACCCGCGCTGGGGCCGCCAGGAAGGGTTTTACAATGGCGGCGAATTCCTCCTGTTCCAAGGTTTCCTTTTCGAGGAGGGTACTCACAATGGCATCCAGCGCCGGGCGCATTTTCCTCACGGTTTTCTTGGCCGTTTCGGCCGCTTGCTTCAAGAATTTATCCACGGCCGCGTCAATGCCCTCGGCAACTTTTTCCGAGTAGTCCCGCTGCTCGGTAATTTCTCGGCCCAGGAAGATGAGCTCTTCCTTTTGTCCGTACGTGCGCAGGCCCAGTTCGCTCATGCCGTACTCGGTTACCATTTTCCGGGCTAGCCGGGTGGCTTGACGGAAGTCATTCTGCGCACCGGTCGTCACGTCACCGAAAATTTCCCGTTCGGCAACGTTGCCCGCCAACATAACGGCGAGGTCATCTATGAACTCTGCGCGGCTGTGCAGGTGCTTCTCGATTTCCGGAAGTTTCAGGGTGTAGCCTGCTGCTTGGCCACGAGAAATGATGGAGACTTTGTGTACCGGGTCAGCATGTGGCAAGCTGGCGGCCACCAGGGCATGGCCTGCTTCATGCACAGCGGTAATGCGCTTCTCATTTTCGGTAAGGACGTGGCTCTTCCGTTCTGGCCCGAGCATGACCTTTTCAATAGATTCCAGGCACTCGCCCATGTCTACCTGCTTCTTGTTTCGGCGCGCGGCCAGAATGGCCGCCTCATTCAGCAGGTTCGCTAGGTCGGCCCCGCTAAAGCCTGGTGTGCGCTGGGCGATTTTGCGCAGGTCTACATCGGGGCCCAGGGGTTTCTTGCGGCTGTGCACTTTGAGAATCGCTTCTCGGCTTGCAAGGTCGGGCGGGTCCAGAATGACGCGGCGATCAAAGCGGCCAGGCCGCAAGAGTGCGGGGTCCAGAACGTCGGGCCGGTTCGTTGCTGCAATGATGATGACGTTGGTATCGGTATCGAAGCCGTCCATTTCCACGAGGATCTGGTTGAGGGTTTGCTCGCGTTCGTCGTGGCTGCCGCCCAAGCCGGAACCGCGCTGGCGGGCAACCGCGTCAATTTCATCCACGAAAATAATTGACGGCGCGGCTTTCTTGGCGCGGCGGAAGAGATCGCGGACGCGACTGGCGCCAACGCCGACAAACATTTCTACAAACTCGGAACCCGAGATGTGGAAGAACGGCACGTCGGCTTCCCCGGCAACGGCCTTGGCGAGCAGGGTTTTCCCCGTTCCCGGGCTGCCCACCAGTAGAACGCCCTTGGGGATCTTGGCGCCGAGGTTGGTAAACTTCTTCGGAAATTTGAGAAACTCCACAACTTCAACCAGCTCCTGCTTGGCTTCCTGCACGCCCGCTACATCCTTGAAGGTCACTCCCGTCCGTTTCTTCTGCTCAGGCTGTTCTTTGGCAGCACTCTGGCCAAACGACATGGCGCGGTTGTTCATGCTCTGAGCCTGGCGCATCATGAACCAGAAGAAGCCAATAAAGAGCGCGAGCGGGAGCACGATGGGCAGGATGGTACCCAGCCACAAGGCCGCATTCGATGGCTGCTTCACGGTAATTGAAACCGCGGCCAGCTTCTCGGGCGCGACGTTGTAGTTCTTCAGCAGGGTGGTAAACGAGTCTGCCGGCTCTTTGTACGCTACCCCTTTCTCGTCGTTGGTGTAGGTAATGGTGAGCTTGTTCTCATCCACTTCAACGGCCTTCACCTGGCCGTTCTGAATTGCGGTGACCACCTCACCCACCGGCACGTTCTTCAACTTCCCACTCTCGCCATTGATGGTCGAGAACAGGAAAGACACAATGAAGAAAGCGAGGAGGAAGAGAATGAGGTTCTTACCAAGGTTCTTCATAGGGGTGTGTCAACGTATACGACGTAGGTCGTAGTATACTGGCTGCCGCACAGTGAGGCAATCCTCCATCTTAGGCGTCCGGCTTGGGCTCCTCGGTAGCCGGCTGGGCGTCCGCGGCCGCTTCTACGGCGGCCTTTGGTTCGTCCTCCCCCTCGGTGACCGTGGGGTCATTGGGGTTGTCGGCATCGGGTGGGGCCGGCTCCAGGGCTTTCATGGACAAGCCAAGCCGGTGCTGGGCTGGATCGAAGGAGATAATTTTGAACTTGTGCGAGTCGCCCGGTCGGACCATCTCGCCCGGATCCTTCACGCGTTTGTGCGAGAGTTCCGAGATGTGGCACAGGCCGTGAATGATGTCATCCAATTCAACGAAGGCGCCAAAGGTGTTGATGCGGGCAACCTTCCCTTCCACGACGTCGCCGATGTGGTACTTCTCGGTGGCGTGCTGCCAGGGGTCATCTTCTAGCCGTTTGAAGGACAGGGAAATTTTGGAACCCTCAATGCCGATGATCATGGCCTTGGCCGGCTGGCCAACCGTGAACGTGCCTTTGGGGTTGTCGATGCGCTGCCAGGCGAGTTCCGAAATGTGCACAAGACCTTCTAGGCCATCGCCGAAGCCAACGAAGACACCGAAGTCCACGACGCCCGTTACTTTGCCCTCAATGGTTTGGCCCACTTGGTAGGCACGCAGTGCTTCGGAGCGCTGCTCTTCCCAGGCAGCTTTTTCCGAAACAATGAGCTTTCCCGCCTCTTCATCAATATCCAGAATTTTTACGGTGAGGTCCTGGTTCACAAATTTGTTGAGCAGTTCCAGGATGCGGCCTTTGTCCCCACCTTCCACGCGGGGGTAGTGCTCGGGCGTGAGCTGAGAAACGGGGAGAAAGCCATCCACGCGTCCAACCTTGACCATCAGACCGCCGCGATTGGCAGCGACGACCGTAACCGCAATGGGTTCACGGCTCGCTAACAGCGCATCGAGCTCGCCCCACGCTTTTTCGTGGCCCGCCAAGCGGAATGAGAGCTCCATGACGCCATTTTCATTTTCTAACTCCAAAACCGTGGCCCGCGCTTTGGCACCAACCTTTAAGTCGGCCGTTTCGCCGGATTCATCGATGAGTTCTTTGCCACGAATGGTGCCCGTGTGAAGACCATCAATGTCGAGAATCACTTCGGACTTTGAGAGGGCGATAACCGTGCCCTCTACAATGTCGCCGACCTTTGGCAGGGTTGGTTGGTTGGGCGAGTCCAGGAGCTGGGCGAATTCTGACTGCGGCTCGGTTTGCTTAGTCATATGGGGAACAAAAAAAGGGTCTAGCCAGCGCAGACCACGAAAACTTCGGGGCTGCGGGCTCGTCCGGCACGCAAACCGGGCGATTGAACGAAGCGTGAGGAAATAGAATGAGCCTCTGCATACTAGTAGGGAGTGGAGAATTCTGCAAGTCTATTGACTTATGAATAAGAATTTGGTATAGTATATGTATGATCAAGGGTCGCACACCCAACATACGCACGGATCAACTGCGGGCTTTTGCGAACAAGCTCGTCGCTTCGAATACGGGGAGTGACAAGTACGGCCGCAAATCAATTTCGAAAGCCCAGTTCAACAAGTTTCTCCAGCACGCCGATTTTGAGCATGCCAGCACGTTGCGCAGTGGTCGAAAGATGATGACCACGCACGAGACGAAGAAATTCCTTGGGAACCTCTTGGAGAAAGTGCAGGCTGACCCGAACTATAAGGTTTCGACCTTCGCGCGGAAGGCGCTCAATGTCCGGCTCCACCAAGGCGATAACCTCATCGAGAATTTTGATCCCGAGCACGTTGGGGAGAAGGGCCTTTCTTTTGTAGCGAAACTCCAGCAAGAAGAGGATGCCAAGGCCAATAGTGGTCCGTCTCCGGAGGAAGTGAAGATGCAGGAGCGCCGTGAACGCGCCCGGAAGTACCTGAACCTCTACCGCAGCAAGCAAGAGCGGGATGATCTGGCGAGCGGGAAGAAGAGCCTAACACCCACGAGCGTAACAACTGGGCAGGAGCAGAAGTCGGCTACATCCGCGACGTCGCACGAAGGCGCCGGGACCATTGCAGGTAAAAGTCAGGTCGCCGGTGCGGGCATTGCGCAGAAAGCGACGAGTATTGCCAGCGCCGCGAATACGCGGCCTTCCGAAGCCGACGCGCCGCTCGCGAACACTGTTCCGCAATCCCCCGTCCACCTCGCTAGCGGCCTGAGCTTGGGTCGGGTAGGGAAAGCGCCTAGCCATCCTGATACTCGAGCCATCCCAGCAGTTGGTGCGCCGGACACGCGCACGCCGGCCAGCAAAGAGCCAGGCCCAGCTGACCTGCCAGACGAGGAGTCGGATGCCCAGCTGCCCGACACGTCGAAGGTAGACGAGAGTTTGCCATTCCAAGGCTAAAAAGTCGCTTGGAAGAGGCCTAAAACGGCTTGCCAGCAGCGCCGTTTTTTGATACGCTGAGCATGTCTTTTTGGCGATTTTCACGTCCCTACGCACCCATGATTATCACCTGGCTCGGGCACTCCTGTTTCAAGATTCAGACCCCCCAAGCGACCATTGTCATCGACCCGTACGGGAACGATATTGGCATCCGTTTCCCGCGGGTGACCGCCGACTTCGTTTTGGTGACCCATGACCACGGTGATCACAGCAACGTGAGCGGCGTGGGTGGAACGCCGTACGTAGCTATGGGGCCGGGGGAGTATGAAGTGCGGGGGGTTTTCGCTCATGGCATTTCGGCATACCACGACGGCGTGGAGGGCAAAGAGCGCGGCCGCATTACCATGTTCCGCGTGGAAGCAGAGGGCATGACCCTCGCGCACCTGGGTGACTTGGGGCAGCCCAAGCTCACGGATGAGCAGTTCGAGCAGCTGAGCGGTGTGGACATTCTCTTCATCCCCGTGGGCGGGGTGTACACCATTGATGCGAAAGCCGCCGTGGACATTATTACGCAGCTGGAGCCGCGCCTTGTTATTCCCATGCACTACAAGATTCCCGGGCTCGATGCGAAGCGCTTCCCCATTGATGGCGTGGAAAAATTTATTAAACAGATGGGAGTTACCACCAATGGCCATGAAGAGAAGTTGAAAATTTCAAAGAAAGATTTGCCCCAAGAGGAAACGAAGGTCATCATTCTTAAGCCTGCCGCGTAGAGCATCGTATGCCTGAACTCGACGGCATTAGCCAAAACCCAAAGCGCCCAGCCAAGAAGCCCACACAGCCGGCGAGTGCGCTTCCCACTGCTGAAGCAGCTCGCCGTCGGAAGCTCATGTGGTTGGTCGTTGGTGCGCTGACCGGGGTCATCGTCGTGGTGTGGTACTTCACCATTGGCACGCAGCTTGGTTCCACCACTGGTGATAATAGTGCCTGGGAAACGCTCAAGCGGAAGGTGGGCGACCTAAAGTCAGTTTTCCGCCGCGAAACGGGCGATAAAAAAATTCAAGAAATAGACGTGAACGCTCCTACACCCGAACAAATTCAGTACTTGCGCGAACAAGTCTTCCCTGATGCTGCAGCCATAACTCCCTCCGCTCCCACGAATGCAAACGTGCAGACGCCGGTAAATGTGAATACGAATGCCTCCTAAATCTTCGAAGTCCACAAAACCCGCCCACCCAACGCCACACGCCCAACCCCTCCCGCAACTCTCGCGGGTTGGCAAGCTTGAGGCACGGCCCATTGTGACGGAAATGCAGGAGTCCTACCTGGACTACGCGATGTCCGTCATCATCGCCCGGGCACTGCCAGACGTGCGGGATGGGCTGAAGCCCGTGCACCGTCGCATCCTGTACGCCATGAAGGAGCTGGGCCTCACGCACAGTGCCAAGTACCGCAAGTCCGCCACGGTGGTTGGTGAAGTGCTCGGCAAGTACCACCCGCACGGTGACGTGGCGGTGTACGACACCATGGTGCGCCTCGCCCAGGATTTTGCCATGCGCTATCGCCTAGTCGATGGGCAAGGGAACTTCGGCTCCATGGATGGTGATAGCGCGGCTGCTATGCGCTACACCGAGGCGCGTTTGGCGAAGATTAGCCAAGCGATGCTGGCGGACCTGGACAAGAACACTGTGGATTTCATCCCCAACTACGACGGCACCAAAGATGAGCCCAGCGTGCTGCCGGCGCTCCTGCCAAACCTGCTCGTGAATGGTGCGGTGGGCATTGCGGTTGGCATGGCGACGAGCATCCCGCCACACAACCTCACCGAAGTCTGCGACGCCATTACCCACCTCATCCAGGATCCAGACGCCACGGTGGATGACTTGATGCAGTTCGTGAAGGGGCCAGACTTCCCCACCGGCGGCATTATCTTCGACAAGAAAGAAATTGAAGCCGCGTACTCCACGGGCAAAGGCGCTATTGTCATGCGCGCCAAGGCCGACATTGTGGAGACCAAGAGCGGGCACTTCCACATTATCGTTACCGAAGTTCCCTACCAGGTGAATAAAGCCTCCCTGCTAGAGCACATCGCCGAGCTCGTCCGTGATAAGAAGTTGGAAGGAATTAAAGATTTGCGTGACGAGTCGGACAAAGACGGTGTGCGGGTGGTCATTGAGCTCAAACGGGACGCCTACCCCAAGAAAGTCCTGAACAAGTTGTACGACGTCACGGACTTACAAACCACTTTCCATGTGAACATGCTGGCTTTGGTGGACGGCCTGCAGCCGCGCGTGCTCAACCTGAAGGGCGTGCTCGAGCAGTACGTGGAGCATCGCGCTACCGTAGTCCGCCGCCGCACGCAGTACGACCTCGACCGCACCAAGGAACGCGTCCACATCCTGAAGGGTTTGAAAATCGCCGTCGACAACATTGACGCCGTTATTCGGACAATTAAAAAGTCGAAAGACAAGGATGATGCCCGGGTGAACCTCATGAAGCAATTTAAGCTTTCGGAAGCGCAGGCTACCGCCATCTTGGAAATGAAGCTGCAGCAGCTGGCGAACCTGGAGCGGCTGAAGATTGAGCAGGAGCTCAAGGAAAAGCTCGCACTCATTAAAGAGTTGGAAGCGTTACTGGCGAGCCCCAAGAAAATTCGGGGCGTGGTGGCCAAGGAAGTACAGCAGCTTAAGACTGACCATGGTGACGAGCGGAAAACCCAGGTGAACCCTAACCCCGTGGGCGAGTTTAAGGCCGAAGACCTGATCCCCAATGAAGCCACGGTCGTTATGCTCACCCGCGATGGCTACATCAAGCGCGTGCCGCCGGAGACGTTCAAGACCCAGACCCGAGGCGGTAAGGGCGTGATTGGCCTGACCACCAAAGAAGAAGACACGGTGGAACAGCTCTTCTCGACCATGACGCACGCTGACCTACTCTTCTTCACCACCCGTGGGCGCGTGTTCCAACTAAAGGCGTACGACGTGCCTGTCGCCTCCCGCACAGCCAAGGGCCAGGCGGTGGTGAACTTCCTGCAGCTCGGGCCAGAGGAGAAAGTGTCCGCGGTGCTCTCGCTCGCCGACCTTGCCGAAGAGAAGTTCTTCATGATGGTGACGCGGCAGGGCACGATTAAGAAAGTTGACATTGCCTCGTTCAAGGATGTGCGTCGTTCTGGTTTGATTGCCATCAAGCTCAAGCCTCAGGATCGGCTCGAGTGGGTGAAGCCCAGCAGTGGCAAAGACGACGTTATCCTTGTCTCGCACAATGGCCAGAGCATTCGCTACCCGGAGAAGCTCGTGCGCAGCATGGGTCGCAACGCTGGCGGTGTGCGTGGGATGAACTTGAAGCGAGGCGATACTGTTGCCGGGATGGATATTATTCCGGATGGCGCCGAGGCCAAGACCGAGCAATTGCTGGTTATTATGGGCAATGGTTTTGGCAAGCGAACACCCATGCAGGAATACCGGCGCCAGGGCCGCGGCGGCTCGGGGATTAAAACCGCCAAGATTACGGAGAAGACCGGCAAGATTGTGGAAGCCTTCATTGTCAACGCCAAGCGCGAGCAGGAAGACGTGGTCATCATCTCTAATCAAGGTCAAGTTATTCGACTACCGCTTAAGCAAGTCTCCGTCCTCGGCCGCGACACGCAGGGCGTGCGCCTGATGCGCTTCAAGGAGCAGAAAGACAGCGTGGCGAGCGTGACGTTTGTGTAGACCGCAACCATTATCTTTCGAGCGCGGGCCTCTGTGCCCGCGCTTTTGTGAAAAGAAAAATCCGCCTCCACGATTGGGGGCCGTTTTGTTCAGCTATCTTGACAGAAACGTTTTGAGGTGTTATTTTATCCGGTCACCGAACATGAACATTCTGAAGTGGAGGTTCTCAATGTCGTATCATCGGAGATCTAGTTGGGGCATTAGCCTGCTCTACGTCGCACTATTCATCGTCGCCATTGCGGCAGAATTCCGAGGCGCGTTCCTGGATGACAGCAAGGCTCGGCGAGCGCTCGAGACGGAAGGATTCACGAATGCCACTCTGCTCGATCATTCCTACGCGTTTATGACTTTCCGTGGGGGCGAGCGATCAGATGCGGCGCGCTTCACCTTTGAAGCGACGAACCCCATTGGCAAACGCGTAACTGTCTACGTCTTCGACGGCTGGCCGTTCAAGGGCGCCACTATCCGCGCTCTGTAGTACGATCTTTGGAGAAGCAGCAGGAGAAATCCGGCTGCTTTTTCCTTTTTGCCAGATTTTTTGAGTAAAATAAATCCCCAATACTGGTGGTGGCCAGTATCGGGGATTTTGGCATTGCCGAGCGACTAGTTGCAGTTCGCCGGCGGTTGAAAGTTAATGAACAGGTAATCGACGAGCGCGGTAACGTCGGCAATGTCGACGCCATCATCGCCATCCACATTCGCCTGGGCCATGCAGCACGGTGACGTGTAGGTAATGAACAGGTAGTCAATGAGCGTGGTGAGGTCGGCAATATCAATGCGACCATCGTGGCTGCAGTCGACGTTGCCACGAGTACCACCCGTGCAGCACGCCTCCACCAGGGCGAAGGGCGAGAGGCTCGCGGTCGTGCCGCAGAGC
>CAZAMC010000006.1:0-28764 GCA_964486505.1 uncultured Gammaproteobacteria bacterium
GCTCAGTGGTAGAGCGCAGCCCTGAAGAGGCTGGCGTCGTCAGTTCGATTCTGACCCGCGGCACCATTGGGGGCAGTTCACAATCTATTTTGCGGTAGCGAAGTGGGCCCCGCGCTCGCGGGACGGGTGCGACCCGTCGGGAGCACCCAGGGTAGAGCCCAGTAGAGTATCATCGGGGTGTGGCGCAGTTGGTAGCGCGCCTGCTTTGGGAGCAGGAGGTCCCGAGTTCAAGTCTCGGCACCCCGACCAGCTCGTTTCGTGCTCACAGCTTCGCCCGACGCGCATACGCGCATCGGGTCTTCGCCGTTCGCACGAAGCCTCGCTTGACCTCACGAACGCGTGCTCACTTCGTTGCGCGCCACGTTCGTGAGGAAGTGATTTTCTTGCTCAATTCGGACTTCCCGCGAAGCCTCGCTCCGCGCCAAATTTCTGGGGACCCCATAGGAAGATTGTCGAGCACGGCATTCAGTAGATATTGAAACCCTTGACCAAAGCGGATTATTTTGGTACACATATGTGCTCAAGACAAACGCATTTTTCTTGCACCCTGAAAACCTGTAATAGAGAAAGGACTATGCATGCGACGAATGTGTATCGTTGCGCTCTTGGTGTGCGCATTTGCACTTCCCGTTCTCGCACAGCACGAGTACGTTATTCGCAACTTCCCACTCGGCGTTGGGCAGGACGTTCCGAAGAGTTTCTGGACGAACCATCACCGCACCCTGGAGGACGTTGCGCGTGCGCTCAAAGATTCAACCCAGAGGCTTGAGGTATACGCCTGGGTGGATGCTGCTGAGTACAGAGATTCTGCAATGACCGGTGAGTTCAATGCCGCCTTGTCAGGAGATCGCTACTTAGCAGTCGTGAAACAACTGCTGGACATCGGTGTGGGATCGCATCAGATTCTTCCCAACTACCAGCGACGTGACACGCTCACAGGCGCCTACTACCGACGAGTGGAACTGCGCGTCGTGCCGGCGATTTCCAACGTTATCATCCATAAGGAAGTGCCTGCACCAAAGGAGCATGCTCCAATGTGCGCACCACAGCAAGCGCCGCCAGTGACCATCATCTACGACATGGTGGCTCGGGCTGGGCTTGGTGTTGCGTGCGTACCATCGGGTACGGCGCTGCCAGTTGTGCATGGCGAATTGGGGAGCAACCGCCTTCGGCTTGCCCTCGATGCTGGACTGACATTTTGGGGCATGGACGAGTCGTTCGAGCGTACAACGTTCTCGACACGGCACACGTACATCACCGTGCACGGTCTCTGGCGCACGAGCCGTACGGGGCACTTCTTCTTGGTCGCCGGCTGGTACCGCAATGAGACGCGGGCGAAGCTCATTGACCGCTTCGTCGAGCGGCAGGAAGGCATTGACCTTGGCCTGCGTGTCGCCGGCAGGATTCTCGGGGCAACCCTTACCTGGGCGCCGGGTGTTCTCGACGGTTACGGGTACGGCCCCGCGCCGTGGCACGCAGATCAGGTCCGCCTGAGTGTGGACGTCACCCTACTGCAAGGAGGTCGGTAATGCGTCGTAGTGTACTTCTCTGCGTCATACTCTGCGTCGTTGCATTTATTGGCTGCACGCAGGAATACGAACCGCCGGTGAGCCCGACGCCCCCCGACACGGTTCGTGTGGTCGACTCGGTATTCGTCCCCGATACAGTCTTCGTGGACACATCGCACGTCGATACCGTCTACGTCGACACATCCACATGCAAGCCGGTAGTGGTGTGCGGGACTATTTGCGGACCGATCAAAACGTTTACAGTTCCTTTGGCAAATGCCCAAGGCCCCTACCGAGTGACGGTTACGGTGGAAGCCGATCGTGACAAGCCCGAACAATCGGTGAACATCCTCATCGACAACCAGGCTATCGCCACGCTGGGCGTCGTTCCGTCTCCAGCGCTGTGGTCGAGCGAGGTGTCGTTGGCTGCCCGAGCGGTCATAAGCGTAGTGCCGAACATCCCACCGGCTGCCGGCCACCCGCTGCACGTCTGTATCACCATTCAGAAGCTCTAGCACCTTTTGTAGAACCGGAGTCACCCGACTCCGGTTTTTCTTTGCCTTCGTGCACGCGTCTGCTACACTGGTAGCAGGAGGGTCTCGCATTGACGCTTACCCCTATGGGAGAGGTAAACATTCACGAAGGACTCACCCCCGAAGGGAATGAACTCAAGGAAACTGCCCAGGCGAATGCCGCGTGGCTTAAAGGTAACCTCACGCCGGAATTATTGGACAGAGCCAAACTGGCCGGACTGCTCAGCGAAGATGAGGGCATGCTCCTGGCCGAGTGCATCAATTTTGAGAATTACATTCCGAAGAGCGAAACTGAACGGGCACACGTGGACCAACTCATCGAGAGCTTGAAGGAATTTGCTGAGACCACATAGCATGGAGAGTTCTCTTACGCACAAGCGGTGCGTCCCTTGCGAGGGCGGCGTGCCGGTTTTAACCGATGTCGAAGTGCAGCGCCTCCTCCCCCAGGTACCAGGGTGGCAGGTTCGGCTAGCCGAGAAAGCCGGGCAGCATGTGGCAACCCTGCAACGAACCATGAAATTTCACAATTTCCGTGAGGCTATGGCATTCCTCCGGAAAGTTGAGGACATTGCCGAAGCCGAGGGGCACCATCCTGATTTTTGCGTCCACTACAATGTCGTGGACTTTACCTTGTGGACACACGCGATTGAGGGGCTGCACGAAAACGACTTCATCCTGGCGGCGAAGATCAGTGCGCTACGTTAGTTAAGAACCGCGACGAAGATCCCCGCGGCGAGGAGGATGAAGAGCGTCACGATGAGCGTGAAGCCCACTACCAGCCGGGGATTTACCGGCGGAGTCTTTACGACGTGGCCACGCTTATTTGGCCGCGCCGAACCCGTGGCTAAACCGCGGGTATGCATGAGCTCGTTGACGTGAGCGTACGACCAGCCCGCTTTCAGCAGGATAGTGCGAATCTCGGCATCCGTGTACCCAATGCTGCGGGTGTGATTTAGCCAATTCTGGAATTGTGCTTCGTTGTGCATGCTCAGCGGGGGAATTTATTGGCTCAGCCGTGGCTAACTGTTGGTGTTTGCAGAAGGCGCATCAAAATTCTGTACACACTCCGCTGTACCGGTTGAAAGCGTAATGCAGAGGTTGAAGTCCTGGCCGTCGGTGGTGGTACTGTAGGTGAATGCTTGGCCATTCACCGGATCCGTTGGCACCTTCTCCATATAACCCGGCACTAAGTCGGTGAGCGCTCGGGGGTAGGACTTCTTATCCATTTTGTAGCTCTCCAAAGACCACTGGAGTTCGTAGAGGCTCATTGTTCTCTGGAGGTCAGGACTTGTGTTGGTGTTAAAATTCTGGATTGTTGAACCTCCACTGCTTTCGAGTTGGTAGGGGTACGGGGAGTCGTCGAACATCGTATCGTCGAAGTTTGAAACCTCCCGAACATTTACATACGAGAGAATGATGGCGCCCACGACGATAAGCCAACCGAGCGTGGCCACAACGAGCATGCCAACGGTGGATACCTTCGACGTCGGCCGGGTCTGCTGCCGGTAGTTCGCCGCCGTGTTATACATCCCTAGGGTGTAGGTAATGAAGATAGGCAAGAAGAAGGCGATATCGAGGAGGCCAATGATGATGTTGGGGATGAAGGCGTCAACATCCAAGAGTATGAAGATAATCCCCAGGATAATGGTGATACCCAGCATCGGGGCGATGATCGCCAGGAGCCGGCCAAAAGTTCGCCACCACATACCATGGACAATCGATTGGCTCTCCCGTACGGCGTGAATCCCCCGGCCATTACCCACCAGGGCGACGAACGGGGTGTAGACAAGGTACGTGCCGATCCAGGAGATGAGAATGAAGAATAGGAGCAGGCCCGCCAGCGGAATGAGGAATGCGGTTACCTCATTAAAGATGAGGAAGCCCAGGCCCAAGGAGCTCGCCATTGTGGCAAGAATGCCCAGGATGCCGAAGCCCGCCAGGATGTACCCGACGATGAGGTTGGCCCAAAATATTTGGGGGATCCGTTTTATGGCGTCACGGAAGATGGTGAAGAAGTGCCGTTGGCCATCGGGGATCATGACGGTGAGGCCAATTGCCGTCCAGAACCACGTGGCGATGAGGGTATTCAGGAGAATAAGCCCGAGGTAGACGGCCATGAATACCCCAATGAGCACGGCGAGATTGGGAGTCCCTGAACTGTAGTATCCAAATTCAAACAAGTTCCTCATCACAGTGAAGACGAGCAGCAAGCCCAAGCCAACCGTCACCGCTATTGATGCAACACCCGCAATCGCCCCATACCCCAGGTAGTAGCCAAAGCGTGTGGCGTAGCTGGCAAAGGTGGCGCGGTAAATAGCTATTGGTCCCGGTAGCTCAGTGGCTATGGGCGTAGGGTTGCTCGGCATCGTCGGTGCATAGGCTGCTTGCGGGGTGGGCGCAGGCGGCGCCGTCGGCGTTGGTGGCACAGGTGGAGCAGGTGGCTGCTGGCCGGGATTCAAGAGCTCGGTAATGTGCTCATCAGTCCAGCCCGCAGCATGGAGCTGGCTACGAATGTCAGCGTCGTTCAAACCTTGCTCACGAACTGCGCGTAGCCATTCGGTATATTGCGTGTCCATAGGGCGCACCATTAAGAAAAGAGAGCTCGCACGTGTGTGCAGAGCCAGCGTGACCTTTGCCTGGCAGTTGGCGAGGTCTGGGTGTGAGAAAGGCAATTGTTCATGGGGTGTATGTTTACTTTCACCATTGAGTTTACCACATTTTGTATGAGATGTCAATTCTTGTATCCTACGACTTTTTATCTTGCAGGTACGAAACGTCCGTCTCGAGGAGAGACGGACGGTTGAAGTTCACTTTTTCTTTTTTCGGCTGAGCGGATTGCCACAGCTCGGGCAGAAGTTGTAGTTGAGGGCGCGGTATCCACCGTGCAGAGAATCGCAATGCGGATCCGGTTCCAGGTTGCGTAGGCGCTCCCCGTTTGCCGGGTCGAAAATCCAAGACCATTCGTGCTTTGCCCGGTGAGCCGGGTCAACGCGGTTTTGCAGTTGCGGACCAGCCAATGGACTTCTCCTTGTTCCAGTTTGCGTGGTTTATTTTTTCTTGTACTGCATACGCTATGACACACGGCCAACTCTGTCAATGCCTTGAAAACCTTGATTTATTCACAATAATTGCTAGGTTTTATGCATCACCCGCTAATTTACCCATTTCTATGGAAGATCAAAAACGTTTATACCGTTCCAAGACCAATAGGGTCATTGCCGGCGTCTGTGGTGGCCTCGGCGAGTATTTCAGCCTTGATCCGGTGCTTTTCCGCATCCTGTTTGTCGCCCTCACCATTGCCGGCGGTTCCGGAATTTTGCTCTACGTCGTTTTGATTTTCGTCATCCCAGAAGCAGGGACCTCGGGTGCGGTAACGGTCGAAGGGGTGGTGAATGAGGTAAAGGAGAGCGTTCAGAAGACGGCGCAGGACATGAAGGCTGATCCCCGCTGGTTCGATAACCGTCGCAATCTTGTAGCCGGGCTTATCATTGCTGTGGGGATAATTGCTTTGCTGAATCAGTTTGCTCCCTTCCGCTGGCTCACCTGGGGTGTGTTTTGGCCCGTGGTGGTCATCGCAATAGGCGTGCTTCTCATTCTTAAGCGCCGCTAGTATGGATAATCCTCAAGGAGCCCAGAACGTAGAACCCAGAACTGAGAACCAAAAGTCTGAACCACCCAAAGGTGAATCGGTCAAAACCGAGGTGGTAAAGGAAGTTCATCATCACCACCATGACCGGGGTCGCGGCCCGGGCGGCATGTTCGTTGGCCTCATTGTCATCGCTATTGGCGTGTACTTCCTGGGCAAGCAAGCGGGCTGGTTCCCCGAGGATGTGGAGCTCAACTGGAATTGGATTTGGCCGCTATTCATCATTGCCTTTGGCGTATCCCTGCTGTCCCGGCGGGGCGCCTTTGGTTGGTTGCTGACAACCATTATGACCATTGGTGTGCTTGGGTTCTTGGCAGCGGCGGCCTTTGGCGCGTTTGGCAATAGCGGCCCGCTCCGCACAGACACCGTGAGCATTACCAAACAAACCGGCGCTACGTCCTTGGCGCTCGACATAGACACGGGTGCGGGCAAGCTGGTGCTCAAAGGGGGAGCCAGTCAGCTCCTTACGGGTACGCATACGCACCGGGCCATGAAGCTGGAACAAACGAACACCCTGGATAATGGCACGCAGCGGGTGAGCCTGAGTACCGACAAAGACTGGGGCTGGATTGGTCGGCATCGTAATGATCTTGAGCTGCAGCTCGCGGATGACGTGCCTACTCGCCTCACCGTTGATTCGGGTGCTATGGATATGGAGTTTGACCTCACGACGGTGAACGTAACCGATATTGATGTGGATACCGGTGCGTCTGACCTTTCCTTGGTCCTCGGCGATAAAGCAGAGAAAGTCACCGTGCACGTTGGCGCAGGCGCGAGCTCCATTGATGTGAGTCTGCCGAAGACAGTCGGCGCGCGTCTTACCTGGGACGCTGGGGCGAGCTCTAAGAACCTTCCGGACTTCAATAAAGTTGATGACCGGACCTACGAGACCAGCAACTACACCACGGCCAGCAAGAAGGTCGACTTAGACTTTGACCTCGGCGCCGCGAGTCTGGACGTCACCTGGCGGTAACGATGCATTCCTGATATCCTCCTGGACGGGTGGGAGTTCCCACCCGTCCGTTTCGTCCCCAACGCCATGCGCCTTCTCTGGAAATACTTGAAGCAGTACAAGAAGCTCCTCATCGGGGCATTACTGTTGGCGACGGCAAACCAGGTATTCTCTTTGCTGGACCCGCAGCTCATGCGGCTGCTGGTAGACCGGTACGCTACCAAAGCTGGCGAATTTGCCCGGCCAGATTTCATCCGCGGCGTCATAACGCTCGTCTTGCTCTCCATGGGCACGGCGCTGGTCTCCCGCATCGCGAAGAACTTCCAGGACTACGTGGCCAATGTTGTGGTGCAACGCTTGGGCGCGCGGCTCTACGCACACAGTGTTAGCCACTCATTCTCTTTGCCCTACGAAGCATTTGAGGACCAACGATCGGGCGAGCTCCTCCAGAAACTCCAGAAGGCCCGGCTGGACGTTCAGGGTTTGATTACCAGCGCCATCAGCATTCTGTTCTTCTCCATCATCGGTGTCATCTTCGTGCTCACCTACGCTTTTACTGTCCACTGGAGCGTTGGCTTGGTGTACGTGCTCATGATTCCCCTGCTCGGCACCGTGACGTTCCTCATTAGCCGGAAGATCAAAGCGGCACAGGCGCGCATTGTGAAAGAAATGGCCTCGCTCTCGGGCGCTACTACAGAAACGCTGCGGAACGTGGAGCTCGTAAAAAGCTTAGGCCTGGAGCAGCAGGAAATTGCACGGCTGAACGCCACGAATGACGTGATCCTACAGCTAGAACTGAAGAAGATCATCATTGTGCGGAAATTCAGCTTCATTCAGGGAACACTCATCAATACCTTGCGCTCCATCCTGCTCGTCCTGCTCTTCTTCCTAATTTTTGAAGGCCAGATCACCCTCGGCCAGTACTTCACTCTCCTGCTCTACTCGTTTTTCATTTTCAACCCGCTCTCCGAGCTTGGCACTGTGGCGCAGCAGTACCAGGAAACGCGGGCGAGCATGGACCAGCTGGAGAAGGTGCTGGCCACTGAAGCCGAAGCACAACCCAACGCGCCAACCGTGGTGAGCAAACTCGAGCACATTCGGTTTGACGGGGTGGGTTTCCAGTACGCATCAGCGGTGCGCCCAGCCGTGGAGGCAATTGATGTGGATATTCGTTCGGGGCAAACTATTGCCTTTGTCGGGCCGTCGGGTTCCGGCAAGACCACACTCGTGAAGCTCCTGGCCGGTTTGTACAAACCTACCCATGGCAGTTTGCTGTTCAACGGTGTGGATAGCCAGCAGCTGGATTACCGCCAGTTCCGACAGCGTATCGGGCTCGTGGCGCAGGAGACGCAGCTCTTCGCCGGTACGATTCGGGAGAACTTGCTGTTCGTGCGGCCAAAAGCAACGGATGCCGAGTGCCTGGCTGCGCTGGAGGCCGCTGCGGCATCGTCAATCCTGCACCGTTCTGCTCAGGGCTTAGACACGCGCATTGGCGAGGGTGGCTTGAAACTCTCGGGCGGTGAGCGCCAGCGTTTGGCCATTGCGCGGGCGTTGCTCCGCGCGCCCGATCTCATCATCTTCGACGAAGCCACGAGTAGCCTAGACAGCATAACTGAGAAGTCCATCACTGAAACGATCAAAGACATCACGGCCAAGAAGCCCCAGCTCATGACTGTGCTCATTGCGCACCGGCTTTCCACCATTGCGCATGCAGACATCATCTATGTATTGGAACACGGGCAGGTGGTGGAGCACGGGAGCCATGCCGAACTTCTCAAGCAAGGCGGGTTGTACGGCGCGCTTTGGAGGCAGCAGGGGGCGTAAAGTTCGTAGTTTGTCATTCTGAGGAGTCCCGCAGGCGCGGGACGACGAAGAATCTCACGAGCATGAATGGCCGATGAGATTCTTCGGCCTCGTTGAGCTCGGCCTCAGAATGACCGAATCGGCAGGTCTTGATTTTTTCGTTGTAGGCAGGACAATAGGGGTGAACTCCTCTCTCACTTGTTGTGTTTATGCGCCGATCATTTGCCTATAGCCTGATTGCCGTTTTCGCCGCTGCGGGCAGCGCTCTCTCGGGGTACTTGAGCTACGTGAATCTGTGGGGTAGTGGTTGCGAAAAAGCCGCCATCTCCTGCAGTGCCAGCGCTTCTGGCCCGGTGATGATTATTGGGCTTCCTAACTGCGTGTATGGGTTTGCAATGTTCTTTATCGTTCTCATCCTAGCTATGTGGAGCATTGTGCGTGATGTGCCAAAGGTACGTACCACAATTTTTTGGCTGGCCGTGGTGGGCACCCTCTTTGCCCTCGGCCTCTCGGCGTACGAAATTTTCTGGCAGAAGGCTACGAGCCTTCCTGCTTGTGTCTACGGCCTTATTTTCTACGCCTGCATCCTGGCACTGAGCTGGACACAGCGCCGTACTCCCCCATCTTCACTTCCTCTTAGCCAGTAAGCGTATGGATACCCCACCCCAACCCGTCATTGAAAAAGCACCCGCCAAGAAGAAGCGTCACACGTGGTACTGGTGGGTCTTGGGCGTCATCGTCCTCCTCATTTTGGCCATTGCTTGGACAGGCCTGTATAACATTCCAGTGGCGTCGGCGATCATGGGTGCCAACAAGCCCAAAGATTTGGGCGTGCAGGTGAGTGAGGCAGCGTATGCGGCTATCCAGCAGAAAGTGCCATTAGAGATTTCGGGTGAGAAAGTTGACTACAGCACCAGCCCTACCGAAATTTTTTCTGGATCAGTTCCTGTCGATACGCAGAACACTTCTGAAGAAATCACCTCGTGGCTGAACAAGATGCAGGGCACAAACCCAGCCGTCACTGACGTGCAGGTGCGGATGATTGAGGGCGGGGTAGAGATTTCTGGCATGATCCGGCAGTACGTAAAATCACCGATGTACGCCAAGGTCATGATCAACCGGACGAGCGAGAAGAGCGTGAGCCTCGATATTACCAGTGCCAAGCTCGGCCGCTTCAGTGTGCCCGAGAAGTACGTGCAGCAGTTTGAGGACTGGGTGGTGAAGAAGGTGAATAGCCGGATGGCAACAATTCCCGGCTTTAGCCTTACGCAGCTGGAGTACCACGACGGCTACGACATCTGGAAGGGCACCGTGCCGGCGCAGGTGAAGCCCGCCAAGAACGGGTACGCGGACTTACTCCTCGCTGATTAAGAATGCAAAAAAGCGGCGTGGTACACTAGTGCCATGTCGCTTTCACGTCGTCAACTAAAGTTGCAACAGGTTGCCAGTCAGCGCCAAGCCGGGTTCATTGTCGTGCTGGAAGACATCCACGACCCGCACAACGCTGCGGCCATCCTGCGCACCTGCGACGCCTTTGGCGTGCAAGATGTGTGGTTCATCTTCAATAAGGAGAAGGCCTTCAATCCGCGGCGTGTGGGGAAGTCCAGCAGCTCATCGGCGAATAAGTGGCTAACATTTCGAAAGTTTAAAACTGCGCGCGAGTGCCGGACTGCACTCAAGCGACTTCGTTACGAATCCGTTGGTACGGTGCTGCACGACGCCGCTGAAGATTTTACGAAAGCTAAGCTTACGGCAAAACGGATTGCGCTGTGGGTGGGTAATGAGCACGCGGGTCTCTCGCCGGAGGCCGTGCAGGCCTGTGACCGACTCCTGCTCTTGCCTATGCGCGGGTTCGTGGAGAGCTTGAACGTATCGGTCATGACCGCTATTTCGATCTATGAGATAAGTCGACAGCGTGGTAATGGAGAGAACTTCCAGAAAAGCACGGCTGAAATTGCAAAACTTTTGAGAGATTTTCAATCTCGGTGATTCATCGTCGTCTTTGCGAGCGCTAGCGAGGCAATTCCGCTGAAGAAGCGAGATTGCCACGTCGCTTCGTTACTCGCAATGACACAGTAGAAAGAACGGCACAGGGTTTGTGCCGTTCGGAAAAGGGTTAGGCTGCACGTTTGAATGCAGTCGTTTTGGGTTCGCCCAGCTGCTTGCGTACTCGGTTACACGCGTACGCCAGCTCAGTCCTGAAGAAGTCAGCCAGGTGCCTGAAGCGTTTCGGCGCTTTGGCCCGGAAGACCTCGATGAGGCCCGGGTAGATTTCCTCAGTTTCGGTGAGCTGCTTCCGCTGGAAGGCTTCGGCTTCGTTGAGGAGCGTCCGCATGTTGTGCAGGCGATCCGCAAGTTTCACCAGGATAATCCACCAGTCCTTTGGCTCTACCGAAGTAAGCCCCCAGTAGTAGTCCTTGTCCCGCTCTTTGGTGACAATGCGCAGGCCGCGGTAGATGTCCTTGCCGAAGATGCGCTCAATGTCATCCCACATGAGGATGAAAGAGTCCTCAACGAGGTCGTGCATGAAGCCCACGCAAATGGGCTTCCCCAGGAAGACCTTGCACTCCAGGACAATGATGAGGCCAACCCCCTTGCAGTGGTCAAAGTACCGCGTGAGGTTGTCGCGGCGGAACTGGTCGCGATGGCCATACTTCGCCATGCGGTACGCCAGCATCACGAGCCGGTATTCGCTCGGGTACAGCTGGGATTGGACGAGACGTTCGAAGGTGGGGCGGTCGAAGATGCGCTTCGAGTAACCAATGCGAATTCTGGGGGCGGCACGTTTCTTGGTTGCCATGGCACCCTCCTTGTGTAGGGTTCAGTGTGTATTTCAACACACCTTAGCAGAAAACCGCTCGGCGTCAAATACGGGCGCCCGGCGCCTGTCTCTGTATAGGCGAATATTATTACGCTGTCGGCTGAGCTGCAGGCCCTTTTTCCTTGTTGATCCACTTCTTGCTGATCGCAGCCTCTAGGTCAATCCCTAGTAGGTGAGCATTAACTATTGCCATGCCAACAACATCGGCTAGTTCTTTCGCGACTTCATTCATGGACACATTGTCAGGCACGTGCTTTTCGGGCCGGCTCTTTTTCCGGTGAATCAAAATTGCCTGCGACAGCTCTCCCACTTCTTCGTAGAGCTTCAATATGGCGAAGTCCTGGTCAATAACCACATTGTACTTCTTGCCGTAGTTCATTGCGTTTTGTACTACCTGCGCTTGTAGTTCCTTGAATTCCATACGTTTTTTGAAGTTAGAGTGAGCTCTACTGTACTGCACCCACCCGGCCTCGGTGCACGTTGATGATGCTGCCTTTTACCGTCCGTACAATCGCCTTCGCATCTATCCCTTCATACGCGAGGAGCTGCTCGGGTGTGCCACTGCGGGGGATTTTCCGAACCGCAAGGGAGGTCACGGTGGCGAGCCCGCCGACGACGGCCCGGACCGCATCCGCGATCCCACCTTGGGCCACGTGGTCTTCTGCGACAATGAGGTGCTTGGTTTGGCGGGCGGCGCGTAGCAGCGTTTTGCGATCGATAGGCTTGATGCTGTAGAGGTCAATGACCCGGACGTGGATGCGCTGCTTCTGGAGTTCGTTGTAGGCTTTGGCCGCTTCGTGCACGGTGATGCCCGCGGCGACAATTGTTGCTCTGTCCTTCTGGCTCTCGGCGAGCGTCTTGCTGCCACCAATAGGGAACGCCTCGCTATTCTTGTAGAGCACGGGCGTGGCATTGCGCGTTGTTCGCAGGTACACAATTCCGTGTGTCCGGGCCGCTTGTTCAGTGAGTTTTTCGGTTGATACCGCGTCGCTTGGGTAGAGGACGGTGCTGCCGAATATCGTCCGAAACAGAGCAATGTCTTCCACGCCCATTTGCGAAGCGCCATCTTGGCCAATAGCCACACCGGCATGGGAACCGCAGAGTACCAGGTGCGCATTACTGAGCGCCGCCATGCGGAGTTGATCGTGCGCTCGGGTAAGGAAGGCGGCAAAGCTGGAAGCGAATGGCAACTTGCCGCGCCGCGCCATGCCGAGTGCAGCACTCACCATGTTCTGCTCGGCGATGTACATTTCGAAGAAGCGTTTGGGTTGGGTCTTGGCGAACACCTCTGCCATGGTGGAGTTACTCGTCTCGGCATCCAGGACGACGAGTTCAGGATATGCGGGAGCAATGCGAGCGAGCGCGGTGCCGTAGGCTTTGCGCGTGGCGACGAGTGCACCACGGGTATAGTGCAGCGGTTGGGCAGGCCGGCGCTTCGTAGGCTTTGGGACTCGACCTGCAGGCTTGGCAACAACCCCACGGATGCGTGGCGCTGACCCGAGTTCATCCAGCACTTGGGCAACCTGCACTTTGGAAAGCGCTTTGCCGTGCCATCCATTTTTATTTTCCAAGAAACTCACGCCTTTGCCCTTCACGGTTTTGGCTAGGATGATTGTTGGTCGGGTACTTTTGGTGAGCGCACGGCGGTAGACTGTGGTGATTGCTGTGTAGTTGTGGCCATCTACAATGAACGTACGCCAGCCAAACGCCGCGAAGCGCTTTGCATATGCCTGTACGTTCCAGCCCAGCATGGTGGCACCGCGCTGGCCCAGGCGGTTGATGTCCGCAATGGCGATGAGGTTGTTGAGTTTGTAATGGCTCGCCAGCTGCGCCGCTTCCCACACCTGCCCTTCGGCTAGTTCGCTATCGCCGAGGAGCACGAATGTGCGTGTCGACCCCTTGTCGGTTTTTCCGACCAGGGCCATGCCGAGGCCCACTGATAGCCCCTGGCCGAGCGAGCCGGTTGCTGCTTCGGCGTACGGAAAAGATGAAGGTATGGGATGGCCTTCTAACCGGCTCCCGAATTTCCGGAGGGTGAGGAGTTCTCGTTCTGGAATAACGCCCGCGGCTGCGTACAGCGCGTAGAGGAGTGGCGCCGCGTGTCCTTTTGAAAAAATCACCCGGTCATTATTTGGGGCTTTCGGTGTGCGTAAGTTCGCACGAAAAGAGCCACCAAAGAATAGAGTGGTCAGAAGGTCGGTTGCCGAAAGGGATGATGTGGCATGTCCAGAGCCAGCCGCCGTGGTCATCTGGAGAATCCAGCGACGAATTTGGCAAGCCAGGACTTCGAGCTGCGATGGGCGCATGGGTACAGTGTAGCACTTGCAACAGCGTAACGAGAAAGTCGTCCACGGTTGTGGACGA
Organism: uncultured Gammaproteobacteria bacterium; assembly: GCA_964486505.1. Classification (GTDB taxonomy): domain Bacteria; phylum Patescibacteriota; class Patescibacteriia; order PEXW01; family PEXW01; genus CAIPSZ01. The sequence goes on from CAZAMC010000006.1 coordinate 13,628, forward strand.
CTTGAGCTCACGCTTGTTTTTTCTTCTGCGCGGCAGCGAGGAACCGATTGCCTAGGTGGTGAGCCACCAAACCCGCGAGGGCGTGGTACCAGCCGAGTGCAAGTCCGAGATCGGCGCAGTACGCAATGAGCGTGATGAGCAGGAAGCCGGATGAGTAGGTGATGGCCCCGTCAAGATTTGGGTACCACACCCGGACTATGCCGGCGATGAACGAGAGTACGGGAATCCAGATGATAGCCTGGGTTTCGGGGATGTTGGCGATCCCCGAAAAGATGAGCCATACGATGACGAGGGCGAAGCCAACCCCAATCCCATAGCCGAACCGCGTCTGGCGTTGTGCCGAGGTTTCCGTCTGTGTTTCCAAAGCAAACTCCTTTTTGCTGGCTGTTGGTATTCCTGCCATCCAACCATAGGCTGGAACGGGCGTCAAGGTTATACTGGGAGAATGCAGCTCGTCTTTGCCACCCACAATCCGGGGAAAGTGACAGAAATGCGAGCAATCTTAGCGGGTTTACCCATGGAGATCATCAGCGCCGATGAGGCCGGCGCCCCCGAGGATGTCATTGAAGACGGCGTGACCTTTGCGGAGAACGCGCTGAAGAAGGCGCGCTTTGTAAGCCAGCGAACCGGGAAGTGGGCGGTGGCTGATGACTCGGGACTTTCTATCGACGCTTTGGACGGCGCGCCAGGAGTGTTCTCGGCGCGTTGGGCGGGCGAGGGTGCCACCGGTGAACAACTCGTTACCTATACGCTCAACGAGCTCCAAGGGGTGCCCGAGCATCGCCGCACGGCGTGGTTCGAAACTGCTGCGGCTTTGGTGTCGCCCGACGGGCAGGAATGGACTTTTAGCGGCCGCCTTGATGGGATGATTCCCCTTTCACCTCGCGGTACGCCCCGGGAACGGTTGCCTTACGACGTCATCTTCATTCCGGAGGGTCACACCAGGACATTCGCCGAGATGACAGACGAGGAGAAGAATAGTTTGAGCCATCGCGGCGACGCTTTTCGGCAGTTGAAGGAGTTTCTCGCCCGGGTTGAGCAGCAATGAAGAAGTCCTCGTCGTTCAACCAGCAGGTGTACGCCTGGGTCAAGAAGATACCGCGGGGCAAGGTTGCGACCTATGGGCAAGTGGCAGCGCTTGTTGGCAGTCCGCGGGCCGCACAGGCCGTGGGCTGGGCGCTCCACGCTTTGGATGAGCGGATGAGTACGGAAGTGCCGTGGCCCCGGGTGGTAAATAAGGAGGGCTTCCTCTCCATTGTGAACATGCAGCACGCCGCCGATGAGCAGGCCTTCTTGCTGCAGCGCGAGGGTGTTGATGTCGTGAAGAAGGATGGGATGTGGTGGGTTGACCTGGGCCGGTATTTATGGAAGAAATAGAAGAACGTGCGGGCCAGCCGCGCCGCGTCTAGGCGGGTATCGTATAATGGCAATACCTCAGCTTTCCAAGCTGATGCCGGGGGTTCGATTCCCCCTACCCGCTCCAAAAGTCTGTCGCTCACGAAGTGGGTGACAGACTTTTGTGATAGGAACGGAATCGAACGGGTGCGACCCATCGGAAGCACCCCGGCCCGCAGGGCGATTCCCCCTACCCGCTCCAGCTCGTTGCTCGCGTCGACCTACGCGTGACGCGGCCTTGGCGCATCCCGCTCCGGCCTCAGCGAGCAGCCTCGCTCAACCCCAAACATTCGTGCTCCCTCACTACGTTCGGTCCGCGCCAAATATTTGGGGACCCCGAAATACAATCACACGAGGTGAGCGGCAGACTCTTGTAGTTGGAACGGAATCGAGCGGGGGTGCTAGGTAGCCCGCACAACCTTGTGTGGTTTGTGGTTTCCAGACACAAGCTCGATGCGTTTGACATGCAGGTGCTGCTTCACCAGTCGCAGCACTGCCACATTCGCTTGGTTGTTTTCCGCAGCGGCCCGCACCGATACCAGAATGGTTTTTCCTTCCACGCGCACTGCTTCCCGCCTGGCTTCGGTCGTAACGTGGACGCGGTACAGTGGCATGCGTTAGGTGTAGCGTCGAATGCGCTGCAACGTGGGTAAGGGGCCAGCGTAGAGATCTCTGCTCTTCGGTGACCACGTGCGACCCCGCTCATCCTGTAGGGCGCAGCCCGCTTCTTGGGCTATGACCACGCCTGCCGCCACATCCCACAGGTTAATGGGCCCCGCGATGATGACGGCATCCAGCCGACCCGCAGCAAGGTAGGCCAGGTCGAGCGCGGTTGAGCCGGCGTGTCGAACAGCGCGCAAGTGGTGGCTGAGTTTTTCGGCAATGACGAGCGACGCGTGCAAGGAGCGAATGGAGTGACTGTACCCGTAGCCGATAATTGTTTGGTTGAGCTGCCGGCTGGGGTGGCGGCGGAGCGGCTGCGCATTCTTTGTGGCGCCTTGATTGCGCGCGCCGATGAAGGTTTCCCCTGTGGGTGGGCAGGTGATGACCCCAAATAAGGGAGTTTCGTCTTCCACGAGCGCAATGGACACGCCGAAGAACGGCACGTGCAGGACGAAGTTCAGGGTCCCGTCTAGGGGGTCGATGACCCAGCGGAGTTTGCCCGGGTGGTTGTGGCCCTCCTCCGAGAGCACCCCGATGCGCGGGAAAGCCTTGCGTAGGTGTTTTTGGATGAGGAGGTTGGCGTCTTTATCTGCGGCGGTGACCAGCTCGTGCGCCGATTTGGCGTCGACATCCCGGCGGTGTAAGTGCTGGAAACGTTTGAGTAGGAGTTTGCCGGCTGCATGGGCAGCGCGCTTGGCGATGGCTATAGGTTGCATAAATTTTTACAGTTTACCAGTGAGCCAGTAGTAGAGGTTGGCGGCGTACTCGCGCAGCACGACTTTGGTGCCTTGGAGTCGGCGTGTGAACGTTCGCTGCTGCACGGCATTGCGGTTTGCGGACCGGCAAACCACCTGCGCACCTGCATTGCGGAAAAAGGTACAGGCCCGGCTGGTGTGGAAGTCACTGGTGAGGACGATGTACGTGCTCCAGCCATGTTTCTTACCAATGACAATGACGTTCGCCGCATTTTCCAGAGTATTTTTCGCCTGATCCTCTTGGATAATATCGTTCTCCACCACGCCGAGCGACTGGGCGAGTTTGGCCATTGCTGGTGCCTCGGCGTACGGATTGGCCCCTACTTTCCCACCGGTGACCACAAGGTACGGGGCTGGGCGCGCGTCTTTGAAGAGTTGCACAGCACTGCGCACACGTTCCTCAGTTTTAAATGAGAGCTCGCCCGACTCTGCATCAATGCCACCGCCCAAAACGACGAGGGCGTCCGCGTACTGCAGTGGCTGCTCTTCGAGCCAGACGCGGCCCAGGACTGCGTTGAAGTTCGTAAAGCCGGAGAGCAGGAAGAGCACGAGTGTCACCCCAATGAGCAGCCAGGCAGCGCGGGGGAGCTTTGCGTAGATACGGGTGTACGTGTCGGGGAGTTTCATGAGCGCAACTTTTTGAGTAAGGCAATGTCCGCAATGTGTTTGCCGTCGTGGTGGGTCTCGAGAATCATATCGATGTTCTTCAGCTTCGGGTGCGCGCAGAGCGCTTTAAAACCGGTAACACCAATCTTGCCCTCGCCAATGTGCTCGTGCCGGTCGCGGTGGTCGCCTAAGCCCATCATGCTGTCGTTTGCGTGAATGAGCTTGAGGTACGAAAGGCCAATGAGCGTGTCGAACTTCTTCAGAAAGGCTTCCACAGCCGGTTTGGTCCGTAGGTCGTAGCCGCTGGCAAAGGCGTGGCAGGTATCCAGGCAAATACCCAGCTTTTTCCGTTGTCCCGCCGGTGCAGCTTTAATAAATGTGGCGAGTTCCTCGAGTGTATCCCCCACTACGGCGCCAGCGCCGGCTGAATTTTCCAAGAGGAAGAGCGTCGTGCCCGTGTACCCTTTCAGGATTTCTTTCATTGCATCGGCAACCATTTTCGTTGCTTTCGCTTTGGGCATGTCTTTGGCTGAGCCCAAGTGCGTCATCACTGCTGTAACGCCAAGCAGAGAGGAACGTTCCAGTTCTCCGCGAACAATTTCAATAGAACCTTTCCGCAGCCGAGGATTTGCAGAGGCAAAATTGATGAAGTACGGGGTGTGCACGTACGTCCGCGGAATCCCGTACTTTGTGTTCTCTGCCTTGAACGCCGCAACAATATCCGGTGTGAGCTTCGGCGCGGCGCCACCTTGGGGTGAACGGGTAAAGAATTGAAAGACCTCGCACTTCAGGTCGTGTGCATTCTTCGGGGCATTCTGGCTGCCGCCCGCGGCAGAGACGTGATGGCCGATGAGCATGGGGGTAGTATAGCATTGACAAAAGTGGCGAATTTGCTATCCTGCACTGTTCGCAAAGGAGGTAATCGTGAAAAAGAAAGAAGTGGTGAAGCTCATTAAACGAGCCAACCGAACCTCAGGGCCAATCCCATCGGGGAAGCCGCATTCCACCAAAAAAGGTGGGAAAGGCTACCACCGGAAACGGGATAGGCACATTCCCGACGAGCGCGACTGATTCTTCAGGAGCGCTCTTTATTTGTGGTACGAAAACAGCGCAGGGCAAGGAGCTCTGCGCTGTTTGAAGGTGCGTGTTTACGCGGCGTGCTGGCGGGCGAGGAATCGCTTTGCAGATTGTGTGTCTGCTAGCGGCCAGTTGACGATGTAGGACCCAGCACTGTCCTCCACGTTCACCGATTGGAGGAAGCAGATGAGCAGGCACACCAGGGCGACGTACTCGCAATTGGCGTAAAGGTCGCTGACTGACTCCTCAATGTTGCCAAAGCATGCTCCGCCATCGCCGAAAACGTGAGGCGCGTGCATGTTACCGTGAGAGCCCTGCTCAACCCGTCTATCCAGGTTGAACATGAGAATAGAATCTCGTTCCCGTTCTTCTTCTCCTCTGAGGAGAATGTCAATTCGGTACCGCCCGAGTACGTGCACGTTGCCAGTGTTAGGATTCTGGCAGTGGAGCGTGTGCGTGGTTATCTGCAGGGCTTCCTCTGTAGTGTCCACGCGCGCAACCCGGTCAATGGTTGAAAGCTGATCGAACTCGCTGCCGTAAAGTTTTTCGCTGTTCTCTACTGCATGCGTGCGCATGACTTCTTTCTGCGTACGAATCTCGGCGAGACGGCGAAGTGACGAAGTGAGCGCCGTTTGCAGTTCGGCAACTTTCTGTTGCAATGTTTGCGCTTCTTGGTCTAGCTGATCAGTGAAGTTGCGACCGCGTGTACGATTCCGCTCAATGTAGGTTTGACGTCGTGTGGCTCGTGACAGTGCGGGCACAAGGCGTCTGCGATGCTGCGTCCGCTGCCGCTCCAGCATTGTCAGCTCGATGGCAGCTTCCTCGCATATACGCCTGAAGATTTTCAGTTCGTCTTCACTCGCGTAGTCATAGTTATTGTGGAAGATGTAGAGGGTCAGTCCCACAAGTTGGGCCACCGGACCATCCACATCCGGTGCAGTGATAGATATCCCCTGGCTTGCTGGACCAAAGGAGTAGCTCCCATCATCATCGACCGAAATTCCCCACATGCGTTCCGGCGTCCCGTAGTCGCGGTTTGCTATCGGTCCTGACCATATGCATATACGAAGTGGCTCCACTTCTGTGTAAGGCGTTGCTGCACAGTGGTTCCCCCCCGATGCCTCGATGATAACGTCTCGACGTATTGCTGGCACGAGAACTTCTTGTGCTACCGCCACATACTTCGCGGCATCATTGAGGTCATCCTCATCCCAGTCGTTGCACCGTGCGGTGTGATGCGTACGGCGTACCTGTGCTGGAGAGAGTTTTACACCGTATATGCCTTCGTACGCTGTAGCGAAGCGGAAGGTAATGATTCGATTAAGTGCGGTGAGAGCTTTCCGAAGTTCCCGCTCTGTGAACAGAGCTCCCGTAAGGTCGTCCACACTGTAGTCTAGCCATCCGCAACCTGCTTGCTTGCAGCTAGCAAGTTGACGTGGCGTAAGGCCAGAAACGAAGTACTGTTCCATGGGTTCCTATCCTTATGTTTGCGCGTATTGTTTCCGAGTTGTTAATGAGTTGGCATGTGTTTCAGGACAGAACAGTGTACGCATTTCTCACATTTTGTCAAGGGCAAAATGAAAAGACGCTCCGGGGGGAGCGCCTTTTGCAAAGGGCAGGAATTGTGTTCGGAGTATGTCAGTTGCCGTCGATCGGTTTGACCAGCAGGATCGTGGCGTTCGCCGTGACCTTGGTCTCCAGAGAGGCCGGACGACCGTTCACCTTGATCTCGTATCCGTCGGCATCCAGCTTGGCGCCCTCGAGCGCGGCCTGCACATTCCGTTCGCCGTTGAGGGCGATGGAGTTGATCGGGCCGGGCAGCATGGCGACGCGCACGGTGATGAAGCTGAATTTCGGTTCGACGGGTTTCTTTGCAGTGGCAGGCTTCTTCCCTTGCTTCTTAGCAGTGGGCTTTTGGGTTCTCGTGGCCACGAGAGACCTCCTTTGTTAATGGGTTGTGACTAGTCACGTTGCGCGGAGCGCAACGTCCTATGAGACTTCGACCGTTTCGGTAAATGGATAGGCGAAGATGTTTGACGGGCGCAGAGCGAAGATGATTTCCTGTTCCAGGATGTCGGTGCTTGCACCGGTCTCAACAGCGAACCAGCGCAGGAGCTGCCAAACGGCAAATCCAGCAAGGATTGCTGCAGTGGGACCAACACTTATTGAGGTCCCGCACGCAGACGCCTCGGTGACTTTCGCGTCATCGTAAAGCGTTGCTTCGTAGGCGTCAACATGGGTTGGGTTGCTCGGGTCAACGGCATACACACGCCCCTCTTCTGCGCCCATCCGGGTTTCTATGACCAGGGATGTGCGCATTTGGTAGCGGAGAGCTCGCTCCCAGATCTGCTTGCGCGAGGTCATGCCATCGGTTAAGACGAACACGACGTCACCGAGTACCTGAGAGCCATCCACTGCCTCTGGGTGGGTGGTAATAGTCGTTCCGGTGAGCGTATGGACGATCGTTCGGGCCGCTTCGACTTTCAGCTGTCCAATGTGCTGCGGTCCGTACATTTGGTTGGAGATGTTCTCCTCCGCGACCACATCGGGATCCCACACGTGCAGGTTGGTAATGCCCAGCTTGGCGAGTTCCACGAGGATGTGGCTACCGGTAGCGCCGACACCAATGATGTCCACGCGCCGATTACCGAACGCATGCGGGGAGAATACGGAAAGGTGACGAGTAGGATTAACCGGCATGGCCAACCCCCTGTTTACCCCGACGCGCTCTGCGCTTAGCTGACCGCGAGCTCCTGGCCGAGATGGGAAGGATCAGCTGCTGGATGTTCGTAATACCGTACTCTTCCGGATCGTGAAGTTCATCGTCGTCGCCCACAACCAGAAATCTTGCCGTACCTTTGGGCGGAGCAACCACAGTGACCTTCGCTGCTAGCTCAGTTTGGATGCTGGTTCGAATATTGCCATCAACGGGCATCAGGAGCTGCCACGGCACGTCTTCAATGATAATGCCGCGGTCGAATAGGTAGAGCGTGAATTCCAGGCGGCCGAGCTTGTTGGCGATCAGCCGGATGAACCACGGGTGCTTGCACTTGCTGAACTCCAGCATCTGGTCGTCATCCTGTTTGGAAGGATCGGTATCCATGGTCACATGGGAATGTCCCCACAGCCGGATGCTGTTCCAGACTGCTTCGCCGTCTTCACGCTCCGCGAGGAGCTGCATGGCGAAGGTGGTAAGGCCGTCGGTGGTGATCTTGGCACGAGTTGCCGATACTTCCTGTTCAAACAGGAAGGTTTCGCCAATAATGAAATCCAAGTCGCGAGGGTTTTCCACTCGCGCTAACCATGAGACCTCCTTTGCTGAGAGGTCGACCACGTGGTACATGAAGTCATGTACTTGGGGTGGAATGAAGATGCGTGGCTCGGGGCCAAACACCCTCATTGCGGCACGAAATCCATGCGGGGTAAATGTGCGCATGGCTACTCCTTTCTGCTCTTGTATATTCTTTAGCTACTTTTCAACGGTCATTGCGGATTTGGTGTACGTCACGCATCGGTATGGCATGACCGGGTATCTTACACATTTTGGTAGGCTTGTCAAGGGCGCGTATACGAAAAGAACGGAGTCAGGGCTGACTCCGTTCTTGCAAATAACAGTTTCATGTTAGGCGCTTGCACTTACGGGCACAGGTTGCGTTTCCTGCGTTGCAAGCGGCCAATTTTCTACATACTTCGAAGCCGGGTCGTTAGGGTCCACAGTCTCGAGGCATTGCAAAACGAGGCTGAGGATAGTGGACCAGGCATTCGATGCGATGAGCTTCGGGACAGACTCCTGAAAGCGTTTAGACAGCAATCGACCGTCCCCATCTACCAGTGGCGCGTGCATGTTCGGGTAGAGACCGTCGATTCGTCGAGCGTGGTTGAGAACTGTAGTGTTCCCAGCTTGAGCTCCGTCCCAGGCAATTTCAATAGTGAAGTTGCCCAGTTCATGGCGCCTCCCACTATTCGGCTCGGTGCAGTATACGGTTGCGGTATCAATGCTGAGTTTCTGTGCTGTTACCAGAACATTCGTTACCTGCGGATGTGCGACGAGTGCCGCAAACTCCCTGGCTATTGTCTCCATGGGGGCGCTATCCCGAACCTGCGTGAGCACACTTTCTAACTGCAGGAGTTCCTGCAGACGTCGGGATTTTCTCACCAGGTCATTGCGCAGGTTCTTACACGTATTCCGCAAGGCCTCAATGTCGTCGTGCGTCGTTTGAATTCGCTTCTCAATTCTACCAGCCGTGGTGCGCTGAACGTACGCGAGCATTTCGGCTTGCATACTCTGCATGCAATCGCGGAGCGTGTCCTCGATGCTCACCGTACCGGACGATAGCTGATGCACAACGCGCGCGACGATCTGCTGCAAAATTTGACAGTCAATCAACGCATCATTCGACGGGGTATGGTGAATGATGAGGAGCTTGTTGTCCCACAGTTCGGCAACGCAGCGCCTTTCGCCCGGATCATAGATATCATTGGCAGTATCGCTAGCATCCCAACACTCAGATCTTTCAGACCTCACCCCGAAGACTGTCGGGCTTGAGTTGTGGGGTGTATGCCTTCGATGTCGACGCAAACCTCCGAAGTAGATGACAAACTTGCGTTCCAGGGCGTATTTCTCAGAGTCAACGTAGTCGCCACTACTAAAGTGGATGAGGACATCCGTCTGCACATGTGGGAGCAACGGCGCCACTACTGACTTCATCATGTTTTGCAGGCGTTCTTCTCGAAGGGTGCTGAGAACATGCGACACGGTAACGCGATGAGGCGCGTTGAGTTCCACTTGCCCTGTTTCAAGGGTGACGGTTTTCACTCGACCATAGTAGTCGTTTGCATCATTGATACGTTTAACGTCAGCACGCCAAACCCGGAGCGCGGCCAACGCATGGCGCTCACTCACGAGGACGCCCGAACCCTCAGTGTCAAAGTCGTCTTTCCGGATGTGCGGGATGTTCGCAGATTGTAGCTGGGCCACGCGTTGCGCCACGTGCTCTGCGTCCAGGCAGAAGTAGTAAATCACCTTGGTACCTTCCTTTCTTCAAATTTTCAGAGAACATGTTAACCGCACATCCTTATACAAAATAGAAGCTTTGTCAAGGGGCAGAACGCGGACATATTCGTAAGGCCAGACGATTACCATTGACGCGCAATCAAAAAATTGTTACAGTCACCGGAAAATCAATCACTAGAAACAATCCAGAGGAGGCACTATTGCCAACGCACTTTGAAATCGAACGTCGGTTCGTGATTCCGAAGGTCACGCTCCAGCGGGGCGCAATTGGGCGCGATATCGTCCAAGGGTACTTCCAAACCCCGGCACATGCCACCATGCGCATTCGCCAACTTGGCGGGCCTTCCGGCACGTACGAACTCACCCGGAAAACCGGTCGCGGCAGAACCCGTGAAGAACACACATCCCGGATCGCCGACCGCGCAATCGGTCGAGCGCTTTTGGAAGCGTGCCCCTTCATCCTCCACAAACGGCGGTTTGTCCGTGATGGCTGGGAGATTGATCGGTACGCTGGCCCGCTGAAAGGTTTGTGGGTTTTGGAGCGTGAGCTCCCATCGGCCGAAACGCCCTGCCCCCTTCCGTCGTGGGCCGACTCCGACCAGGCCGTGGAAGTCACCAACGATGTGACGAACTACGATTTGGCCAAGCTCGCAAGTGCCCTCGGTGGTTTGGAGAGTCCACCGTCTATCTTCGAGCTCGTCACCAAGCCGTTGCCGATCATCGTGATCACCGGCGGGCCGTGCTCGGGCAAGAGCAGCATCCTGGCCACCATTCGCCGAACGTACCCCGCACGCATTCACGTGGTGCCCGAGGCCGCCTCCATCGTTATCAACGATGTGGGCATCCCCTTCCCGGCGGAGAACGGGCTCTTCGTGAGGCAATTTCAACAGCAGCTGTACACGGTGCAGGCGAGCTTTGAATTTTTAGCTCGCATGCGTGGGAAGCTGGCTGGGCAGGAAGCGATTGTCGTGGACCGGGGCAGCGCCGACAGTATCGCCTATTTGCCAAATGGGGTCGAAGAGTTCGAGAAGACCTGCCAGACCCAGTTGGGCTATGAGTATGAGCGGTATGCGGCCGTAATTTGCCTCAAGGTGCCGCCGCCCGAGATCTACGAGAAGTACCACCGCAGCAACCCGGCTCGGCGCGAGTCGTATGAAGACGCCGTAGCCACGGGCGAACGCACGGTATCGGCGTGGCAGGACCATCCCAACTTCCACTACGTGGATGATGAAGACTGGGAGGCCAAGGCCCAGTCCGTCGCTACCATTCTGGAAATGATCCTTTCGTAAAACCAAAAAACCCGCTAGGTCACTAGCGGGTTTTTGCTTGGCGGTTACTTCTTGCTTTCGGCCTGCTCAGCTATCCAGGCTATGGTCTTCCGGTTGGTGAGGACCATTTTCAAGTAGTTCTTGTAGTCTTCTGACTCAACTTGCTTGAGGAGTTCTGGATTGCTGCCCAGGCGAAGTTTCTCTGCACTAACTTCGCCTTCCACCTCTGATTCCGTGGCGAGGAGCTGATGGTCGTCGGCGAGTTTCCGCAAGAGTAGTGCAACCTTCACGCGGTCCGTTGCCCGCTTCTCGAACTCTTTCTTCATGTCGTCGCGGGTTTTCTTGAGGCCCGCTAGGTAGTCGTCGAACTTCCCACCATCTTGCTCAATAGCGTGTTGGAGTTCGTGTACCATCTTATCCTGCTCCGATTCCACCAAGATTTCGGGCACGTCACCAATGGTGCTCTTCTTTAGGAGCTCTTCCAGGAGGGCCTGTTCGTACCGCTGACGCTCCCGCTCTGTGGCCTCTTCGTGGAGGTTTTCTTTTACGCGCTCGCGAAGTTTCTCCATGCTCGCGAAGTTTCCGAGTTTTTTGGCAAAGGCATCATCCAAAGCCGGCATGCTTGTGTCGTATACGGCTTTCATTTTTACTTTAAACTCTGCCTCCCGCCCCTGGAGGTCTTTCTTGCCGTAGTCTTTGGGGAACGTAAGCTTGAAAGATTTCTCTTGGTCGGGTGCCAGGCCGATGAGCTGCTCTTCAAAGCCCGGGATGAAGAGCTGCTCGCCAATGGTTAGGGTGTGGTCACGGCCTTGACCCCGCTCCAGCGGGGCGTTGTCGAGAAATGCGTCGAAGTCTACGTCCACACGGTCACCGTGCTTCGCCGCACGTTTTGCGGCGGTGTGGGAGGCGTGCATGCTCTGCAAGTTCTTTAGGGTTTTCGCCATGTGATCGTCCGAGATTTCTACGGCTTTCTTCTCCACCTTCAGGGTTGCTGGATCGCCCGGGGTAATGTCGGGCAGCACTGGCACGTCAGCGGTAAAAATAAACGGGTTACCTTCGGCCAGTTTTTCCAGACTAATTTTTGGTCCGCCAATCGTGCGGAGCCCCTGCTCCTGAACGGCTTTGGGATAGGCGTCTTCCACGGCGTGTTCAGCCGCATGCTCGAGAATGGCGCCCAGGCCAACTTTCTTCTCAACGATGTCCCGCGGGGCCATGCCCGGACGGAAGCCGGGAATCTTCGCGCTCGAAGCCAGGTGCTGGACCGCGCCCGCGATGTGCTTGGCAAACTCGTCTGCGGTGAGCTCAACCGTGAGCTTGACCATGCTCTTGGGTTGCTTTTCAATTGTTGTTTGCATGACAAAAACGGCTAGGGTGAGGACTTCACGCTACCGTACTACGAGTGGCTGGTCAACTCTCGGCTCATGCCGCACGATCCTGGGCCTGGGCCCGGGATGACATAAGGCCTAGTTCTTTGGTCGAACGTCTACAACCCGCTTCTCCTTCGGCTCAGTTTCCATGCCAATCATTTGCAGAACCTCTTGTAGCGGTTTTTCTACAAGCCGCGCCGTTACGCCGGTCTCGGCCATGATTTTCCGGTTGAGGGCGTGCTCCAGTTCCATGAAGGTCACGTTGGGTTTGGGCGCAACGTAGAGTACGAGCTCATCAACTTCGTAGGGGTCGTTGTTCACCTTGGCGATTTGCAGCTGCCACTCCTCTACCTCCGGGGTACCCGAGAGTAAGGGGAAGAAGGCGTTGAGGTCCACCAGTTCGCCCTTCACCTTGGTGAGGTTGAATTCTTTAATGTCGGACTTCCGTCGAATATCCTTGGAGATTTGCGCCACCGTGCGGCCGCAATGCGGGCACTGGGCCCAGGAGAGGCCCTGCACCATGTCACCCGTGCGGTAGCGGACCATAACCGTGCCGCGCCAGTTGAGGCTGGTGTACACGAGTTCGCCGGGTTGGCCGTCGGGTACGCGGTTACCCTGCTCATCCACGACCTCGAATACTTCCATGTCGGGGTAGGTGTGATAGCCGGTTTCCTCGCTGCACTGCACCCAGGCGGTCTTGCCCTCGGTCATGGCGTAGGTGGCGAAGATCTTCGTATCCATTGCCCCAACTTCTTTGAGGAGGTCTTTTACCTTGGCGCGTAGACCTTCACTTACCCGCTCTCCGCCGAACACCACGTACTGCAGATTCGACCAATTCTTCTTCTGGGCCACGGCTTCGCGCAAGCAGTGGTAGAAGTACCCAGGGATGGATGTAACGACCGTTGCTTTCAATCGCTCAATCGCGTCGATGATTTTTTGCGTGCCCATGACTTTGCCGCCACCCGTCTGCAGTGTGGTGAGTCCCAAACTGGAGGTCGCGAAGAACGTGAGCCAGAACGCCAGGTGGGGGGCGTAGGGGAAGGCGTTGACGACCACGGCATTGCCCGGGATGCCCATGGTGGTGAAGAGTCGGCCCGCTGTTTCTTTGAGGATTTCTAAATCTCGTTGACTGTAGCCCACGGCGGTGGGCAGGGCGGTGCGGCCGGTGGTGAAGTGCAGGTGGACTGGCTTGTACTCCCACTCCAACTTTTTCTTCACGTCTTGTCCTGCCAGTTTCTGGAGGATAATGCCCAGGAGCTTGCTCTTGGGTGCGTGCTTCTTGATGAGGTGCTCGTCCGGCTGCAGGATGAAGGCCCGGGATTTAGCCGGATCATCCACTGTGGGGGCGAGGTCGAGCTTCGACGTAAAGGGCACTTTTTGCAGATCGTCAATGCTGCGGATATCCGAAAATTTCACGCCGTGCTTTTCAAAAGCCGCCCGAAAGTACGGGCTGTAGGGTAGCTCGTGGTGGAAGAAACGCCGAATGGCTCGGTTCTGGAGCGAGCGGATTTCGTCTGTCGTCAGATGTGAGACAGTGGACCAATCCATAGCTTGGGAGTGAAGTGCGAGCCCTCCAACGTGCTTTTCGTAGAGCAAGCTTAGTACGGCGACGGGCGGCCGGCAAGCTCGCTAATGCGTTCCATAATTGTGCGCGTCGTCTGCGTGAGGAGCAATTTGGTGATTTGCGCGTCTGGTATTTTGGGGAAATGCAATGGGGCGCCAATGCGAAGGGCCATGTCGCGTCGGAAGGCTACCGATGCCCGGAGGCCCTGGTTGAACGTCCAGGTAGACGGGCCGTCAAAGCCAAAAGGAATGACGGGCGCACCGGTCCAATGCGCGAGCCGGGCCACGCCCGTTTTTCCCGGTAAGAGGAAGGGCGCGGCATTGCGCATGCCCTCGGGGAAAATGCCAACCGGGCGCCCTGCTTCTAGTTCTCGCCGCAGGGGAATGAGCGCGTCGCCAGGACGTTCTTCAGTTTTTTTCACCATGCCCAGCCACCCGTGGGCCAACCGGTTGCCAAAAGCCTGCACCGCTTTGTCGAAGGCGATGAATACAATAGAACGATGCGTTGCTCCGTAGACGGCCGCCGTCACGAATATGGGGTCGGGCGAACCCACGTGATTCCCAGCCAAGATAAAGGGGCCCGTTCGCGGTACATGTTCTAGCCCTTCGAGCACGCGGAAGCGCCTGGAGAGCAGGGGGATGAGCCAGCGGAGGCCAAGGTAGCGCGTCATCCGGTGTACGTCTTACCAGCGAGTTCTGCAACCCGGGTCATTATGGCCTCGTTTACCTTATCCAGGAGTGGCCGGTCTACCGTGAGGTCGTACCAGGCGCGAAGGTCGATGGGCGTGCCGATACGCACATGCACCCGGCCGATGAACAAATCCAGAATATGCTTGAGTTCGGTTTTCGGTGGAGCATCCGTTCGGCGCAAGCCAACGGGAATAACCGGTATGCGCGTCGCCAAGGCCAGCCGCGCCGCCCCAGTTTTCACTTTGCCAATTTCCCGGTGGACATTAATGCCCGCTTCGGGATAGATGAGCACCAGCGCTCCTTGTTCCAGCGCCTGCTGGGCCGCCGTCATGGTTTGGCGGCGGTCAGCGTGCAGGGGAATAGTCTCCGCCCACGACGTAGCCAATCGTCCATGGAAGATCTTCCACTTGGCAATCGCCCGAGCCTTCCGGTTCACTGCCTGGGCAATGACGTAGGTGAGGAGAAGCGGATCTTGTTGGCCAACGTGGTTAGCTACCAAGAGCGCGGGGCCCGTCCGCGGCAGATTTTCCAAACCCTCCGCCGACGCGACGCGCCAGCGGAGGAGTGGGTAGACGAGTTTGCGGGCAATGGTATACGCCATAGCCCTAGCGTAGCAAGCTTAGAGCTTCCAGTTGATGAGGAGGCCGACGATGAGCAGAGCCACGATGTTGATGATCTTGATCATCGGGTTAATGGCCGGGCCGGCGGTGTCCTTGTAGGGGTCGCCCACGGTGTCACC
>CAZAMC010000007.1:0-28368 GCA_964486505.1 uncultured Gammaproteobacteria bacterium
TACCTCTTCCAGCAGCGGCCCAAGATTCTGGAGCGCTACCGCAAGCAGTTCGAGTACATCCTGGTAGACGAATTCCAAGACACGAACTGGGCGCAGTACGAATTGGTGAAATTGCTCGCTGCCCCGCAGAACAATTTGACCGTGGTGGGGGACGATGACCAGAGCATCTACAAGTTCCGCGGCGCCAGCGTAGCCAACATTCTGGCGTTCAAGACCGACTTCCCCAAAGCCAAAGAAGTGGTGCTCACCCAGAACTACCGCTCCACGCAAAATATTCTGGATTTGGCCTACGACTTCATCCAGGCGAATAATCCGAACCGGTTAGAAGTGCAACTGAAAGGCGCCAAGGGTAAAGTGGAAATAAATAAGAAGCTGTCTAGCCAAGAGAAAGGCAAAGGCACAATCGAGTACACTGTTGCGCCAATACTGGAGCAGGAAGCAACCGGCGTGGTGGAAAAAATCCTGGAGCTCAAGAAGAAGAAAGGCACCACGTACAACGACTTCGCCATTCTGGTGCGCGCCAATGATTCGGCGCAGCCATTTTTGCAGCGCCTCAAAGCTGCGGACGTGCCGTTCCAGTTCGTGGCCACGGCGGGTTTGTACCGCCAGCCCATTGTGCTGGACATCCTCAACTACCTCAAGCTGCTGGATAACTTCCACGAGAGCGCCAGCTTGTACCGCATGCTCACCTTGCCGTCGCTTGGCATTCCTTTGCAGGATGTGATGAGCATGATGGCAACCGCGCGGCGCGAAACAAAGTCTTTGTACGAAGTTTCCAAGAACGTCCGCGCACTCACCGGCATGCAGCCCGAAACTATAACCGCAGTTGAAAAGCTGCACGGCTGGTTAGAAGCGCACGGCCAGCTCGCCCGCACGCAGCCCGTGGGTGAAGTCGCTTTGAAGTTCTTAGAAGACTCTGGCCTGATGAAAGATTTGACCAGCTCCACGGATGCTGACCACTTGGAAGTGGTGAACTACATGAACCAGCTATTCCAAGTGTTCCAGAGCTTTCAGATGCGGCACGAAGAGCCTACGGTTGCGAACTTCTTGCACGAACTAGCTTTTGCGCAGGATGCTGGCGATTCGGGCAGTCTGCGGCCACCCGAGTGGGAGCAAGGCCCCGAGGCGGTAAAGGTGATGACCATTCACAGCGCCAAAGGTTTGGAATTCCCGTACGTCTTCATTGCGAACTTGGTTGATAAACGCTTCCCCACCATTGAACGGCGGGACGCCATTGAACTGCCCGATGACCTGGTCCGCGAGAAATTGCCCGAAGGGGATTGGCATTTGCAAGAAGAACGACGCCTTATGTACGTGGCCATCACCCGCGCCAAGCAAGGCGTGTTCTTCACAGCCGCGGAAGATTACGGCGGCTCACGCAAGAAAAAGCCGTCACGCTTTATTGAAGAACTCGGCTTGAAGGCAAAGGCATTCAAACTCAAAGGCGGATTGCTGGACAAGCCCAAAGCGCCAAAGCGCGAAGAAGATGATGCCACTTTGCTGCGCAAAGCCTTGCCCCCGTACTTCAGCTTCACGCAGCTGAAGGCATTCGAAAAATGTCCCAAGCAATACAAGTACGCACACTTATTGAAGATCCCGGTGCCAGGGCATGCCACGTTGAGCTTTGGCCAAACCATTCACAATACTTTGCTCAACTTCTTCAAGCTGGCTCGCGAGCGGGGCATGGCTGGCCAAGCTGATTTGTTTGGCAAGAAAGATACGGCCGCAGCCGGTCCAGTTGTCACCTGGGCCGAGCTGCAGCAGATTTACCAAGCCAATTGGCAAGACCAGTGGTACAGCAGCATGACGCAGAAGACGGAGTACAAGCACCGCGGCGTGAAGTTCCTCAAGAACTTCTATGATAGTTTACCAACGCCGTGGCCGCAGCCAACCGAGTTGGAAAAAGGTTTTACCATTGTCATCAACGGCCATAAAGTAAAAGGCAAAATTGACCGCATTGACCCCAGTACTGGCGGCATAGAAATTATTGACTACAAGACCAGTGAAAAACCGCCGGAAGAAAGCAAAGCGGATTTAGAGCAGCTGCACATCTATGCCATGGCCGCGCGCGAGGCGTTGGGCTTGAATCCCGTAAAGCTCACCTTCATTTACCTGGCTGCTGAAAAACCGTTCAGTTACCCAATTGATGAAAAAGCTATTGAGAAAACCAGAGCTGCGATTGGTGAGACGATAGAGGCAATTCTCAAGAGCGACTTTGTGGCCACGCCCAGCAAGTTCACCTGCGCTAGTTGCGATTTTCGCAATATCTGTGAGGATAGGTACAGGGGGTAATTCTCCAGTGTCATTGCGAGCCCCGCATCTGCGGGGCGTGGCAATCCTGCTGCAATACGAGACCAGTTACATCCTCGCCATGATGTTCGATAGGATTGCTTCGTCGCTTCACTCCTCGCAATGGCGGGTTCGTGAGGTTCTGAACCAAGTTCAGGACGACACAGATGAAAATTTCAATAAAAAATTAGCCCGTCCAGCAACGTTGTTACGTTACCAAACGGGCTAGGAACTATTCGGTGATAGGTTTGCGGACCCATCGTCCGTCAACCCGATCGTACTGATCGAACAGTACTGTAAGCGCCTTGTTGACGACGTCGGGCGTTTTTCTGTCAGCCCAGCCGAACCCGCCACCGGCTAGAAAATGGATCGCGACCACACTGAATTGGTCCAGTGCAAATTCTGATCCGTCGATTTGCACGCCATCGATGGGGTAACCGACGAAATGCATCTCGTGCGGTTTTCCATCTGTGTCGGTAAATTCTAAACTCACGTTCGACCTCCTGTTTTTGTTTGCCTGAAACAACGTAGTTAATCACATAATGCAAAGTTTGTCAATGCTTCACATGATGACAGAAGAGGGGATGTAGTGTTGTACTACAATTGACACTGCTGCAGGAGGAGTATACTAGGGCAGTACGAGTGAGTACGTTGGGGTTTGCCTAACCACGCAACGGTATGGCAGTGCTCCTGGGGATCATCTTCATTGTCTGCGCCTTCGTGGCTTTGGCCGCGTGCCTCACTGCGTTCATTGGGTCGTGTTTGTGGTTGCGGTGGCGCGTGGCGCTTGTGCCGTATTTTCGGTTATCGGAAAAGATGAAAGTGTGGTACAAGCGTGAACAGCAGAAAGACTGGTGCACGCGCTGCGGGCAGCGCCTGGTTTTTGGTTTTACTTTTCTCGTAGTGCAGCTGCCACTCTACTTCACCGTGGCCCAGGATGACTGGCCCGTGCGCAGCATCACCTTAGCCATCGCGGGCGTGCTATTTGTCCGGGGCGTGTGGGGCCACTGGCTCGGTGGCGATACGCGGAAGCGACTGCGCATTGGCACATCCTCGCGTGAAGCCCACGATGCGTTCGCCGACGTGACTCCAACCACTGGCGCCCGAGCGCGGGAATTCCTGATGGATATTTTCACCGCCGAGCGCGTGGTGCGCTTGGGGGCGTACACGTTATTTGTAGTGGTTTTTTTTGGCGCTTTGGCGTGGGATGGTGGCGCGAGTAGCGCGCTGCAGGGGGTCGTGCTACGCTTGGGTTGAAAGGAGACGGGGCGTATGGGGTTCACCCCGATCAAGCATACTCTTAACCGAAATATCCAGTCCTCTGGTCTGCAGGATCAGGTTGACGGCGCTCGAGCAATCGAGCTCTTTTCGTCTGTCCTGAGCACAATTCTCCCTCCGGATTTGGCGGTGCAGGTAAAAGGCTTGTACCTCAAGAACCGTACGCTCACCGTGTCGGTGCCGTCACCGGTCATTGGCCAAGAGGTCAAGCTCCACGAGCGACAAATTGTGGAACAGTTGAATACCAAAATCGGCGCCACCATTGTGGAAAGATTGCGTTTTCTTGCCTAGATTTTCTGGCGGGGAAACCTTGTGCGGTTTCCCCGTCCAGCGCCACCCTTTCCCTTTCGGAGTCACTGCCTCAGTCGTCGGACAAGACAAGCTTGGTCCTCCTCCTTCGTTGTGACGGGGATTTTTAACTGGAAAATTCAATAGAAATATGGTATAGTGAAGGTATTCAGCGCACCATTTTTTGTGTCATGAGTCTCAAGAACTACCTCATTCTCTTTGGCATCGCAACGGCCGTATCATGGGCCGCGTGGGCAATTACCCTCACGCAGCTTAACCCGGACGTAAACCGAACCGTCGCGGTAACCGTCTTTGCCGTTTCTCTGGGCTTTGCCGTGGCGGGCACCTTCTCGCTGCTGGGCTTTGGCGTCCGCGCGCTCTTCGGCAAAGATCCTGTACTCTTCCGCGTGCTGCGCACCTCGGTGCGGCAGGGCGTTATTGTTGCGGTTCTCCTGGAGTGCCTGCTGGTGCTGCAAGCCATGCGCTGGTTTGCGTGGTGGAATGTGCTGCCGCTGGTGTTCTTCTTCGCGCTCTTGGAAGGGTTCTTCCTCTCCCAGGATTCCATTCGTGAACGGCAAACCCGATGAAATCGCAACTCGAAAAATTGCAGCAGGAAGCGCTGCAGACCCTGGCAAACGCCAAAGACCCGGCCGCCTGGGACGCGTGGGAGATCCGTTATTTGGGCCGGAAGGGTGAGCTCGCCGCCATATTAGCGGGCATCCCCGCTCTACCGCCGAGCGAACGGGCGGGTATTGGCACCCTCGCCGCCCAGGTGAAGCAAGCTCTGCAGCACGCGCTGGCCGAGGCGCGGCAGCAGACGAGCGGTGCGAGTGACCACAGCCACTTTGATCCCACTTGGCCCGGCCACAGCCCGAGCATTGGGCACCTACACCCCGTGAGTGCCTTCGTGGAAAAAGCGGTGCAGTTCTTTAGCACGCTGGGGTATGCCGTGGCCGACGGCCCGGAAGTGGAGACAACGGCGAACAACTTTGACCGCTTGAATATCCCGCCCAACCATCCGGCGCGTGACCTGTGGGACACCTACTACCTCAATCCGCAACGGGCCGGGCTCTTGCTGCGCACCCATACCTCGCCTGTGCAGGTACGGTACATGGAAACGCACAAACCGCCCGTGTACGTGGTGTGCCCGGGCCGGGTATTCCGCCACGAAGCCACGGACGCCAGCCACGAGACGAACTTCTCGCAGCTCGAAGGGTTGGCGATTGATCGGGATCTTCACCTGACCGATTTGCTCGGCACGCTCCAGGCCTTCTTGCGGCACATGTTTGGCAAAGTGAAAATGCAAGTGCGGCCCAGCTTCTTCCCGTTCGTGGAGCCGGGCGTGGAAGTGCACATGTCCTGTTTGCTCTGCGGCGGCAAAGGCTGCTCGGCCTGCAAGCAGGCCGGCTGGTTAGAAATGCTCGGTGCGGGCATGGTGCACCCCACGGTCCTGAAGAACATGCACGTTGATGCCACCAAGTACTCGGGCTTTGCCTTTGGCATTGGCATTGATCGCATGGTCATGCTGCTCCACGGCATTCCCGACGTGCGCCTGCTGCTCTCGGGTGACCAACGTTTCCTCGAACAGTTCCACTATTAATTTTTATGACTATGCATAACGAACGCCCCGAACTCGATGAGCAGAACGAGCAGGATGATTTGGAAGCCAAGCTCGCCGAACAGCAGGAGGCCGACCCGACACCGAATGACATCCTGCGCGGTGAATTGGAAGCTGAGACCGAAGAACCCGAAGAAAAAACCGAAGCCGACCTGCGCGTAGAAGCGGAGGAGAAGCTCACTGTGCCGGAGCAGCGTTGGCTGGATGAGCTGGAGCACCGGGCAAAGGACTGGAAGCACGATGCCACGAAGCAGCCGTTCAGCGCCCAGAAGGCGATTCGCAAGCTGAAAATTGAGGATTTCACTCCCGACGACATTGAGCTCTTCCGCTTGTTCCGCTGCCTGCAGAAAAGCCCAAACTCCTTGTACTTCAAGCAGAAGTTTGGCCAGACCCTGCGCAAGCAGCAGCGAGAAACCCGTAATGACGGGGGCACCAGCTTCCAGCTCACGAAGGTGCTGGAGGCCATGCAGAAGCAGGAACAGGAATAACCCATGAAGCTCCCGCTTAACTGGCTCAAAGACTTCGTGCCCGTCCGGGTGAGCCCCGAAAAGCTCGCACAGGTTTTAACGTTGGCTGGCATCGAAGTGGAGCACCTCGATCGGGGACCCGAAGTAAGTGGCGTCGTGGTGGGCGTGGTGGAGAGCGTGGTCAAGCACCCGAATGCCGATCGGCTGAAAGTCTGCCAAGTGCGCGTGCTGGCCGCTGGTGAACCGCGCACCATTGTCTGTGGCGCACCCAATGTGGCTGCTGGCCAAAAAGTTGCTGTCGCTCTGCCGGGATCGGTTTTGCCCAGTGGCATTGAAATTCGGCCGGCCACTATCCGCGGGGTAGAATCCAGCGGGATGATTTGCGCGGCCGATGAGCTTGCCATGGGTGATGACCACACGGGCATCATCGTGCTCAACTCCAAAGCCGGCGTCGGCGAGCCGGCCGGGAAGTGGCTGGGCGCCAGTGATGTTACTTTTGATATTACGGTCACGCCCAACCGAGGCGACTGCCTGTCTGTCCGGGGTGTGGCGCGGGAAGTGGCTGTGCTCACCAAGCAGAAGCTCAAGGCACCTCGTCCGCAGCTGGCCGAAGGTACGCAGAAGAACGGCGTGAAGATTTCTATCAAGGACCTCAAGGGCTGTCCGCAGTACGTCGCTCGCGTCGTGGAGGGCATCCGTGTGCAACCATCACCCGTGCACGTCCAGGAGCGCCTGCGGGCGGCAGGGGTGCGGCCCATTAACGCCGTGGTGGATGCGACGAACTACGTCATGCTTGAGCTCGGTCAACCGTTGCACGCGTTCGACACAGACCGCACGGGTGACCGCATGTTCATTCGGAGCGCCAAAGCCGGGGAAACCCTGGTTACACTGGATGGCCAGAGCCGCAAACTCGTTGGCCTGGATCTGGTCATCGCCACGCCGAAGCAGGTAGTGGCTCTCGCCGGAGTTATGGGCGGCCAGGACACCGAAGTGCACGAGCGCACGACGCGCGTCACCATTGAATCGGCGCGGTTCGATCCCGCCCGCATCCGCCTGACGGCGCAGCGCCTGAACTTGCGTTCCGAAGCGTCCAACCGGTTTGAGAAGGGGATTGATCCTGCGCTGGCCATCGAAGCCGTCGACCGCTGTGCGGCATACATTGCCGAGTGGGCAGATGGCGTGGTCGCCAAAGGGCGGGTCATGGCGGGCAAGAAAGCTTCGGCACCGAGACCCATTGTGCTCACGCCAACAGATGTGGAGCGCCTCTTGGGTGTGCGTGTCACCGCAGCGAAAGTGAAAGCAGCCCTGATGAGCCTCGACTGCAATGTTGCCGGGGCCGGGGCGCGCTTCCGCGTTACACCGCCAACGTGGCGCTTGGACCTGCGCATTGCGGCGGACCTCGTGGAAGAAATTGGTCGGCTGCAGGACTACAACACGCTCACCCCCACGCTTCCGCACGTGCCGCAGCGCCCGCCCGAACAAGCGCCCACCTACACATTTGCCAAGGACATTCGGCACCGCCTGGTTGCCGCCGGACTGACCGAGACCCCTACCTACAGCTTCTACAGCAAGAACCTGGCCCAGCAGTTTGACTTACTCGACCAGCCGCACGCTGAGCTGGAGAATCCTCTGAACCCCGACCAAGCGTTACTCCGCCGTTCGCTCATGCCCCAGCTCCTCACGGTGGCCGGTAAGCAGAGCGCCACGCGTGATCACCTGGCCATTTTCGAAATCGGCCGGTGCTTCTGGCCGGCGAAGTCCGCGGCGCCCGAAGAGCGCATGCTCTTGGGCATTGTCGAAGTGCGGAAAGTAGGCGACCCCTTCCTCACGGTAAAAGGGTACGTCGATGCCCTGTGCCGTGGCCTGGGGATTGCAGACGTGCGGTACCACAGCTCCAACTCGTCCGCGGCGCGCATTACCGTGGGCACCGAAGCAGTGGGGATTATTGGTACGGTGCGGCAGAAGTACGCCGAGGCCGTGAAGCTCCGCAAACCCGCGGCCTTTGCAGAAATTGATCTCAGCCTCCTCCTGGCGCAGCCTCGCCGGACCACCAAGGTAAAGCCCTTGCCGCTCTACCCGTCGGTGGAGCGCGACCTCGCCTTTGCCATCCCGCAGCCCGTCCCGCATGCCGAACTCGTCCGGGTGGTGCGGGGGGTGGACCCGCTCATACTTACCGTCCGCGGTATCGACCGTTTCGCCCTCAAGAATGGCCAGGTGAGCGTAACCTTGCGCGTCACCTTCCAGAGCCCGGGGACCACGTTGACCAGCGAGGATGTGGACGGTATTGTAGAGAAGATCGCAGGCTCGCTGCGTCAGGTTTTCAACGCTCAACTTCGATCGTAAAATCGCGTTACGCTGTATGCCCAAGAAGTCCGCTACCCAAGAGTACTCCGCCAAGCAAATTACCGTTTTAGAGGGGTTGGACCCGGTGCGCAAGCGCCCGGGGATGTACATTGGCAACACCGCCACGGAGGGCTTGCACCACTTGGTGTGGGAAGTGGTGGACAACTGCTTGGACGAAGCCATGGCAGGCCATGCAAAGGTGGTCACCATTACCTTGCTACCCGACCACATGATGAGTGTGGAGGACGACGGTCGGGGCATTCCGGTGGACATTCATAAGCAGACCAAGAAGTCTGCGCTCGAGACCGTCCTAACGGTTCTGCACGCCGGCGGTAAGTTCGGCGGTGATAGCGGGTACAAAATTTCCGGCGGTTTACACGGCGTGGGCGTCTCGGTGGTGAACGCGCTTTCCACGTACATGAAAGCGGAAGTGAAGCGCGATGGCCAGTTGTGGATGCAGGAGTACAAGCGCGGCAAGCCCGTGGCCAAAGTGAAAGCTGTTGGCAAGGCGCGCGGGACGGGTACCACCATCACCTTCCAGCCGGACAGCGAAATTTTTAGCACGCTGGATTTTAACTTGCAGTACATTGTTGATCACCTGCGGCAGCAAGCCTACCTCACCCGGGGGGTTGAGATCCGCATTGTCGACAAGCGCCTACCAACGCCACGCGGGCAGCAAGCGCCCAGCTACACCTTCCGCTTCGAAGGCGGGGTGCAAAGCTACGTGAAGCATTTGAATCACAGCAAAGAGCCAAAGCACGACAACGTCTTCTACGTGGATAAGGAATCCGGCGGCATCCAAGTGGAAGTGGGCATGCAGTACACCGATGATTACAAGGAAACCGTCTTCTGCTTTGCCAATAACATCCACACTGTCGAGGGCGGCATGCACTTGGTGGGCTTTCGGGGCGCTCTCACTCGTCAGCTCAACGCCTACGCGCGCAAGCAGGGGTACTTAAAAGAGAAGGACGACAACCTCTCGGGTGAAGACGTGCGCGAAGGCTGCACAGCCGTCATCTCCGTAAAGGTGAGGGAGCCGCAGTTTGAGGGCCAGACCAAAGCCAAGCTGGGTAACGCCGAAGTGAAGCCCGCCGTAGAAAGCGTGACCGCCGAGGCGCTGGAAATATTCCTGGAAGAGCACCCGCGTGATGCCGAGGCGATCATTGGCAAGTGCGTACTCGCCCAGCGTGCCCGGGTGGCGGCTCGGGCGGCTCGCGATACGGTGCTCCGAAAAGGTGCACTCGATGGCTTTGCGTTGCCTGGTAAGTTGGCCGACTGTTCCAGCAAAGACCCCAAAGATTCCGAGCTCTTCCTGGTAGAGGGTGACTCGGCCGGTGGCAGTGCCAAGCAGGGGCGCGACCGGAACTTCCAGGCGATTCTGCCGTTGCGTGGAAAAATTCTCAACGTGGAGCGCGCCCGCTTAGACAAGATGCTCGCCAATAACGAAATTAAGTCGCTCATCATTGCTCTGGGCACCAACATCGGCGAGCAGTTCCGCATCGAGGACCTGCGTTACGACCGCATCATCATCATGACCGACGCCGACGTGGATGGGAGCCACATCCGCACCCTTTTGCTCACCCTGTTCTACCGGTACTTCCCGCAGCTCATGCTCACCGGCCACCTGTACATTGCCCAGCCACCGCTGTACCGCGTGCAGAAGGGCAAGGAGTTCCGCTACGTCTACAACGACGCCGAGCTGGACAAGGTGAAGAAAGAATTTGAAGCGAAGAAAATTGAGAAAGACGCGGCGAAGGCCAAGGCGAAAGCCGAGGTGCCAGCCGAAGCCGGGGCAGAGGTGCTGGAGACCACCCCTACGGGCGTTTCCATCCAGCGGTACAAAGGTTTGGGGGAAATGAATCCGGGCCAGCTATGGGAGACCACCATGGATCCGGCGACGCGGGTGATGCGCCAGGTGACGCTGGAAGATGCCGAAGCCGCGGACCAGGTGTTCGACATGCTCATGGGCAACGAGGTTGCGCCACGCAAGCGCTTCATCCAAACCCACGCCAAGAGCGTGAAGAACTTGGATATCTAGGCTGTAGAAGGGAATGTACTTGAAAATGTATGAGTTTTGTGCTACACTGAAAGCACTCACCCTAAGATAAAGACTATGCGCATTCGCTCCCTCGTAAGCTCGCTGGCGCTCGCCGCGATGCTTTTTGTGCCGGCGGTTCAGGTTTTTGCCACGGGGTCCTCGAGTTTCACCGTGAAGGTCATTACGAGTTACTCCAGTATTACCGTGTATGGCGGGGGCTCGTATTATGAGCTGAATTTGGGCGCCGGTTGCAATTTCACAAACCCACCAGACCTCAATGCGGTTGTATCCGTGAATTCAGATCGAGGTTACCCGAAAGCCTTTGACCAGCTAACGTACACCGCGGGTGGCGATAGCTGCGTGATTTGGGGGGCTACCGAAGTCGCCATGATCCCGTACACGTTGACCGCCGCTGGGACGAATGGCGCCACGGCGACCATTGTTTCTCAAGAAACAATTCCGGTGTATTACAATCTGACTTTCAACTTTGGTTGCTCGCAGCTTGCTAGTGTGCTCAACGGTACTGTCTATGTCCGGCAGAGTGGGCAATTGAACGGATCGGGAGACTCCCTCTACCTTTTTGCCCAAGATCAGAACTGCAGCATTACTACCGCCAGCATTGTCTACCCCACTCTGCAATATAGCCTCACGAGCGGCACGGTGCTCGAGAGTGCGGGCACAGCAGCTATTGCCGTGCAGTTGAACCGCGCCTACCCCTCGGCCGTGAGTGCCACGTACACTACGGTAGCCGGAACGGCAACGGCTGCTGATTATACGGCGTCCACGGGTACCGTCACGGTAGCTGCTGGGGCCACCACTGCCGTGGTGTCTGTCCCCATTACTGCCGATAGCATTGACGAAGCGGATGAGGCGTTCACCCTCACGCTCTCCAGCCCGTCCAACGCCACTCTTGGCGCCCAGACAACCTTCACCCTCACCATTCAGGATGATGACGTCACACCGACTCCTACCCCGAGTACACCAACGATTACCAACGTTGTGGCCAAGTCTGGGAAAGCGTCGGTTACCATTAATGGACTGAAGAAAACCCTGCAACCGTATGCGGCTTCGTACAAGGGTGGAATTTGGGCGAAGAAAGTTGTGCTCGCCGGTGAGGCGCACCACATACTCGTTGCGACTGATCCGTACAAACTCACCACGATTAAGTTCTACAATGAGGATGGTAAACTCCTGCAGAGCCTCAAACCTTTTGGGTTGTATGCCATCAACGGGGTGAGTGCTGACATCATCACACAGCCATCCAGTGGGAAGGTGTACTTGGCCATTGCCTTCAAGAAGAATGGCTATTCCGTACGCGTCTACGAAGTAACCGATGACGGCCTCCAGGCTGTGGCGAACGTAGCCGCCAGCACGAAGGCCGCGCCCGGGAACATCCTGGTGGGTTTCCGTAAGGTGTACGGTACCGACTATGGCCTTACTACCATGGTGAGCGGGAAGTCCAGCACCCTGAAAGTCTGGAAGTATAATGAAGCGAAGAACACCTGGTTGCGAGACAGCACAAAATCGACGCTCGCGAAGCTGAAAGTAAGTGGGAATAAGGTGGTTCTGAAGTAAGCACCGAAACCTTTTGACCGCAGTTTCCCCGGGCCTTGACGTGAGTCAAGGCCCGGTGGTACAGTATGCCCATCGAGGCCCGCCCGGGCCGTTTTAGAAACGTCTGGAAAGTATGGCCAACTGGTTTTCCCAATACTTCCGCGAAAGCTACGAAGAACTGAAGAAAGTCTCGTGGCCGAGCCGGAAAGACACCTTGCGCGATACCCTCGTGGTTATTGGGGTTTCGCTCGGCGTCGCGATTTTCCTTGGAGTTATTGACTTCGGCTTAGCCGAAGGCCTTCAGAAGCTCATTGCCCGTTAGTCTATGCCAAAGCAAACCGCCTCTCATGGTCGCCGCTGGTACGTGCTCCACACCTACTCTGGGTATGAAGAGAACGTCGCGCGCAACCTCCGCCAGCGTATTGAATCCATGGACATGCAGGACAAGATTTTCAATGTCCTCATTCCAACGGAGAACAAGATTAAGATTAAGAATGGTAAGCGCAAGGTTGTTACCGAGAAGATTTTTCCTGGTTACGTCCTTGTGGAAATGATCGTTACCGACGACTCGTGGTACGTCATCCGCAATACGCCCAACGTGACGGGTTTTGTGGGCAGCGGCACCACGCCAACCCCAATTTCGGACGAGGAAGTGAAGGAAATTCAGAAGCGCATGGGCGTGGCTGAACCGAAGTTCAAGATTGATATCACCGTCAACACCGCTGTGAAGATTACTGATGGGCCGTTTAAGGACTACGAAGGTAAGGTCGCCGAAGTGGACGAAGCCCGTGGCAAGGTGAAAGTCCTCGTCTCCATGTTCGGCCGTGAGACTCCTGTTGAACTCGACTTCCTACAGATCAAGAAAATCTAGTTACGCATATGGCAAAGAAGATTAAGGCAATCGTCAAACTCCAAATTCCCGGCGGCCAGGCCAACCCGGCGCCTCCTGTGGGCACGGCCCTGGGGCCCCACGGCTTGAACCTTGCGGAGTTCTGCAAGAAGTTCAACGACGCCACCAAAGACCGCATGGGCGAGGTCACGCCTGCGGAAATTACCATATACGAAGACCGGACCTACGAGTTTATCCTGAAGACGCCACCCGCCGCCGAGCTCCTGAAGAAAGCGGCCAAGATTGAGAAAGGTTCTGGCAAGCCTCTGCAGGAAAAAGTTGGGAAGGTTACCCGCGCGCAAATTCGGGAAATTGCCGAGAAGAAGATGCCCGACCTTAACGCCAAGGATATCGAGGGCGCCATGCGCGTTGTTGAAGGCACCGCCCGCAATATGGGCATAACCGTAACCGACTAGCCCTATGTCCGACCAAAGCTCCAGCATCCGCCACCTGTATTTCTACATCGTCTCGTTCATCGCGCTGGGTTTTGTGGTCGGATCTTCGGTGTACATCCTCAACTACCTGGGGAAGGTAAGTGCCTTTCCCGAGGCCGACGTTTCGTACCGGGGTACGCCGCCAGGCATTTTCTTTGTTTCCAAGGAAGCCGCGCCGGTCCTCAACGTGACCTGCACCGAGGCTTGCTCGTTGACCGACGCGGACCGCACGAGCATTGCCGACTGGCAGCAGAATTACCAATCGTGGCAGCAGCAATCTTCGGCCTCCACCAACCGCAACCGCGGCTTGGTGAATGCGCTCTCTTTCCTCATCGTCGCTCTGCCAGTGTTCTGGTTCCACTTCCGAACAGCGCAGCGGGATTTCCACGCCGAAAACACCCAACCCCAGCCCGACCCCAAGCGTGCGGGCCGCACCATCCGGACATTCTACTTCTACCTCGTGGCGCTTGCGGCTGTGGTGATGTTCATCATTTCGGCGGCGATGACGGTGAATACCAGCTTGAAAACCTGGCTGCTTGATGACACCACCGAGAGCACGCGGGTGGCCAAACCGGCGCCCTCGAGCACGAGCGAGACGCAGAGCGTTACTTCGCTGCTCGAATGTGCAGACAAGTGTAACGTAGATGCGGAGCTCAAGGCGCAGCTCACGCAGTGGCAGGCAGACTACGACCAAGCCAAGGCCGAAATGGATAGCCAGCAATCCAATGACTGGCAGCGGACCCTCGCCACATCAATCCCGTTCCTCCTCGCCAGCTTGCCGCTGTTCTGGTTGCACTGGCGCGTCATTCAGCGGGAGCGGAAAACTGCTCAGCAATAATTCTCGTCATGTGGGAGCGTCCTTCACTGGGCGCGCTAGCACCACGTAACTCCTATGCAGTATGGCAAAGCGAAGCAAGCGCTACCGTGCGGTAGCCAAGCAGATTGAAGCCGGCAAGGCCTACCCTTTGGCTGAAGCCGTGACGGTAGCAAAGCAGACCGCGAATACCAAGTTCGCCGGTAGTATTGAGTTGCACGTGCGTTTGGGGATTGACCCCAAGAAGGCCGACCAGCTGGTTCGCGGGTCGGTAACCCTGCCCCACGGTACCGGTAAGCAGAAGAAAGTTGCCGTGTTCGCCACGGGCCCAGCCGCGACCGCTGCCGAGAAAGCCGGCGCCGCAATTGTGGGGGGTGAGGAGCTGGTTGCCAAGGTCCAGCAGAAGGGCGGCATTGATGCAGACGTGGTGGTGGCTACGCCGGACATGATGAAGCACTTGAGCAAAGTCGCGAAGATCCTGGGGCCACGGGGGCTCATGCCCAACCCGAAGAACGAGACCGTTACGCCCGATGTGGCGAAAGCGGTGAAGGATTTGTCGGGTGGCAAAGTGACTTTCCGCAATGATGAGTCGGGCAATCTCCATCAGGCGGTTGGGAAGGCGACCTTCAGCGAACAACAGATTACCGAAAATGCCCAAACCTACCTGGACGCCGTGAAGCGAGTAAAGCCCAGTACGGTGAAGGGTACGTACATCGTCTCTATCACCCTTGCCTCCACCATGGGGCCGGGGATTAAAGTTGCGGCCTAGCCCATATGCCGAAGCGCGCTGACTACATTTCCTGGGATGAGTGCTTCAGCCTCATGGCGGAGCTCATTGCGCACCGCTCGAAAGATCCGTCTACCCAAGCGGGGGCGGTGATTGTGAATGACCATAAGGTGATTGTGGGTCTGGGGTACAATGGCTTTCCTCGCGGGATTGAAGACGAAGACTTGCCGTGGGAGCGCGAGGGCGGATTCCTGGACACGAAGTACGCCTACGTTGTGCACGCCGAAGAAAACGCTGTGTACAACAGCAACGCCCGAACTGCTGGCTGCACAATTTACACTACACTTTTCCCTTGCAACGAGTGCGCCAAGACCATCATCCAGAACGGGATAAAGGAAGTTGTCTACATGTCCGACAAGTACCACGACCAGGACATTTGGGTTGCCTCCCGTAAGCTCTTCGACCGAGCCGGCGTAACGTACCGCCAGTACGAACCCCAGCACGGCCTGAAACTAGAGAAGAAGTAGCCGCCATGGTTATTGGCATTACCGGTTTACCAGGCGCTGGGAAGGGGACAGCAGCGGCCTACCTCGTGGAGAAGTACGGGGCGGTGGCGAAGCAATTCTCGGGTCCCCTCCGTGACATGCTCAAGCGGTTGCACAAACCCATTACCCGCGAGAACATGCAAGTGCTGGCGACACATTTGCGGGAAATGTTCGGTAAAGACGTTTTTGCTGAAACGTTGCTGCAAGATGTTGCCGAAGCGCAAGAGCCCCTCATTGTCATGGAAGGGTTTCGGTACTTTGATGAACACCGCATCTTCAAACAGTTACCGAACTTCACCTTCGTGGGTATCGAAGCGACGTTCGAGACCCGGCTGCAGCGTATCCAACAACGCACAGAAAATATTGGCGATAGCCAGGTAACGGCAGAATTGTTTGCAAAGCAGCATGAGTACGAAACTGAGCGCGCTATTCCCGAGCTGATTGCGAAAGCCGATCATCGCATTGATAACAATGGTGACCGCGAGCAGCTGTATGCTCAACTTGACGCGCTCATGGGAAAACTCAAGGGGTAATCCCATGTCGAAATACGAGAAAGTCCGAGAATACGTTCAGGAATCCTACGAGAAGTCAAATTTTAATATTGCTCACTGGATGTGGGAAAATCATGTACAGACAGTTGCTGAAAAGGCTTTGCAGTTTTGCGCGGAGTTCAAGGGTAAAGCAGATTATGCGGTCGCCGGAGCTTTATTGCACGATTTTGGCGATGCCTTTATATACCGACATGACCCAGAACATGGAGCAGTGACCAATCGTGAAGCAGAGCGCGTGCTTCGTATGTCGGGTTACACTGAGACAGAGGTAACGGAAGTGCTTGATGTGGTAATGAAGGATCATGGGTGTAAAAATGGTGTATATCCCCGAACAGTTGAAGGCGAGATTCTTGCCACAGCCGATGCCTACGTACATCTTACGAGTGACTTTTACCTTCAGTTTGCATGGATGAACATCCCACAGAATAGTACCTATGCCGTTTTTATTCAGTGGGCTCAGGAAAAGATTGAGCGCGACTATAGAGACAAGATTCGTTTTGAAAGCGTGCGGATGAGTCTACAGGAGCGTTACCGTGCTTTAAAGGAGGTTTTCCGTCAGTGCTAACCAATCTTATGCAGCTTAAGGTCAAGTTGCTTCATCCCGATGCGAAAGCTCCAGCATACGCTCACCCAGGCGATGCGGGCATGGACGTGTACAGCACTGAGGCCTACACCCTGCAGCCGGGGGAGCGCCATTTGTTCAAGCTTGGATTTTCGGCCGAGTTCGATGCAGGGCACGTGTGCTTGGTGTGGGATCGGTCGGGTCTGGCCGCCAAGCAGGGCCTAACGAATCTCGCGGGCGTCATTGATGCCGGGTACCGCGGCGAGTACGGCATTGTTGTCCTCAACACGTCCAACGAGCCAGTGAGCGTTGCCAAAGGCGATCGCATTGCTCAGCTCCTCATCCAACCCGTGCTGCACGTGGATGTACAGGTCGTGCAGGAACTCTCCGACACCAGCCGGCAGAGTGGGGGATTTGGGAGCACGGGGCAGTAACCAATGTGTCATTGCGAGGAACCCGCCGAATGGCGGGTGACGAAGCAATCCTGCTGAACTTCGGGGCCAGCTTCGTGTTTGTTGATGTGTGTTCTGCGCAACGACCCACTGCTCGCTCGGCGCGTTGTGGTTTTCACGATCACCACCCTTTCTTGCGAACTTGGTCGTTGTTCAGGACTACGATGCGACCCTCTGCATCCTGAATTTTCCCGCCTTGCCAACTTTCCATGGGCCGAGTAAAGTACCCGCGCATGAGCACTCCCGCCGATCCAAACGCTCGCGACATTTTCGCCATTACGGGCCTTCCACCCGAGGTTTTGGCCGTGGGGATGGCCAAGTACTCCCGGTCAGCCGCCTCGATTAAAGAAACCCTGGCCGAGCTTACTGAGGAGAAGTCCGCCGAGTTCCACGAGAAGTGGGTTTTGGGGTACGGCGATGCGTCCGTTGCCGATATGGCCGTCATTGCCCTGGCCTGCGAAAACGTGTCTATGCTCGCCAGCAAAGCCATTGAAGACCACCGGCTGGCTAGCTATCAAGAGAAGTCCACCCGCTACCAGTCGTTTGAGCGGAAGGCCGCCAATGGCGATGGCACGCCCTTGCCCCGCCGCTACTACCGGCCCGTGCCCATCATGGCCTCGGCCCACGCGGATGACTACGTGGCCACCTGCGAGGCTATGTTCGATGCCTACGTGGACCTCACCGGAGTGATGAAGGAGTACTACGGTCGGACATTCCCCAAGCCAGCCGAGACTCCGGATAAGATGTACACCGCCAAGTTGAAAGCTCGGAGTTTAGATATTGCTCGGTACCTGCTGCCCGCCTCCACACTCACGAACCTGGGTTGGATTTCCTCAGCGCGCGGTTTGCGTCGGGCGATCTTCAAGATGAAGCAGCACGACCTGGATGAGGTGCGCCAGATTGCTCTGGAGCTCCAGGAAGCCGCCACGAGCCCCGCGCATAACCCGCACGCCCAAGATGTGGAGGCGCTGCTGGCGGCGGCGGATCCGTCGGCGCAGCCGTTTGCCGAGGGCATTAAAGCCAAACTGAATCTGCAGTACAAAGGCGCGCCCACGCTCATCAAGCACACCGACCCCACGCCGTACCTCAAGGACACCCGGCGTGCCCTGCAGCACGTAGCCGTAAGCCTCCTCGGCGACTTGCACGTCCGGCAGGATGAACCACGCGTGGCGTTCTACGAACCGCTGCACCCCGAAATCGACTTGGCGACAACCCTGCTCTACGAAGTAACACACTTCTCCTACGGCCAAATCCGTCGCATTATCCAGGATTTGCCTGGCCCCACGCGGAACGACATTATTGCAACCGGCACGCAGCACCGGGGCCCCCACGACGTGCCAGGCCGGGCCTTTGAAGTAGGCAACCTCATCTACGATACGCTCATGGACTACGGCGCCTTCCGCGACCTGCAGCGCCACCGCATGTGCACGCAAATCAACCAGCCGCTCACCAGTGAGCACGGCTTTGAAGAGCCGCCCGAATCCATGGGCATGGAAGCCGCTGGGGGGCTGGATATTTTCGAAACCATCATCCAGCGGGCCGGGGCCCTGTACCGTACGATGGCGCAGGACATGCCACACGAAGCGTCGTACGTCCTCCCCATGGCCACGCGCAAGCGCACGCTCTTCCTCATGAATCCGCGTGAACTCACGCACATGGTGGAGCTGCGGTCCAAATCTGGCGGCCACATGTCGTACCGCGAAGTGGTCCGGGACATGCTGGAGCAGACGCGCATGAGTTACCCGCAGCTCGTCCAGCACATTCGCCTGGCGCCCATCGACTTCGTGGCTGACTTCTACAAACGGTAAAGCAAAACCCGACCAGTGAAGGTCGGGTTTTTAAGGTGCGTTAGAGGAAACGGTACAGTTCTCGGAGGTCGGTAATGATGCGGTTATCCGGTACGCCGAGGTCGGCAAACCGAGTTGCGCTCGTTACGTACGACGCGTAGCCCACAAAGTGGAATTCCCGAGAGGCCGCCAGGTCACCGATGGTGTCGCCCACCGAGTACGTGGTGTCTTTTTCATGACCATCACGTTCCAGCTTGCGCCAGACTCGGGCAAAGGTGTGGGGGTGGGGTTTGTGGTGCTTGCGGCCGTCACAGCAGTCCACGTACGCGAAGGCGGATAGCGGCAGGGGTAGCCGTTTCTCTATCTGCAGGAGAGAACGGCGGTCGCGGTTGGTGGCGAGCACGAGCGTCACCTTCTTTCGCCGCAGCATACGTATAACGTCCTGCACGTGTGGGTAGAGTTCTTCATTAATCCGGTGGCGCTCGGCGTGGAAGCGGTTGAACATCAGGCGCCAATGCTTGCCCCAGAAATGCTTGAGGATTTCTTCCCACGGCCGGTGCCACTGCAGCCGCATGTCCAGTAGCGTTGGTACCGGCAGGTTCGCGGATCGTGCCGCCTCTTGCAGCACCACCATAGATTTTCTGGGTGAATCGATGCACGTGCCGTCGTAGTCAAAAATGCAACACCGCATTGGGGGTGGGAGGTACGTATCCATGCGTATCCTTTCAACGTTCAGGGTTTGTTTGAGTCGACCACGGTACCATGGGTAGCGATACCCGTCAACGGTGGCCCCACGGGGTTGGACCTGGTAGAATGCGGGTATGGCAAAACATCGAGGAACGTTTATCATCGTGGATGGCATTGACGGGTCGGGGAAAGGCACTGTCGTGGACGCGTACGCCACCTGGGCGCAAGAGAACGGCCTGCGGGTTTTTGATGTGCGAGCATTTGCCAAAGAGCACCAGCGCTTGCCTGAACCCGCTGAGTGGCAGGGGAGCGATGTGTTGGTTTCTGCCGAACCCACGCACTGTGGCATTGGCCGAGTGATTCGAGAAGAGATTGTGAAGGATAACGGGCGGCACTATACCGGCCGGACAGCGGCGGAAGCGTTTGCGCTGGACCGGCTGGTCCTGCACGTTCAGGTCATTCTACCGGCGCTGGCGGCGGGGCTCCTCGTCCTGCAGGAGCGGGGCGTATCCTCGTCCATTGCCTACCAGCCCTTGCAGGGCCTCATTACGTTGCCACAGCTCCTCAAGCTCGAAGGCAATCGCTTCGCGCTCACTCACCGGCCAGACCTGCTGCTTATTCCGGTGTGCCCAATTGCGGTGGCACTCCAACGCTTGGGGAACCGAGTGAAGAAAGATCATGCAATTTTTGAGAAGCGCGCCTTCCTCACGAAGCTCGATGCGCGCTACCGCAGTGCCTGGTTTGCGCAGATTTTTCGGCGGCGGGGGAGTGTCGTAGGGTTCATCGACACCAACGATGCGCTGCGTGAAACCCAGAAGGAAGCCGTTGGGTACATCAATGATTTCCTGAAGCAATGAATCTCGAAACCGTCATTGGGCTGGAAATTCACCTGCAACTTGCCACGAAGAGCAAGATGTTCTGCGCGTGCGCGAATGTGGATACCGACGCCACGCCAAACAGCGCCGTTTGCCCAATTTGCTTGGGCCACCCGGGGACGCTGCCCCAGCCCAACCGTGACGCGCTTGCTCTGGCGGTAAAGCTCGCCCTCGCCCTGGAGTTCACTATTCCGGCGGTCACCAAATTTGACCGGAAGCACTACGCGTATCCGGACTTGCCCAAGGGTTACCAGATTTCGCAGTTCGATGAGCCCCTGGGGACCGATGGCCACCTGATTGTTGACGTCGCGGGGAAAGAGCAGCGCGTGCTCTTTGAGCGTTTGCATGTGGAAGAAGATGCCGCCAAAAATTTGCGAGGCATTGATGGCCGAGTACAAGTAGATTACAACCGCGCCGGCACGCCCCTGGTAGAAATTGTCACCCAGCCGTGCCTCACTTCCCCCGCCGAAGCCAAAGTGCTCTTGCAAGAACTCCAGCGGGTGGCCCGCTTCCTGAGTGTTTCGCGCGCGGACATGGAGCTTGGCCACATGCGCTGCGACGCTAATGTTTCCTTGCGGCCAGTGCCCGCAGCGCGGCCGCAGGCCCCTTTCCCGCCCAATGAGCTGGGGCTCTGGCCAAAAACTGAGTTGAAGAACTTGAATTCATTCCGCCACGTGGAACGTGCCCTCGCGTACGAGGTGCAGCGACAGACTGAACTCTGGAATGCCGGCACGCCGCCGAAGCAGCAGACCACCCGGGGCTGGGACGAGCGTCGCGGACAAACTGTGGAACAGCGCGTGAAAGAGGGGAGTGCCGATTACCGGTACTTTGCTGAACCCGACATTCCACCCATTGCGCTACCACCGGCGTATGTTGAGTCGCTCGCTGGGGATGTGGTGGAACTGCCACGAGCCAAGCGGGTGCGCTTTCAGAAGCAGTACAACCTCTCATCGGCCGATGCGTCGCTCTTGACCGCAGATGTACGAGTGGCCAACTGGTTTGAAGCTGTGGTTTCGGAGTTGCAGGAGTGGTTCTCAGCGCGGACGGGGGCGGAGGAAGTACCGGAAGAAGAGTGGACCGCGGCTCATGCAAAAGTAATTCGGCAAACTGCCACCTGGGCTACCACTCGGTATTTTGGCATTCTTGCAGAGATGGGCCGACCCCTCGAAGTCCAGCACGTGACTCCCGAGAATTTCGCCGAACTCATGACGATGCTCGCGGAACGGCACGTAAACCAGACCGTTGCTCAGCAGGTACTGCGTCAGATGGCTGAAACAGGCAAAGACCCGCACGAAGTTGTGGAAGCTGGCGGGCTGTCGCAAGTCACGGACGCTGCCGAGATTGTGGGTCTTGTAGATCGCGTACTCACCGAGCATCCAGAAATCGTGGCTGAAGTGAAAGCCGGGAAAATTCCGAAGGCGCAGTTCCTGGTTGGCCAGGTTATGCGTTTGAGCAAGGGCAAAGCCGACCCCGCTGTGGTACGGCAGTTTATCCAAAACAAGCTGGGGATTACGTTTTAGTTTTTATCCCAAAAGCACGAACGGCACGGTTCGCTTCGGCTGGCGTGCGAATCCAGGTAATGTCTCGGTGGCGCTTGAACCACGTCATTTGGCGTTTGGCGAAATGCCAAATAGCGCGCTCTAGGTCTTCTGCATATTGTTGCCGTGTACATTCACCGGCTAAGAATCTCGCGGTGAATCGGTACTCCAAGCCCAGGTCGAGTAAGCGTTTTTTTGGAACGCCGTGGGCGAGGAGATGTCGAACTTCGGCAACGAGGCCATGCCGGATGCGCTTCTGAAGGCGCACGTGAATATTCTTGCGGAGCTGCTTTGGGGGTAGCCGTACGCCAAGCCAGAGCACCGCATATGGCGCGTCCGCAGTTTTGGTCGGTACAGGTTTTTTGGTTGCTCGAATGATCTCTAGCGCCCGGATCAGACGGACGCGGTTGTGCGCGTCGATGGTCGCGGCCCGTCGGGGGTCAAGCCGGCGCAGTCGGGCAAAGAGCGCGGCCGTGGTGAGGGCCTCTGTAGACTTACGGAAGCGAGCATCGGGCGGGACATTGGGAATGGTAAGTCCGCGGAGCAGGGCATCAACCCAGAAGCCTGTCCCCCCCACAACAATGGGGAGCCGGCCGTGTTGCGCCGCAGCATTGATTGCACGGTGGCCGGCACGTACGAACTGGGCTACCGAAAAGACACGCCGGGGGTGCGCAATATCCAGGAGTGCGTGTGGCACGCCTTGTTGTTCGCGTTTGGTAATTTTCCCGCTGCCAATATCGAGGCCCCGGTACACCTGCCGTGAATCTGCAGAAATGATTGAACCGGAGAATTTCCTCGCTAGCTCTACAGCGAGTGCCGACTTGCCCGAGGCTGTTTGGCCCACGATAGCAACGACAGGAATTTTTGTGGTCATGGATATTGCAAAATGTATTTACTTGTGGTATAATAGCAGCACGGAAGAATAAAGACTACAATCGTTTAGCCACCTGGAAGGGAATGGCCAACACCTTGCTTATACTTCACTACTTTCTTCGCCCGTCGCCCGTGTGTGGGCGAGTGCGATTTTTATAATTCGTACGCGTATGGCACGGCCTCGTGAAAAGAAGAAGCTTGAACGGGTTACAGCAGTGAAAACTGCCACCCCAACGTACTCCGCAGTGCGCCTCTCCATGGCTATTATGGTGTTCACGGCCATGATTGGGAGTGCTGTCATTCTTGCGGCCATGATTATTCGCATGGTTCCCATCAAGGACAGCGGGAAAGGCGCGGCGGGCGTTACCGTAACGCGCTCGGCGGATGGGTCGGTGCTCGGCGAGGTGTTAGTGAAATTTACAGCCGGCAGTACGCAGCTCACGCGCACCAAAGCAGTGCAAGCTGCATTGCAGAAACCGGTAAAGGTGACCACCCTGTCAACGGTGAAGAAGCGTTCGGGGTTGCGGACGGTATTCCAGACGGTGGAATCGGTAAGCCAGAAGATTGCCACACTGCGTAGCATCGCCCCGGTTATCCAGCCTGCCGTGAAGCTCACGGGCTTTGGGTTTGAAACACGGGCCAAGCGGGGAACGCCCAGTGATGTTGCCGCTACGGCCGATGCATTGAAGCAGTGGTATGTAGTAAAAGTGGATCCGCCAACGGCCGACCTTGGCCAAATCACCGCGGCTCTGCGCAAGCAAAGCGATGTTCTCCAGGTAGAAACCAATCGCCGCGCCAACGTGGCAGCAACGCGATCACTCTCGAGCACGACGTCGGGGGCGGCGGTGAATCTCTCTGATGCCCAGAAGGCAGCAACGGTTACGCCGGGCGACATTAACCTCGATGGGGTTGTTGATGGCAAAGACCTTCGTTTGCTCGTGAACTACCTCACGAGTACCGGGGTGCAGCCCAAGAGCCTAGCCGGTGCCGATGTGAATCGTGATGGTGGCGTTGACATTGCGGACCTTACTTCTCTGGTTGTAACGCTCACGAACTTATTCCGTATTCAAGCGAGCGACCTGACTGGCGACGGGGTGGTGAATGGGGATGATGTGAATTTCTTGGCGAATTACCTAACTCTGAAAGGGCCCGCCCCCAAGCCATTGAGCACAGCCGACTACGATGCGGATGGCAACGTTGACATCAGTGACCTTACTTGGCTGGTTGATCTTGTGTACATTAATCCATCCACCGCGGAGTTGGATTACGGGAAAGGGGACGCGAATCGGGATGGCGTGGTGGATATGCGCGACCTCGACCTTCTCATTGACTACCTGATTGGCGCTGGGCCCGCCCCTTCGCCTTTAGGGCTTGTAGACATGGATCTTGATAGTGCGGTCGACATTACTGATCTCACGCTACTCATTAGTCAGCTCTACGGTATTGGGACCGTGCGCACCGCTGCGCTCACCAGCACCTCATCAACGAGCTCCGGTTCCGTGACTGCACCCGATGGCGACTTCGTGGTTCCCACCGTGGAGCCAACGTACATTCTGGGCGACAGCAATGCTGATGGCCGTGTTACCTTGTCTGACCTGCACTACCTCGTCCAGTACCTCATTGCCGCTGGACCAGCACCTTCTCCCCTGGCGCGTGCAGACTTTGATTTTGATGGGGTAGTAGATATTT
Organism: uncultured Gammaproteobacteria bacterium; assembly: GCA_964486505.1. Classification (GTDB taxonomy): domain Bacteria; phylum Patescibacteriota; class Patescibacteriia; order PEXW01; family PEXW01; genus CAIPSZ01. Next base: position 24,299 of record CAZAMC010000007.1, read on the forward strand.
ACGACCTGACGGTGCTCGTCAGCCAGGTGTATGCCACGCTCGACGCCAAGTTGGCCCAAGCCGACTTTACTGGCGATGGCGCGGTGAACAAAGCGGACGTTGACTACCTTGTGAAGTACTTGATCAGCGAAGGCCCGGCGCCCGACATTACCAAGGCGGATATCATTACGGACGGTATTGTGGACATCGCTGACCTCACTGCGCTCATCGACTACGTGTACATTCGCGCTACACCGCCCGTATGCGAAGCAGTCCGCACCGTAGGCTCGACGACCATCCTTACGGGCGACGTTGATGGCAGCGGCAATCTTTCCAAAGCGGACTTGGTCCGCCTGGCTGGGCACTTGTACCAGAAGCAGGCGGCCCCCAGCCCCGTAGAGCGTGGCGATGTAGACTGCGATGGTGCCACAACCGTTCTGGACATTGCGGCGCTGAAGCAGCTCCTGGAAACCCAAGCGCTTGTGCAAACGCAGCCGGACGTACTCGCGGGTGACGCGAATGCCGACGGTTTGGTTGACCAGCGAGACATTGCCGCAAGTATCACCAAGTACTACTCCAGCGGGTTAGAGGTTGATGTAAACCGGGATGGGGAGAGCAACTTTAAAGATACCTACGACCTCACCCGGCTCCTGAAGTTGAATGTGGTCAAGGGCTCGTTGCCAGATCTCACCGGCGACGGGAAGGTCACGTGGGCCGATGCGGATGTCATTCTCAACGCCACGGTGAAGGGGCAGGGTACCGCACCCGCGAATGCCGATATCAACGGGAATGGCATCATTGATGTTGCCGATGGCATTGCCTTCGTTGAGGGTCTGGCTGATGATCAGCCCATAACGAGCGTACTTGCTGGCGACGCGAACGCCGATAACCTCGTGGACTGCCGGGATGCACAAGCCTTGCACGCCGTGTACTTCAAAAAAGCCACCCCGCCAACACCGGCTGCTCGAGGCGACGTCAACCTCGATGGAGTAGTAAACGTGGCGGACGCCATTCTCCTTGCTCAGCGTGCTTGCCCAGGGACCGGCACGGGAGTCCGCCCCGGCGATGTCACACTCGCGCTCTTAGATAGTGGCGTTCAAGCTGTTGCCGCAGACGTGAAACCAATTCTGGCGCCTTCAAAGGAGAAGTCCTTGAATAAGCGAGACGATGATGCAAATGGCTACATTGACGATGTTGTCGGCTACACAACCTACACGAGTGGTAAGCCCACGGTGGACTGCAATGGTCATGGATCAGCGCTCGCAACGGTCATTGCTGGGCGTACGGGCGTCGCCTCATTCGCGCGGGTAATCCCGGTAAAAGTTGTTGACTGCAAAGGCCAGGGCACTGCGCTCGGCCTCATGCAGGGGTTAGTCTACGCCACGGTCCGGGGTGCGGATATTAGCGTCCTGCCTGTGAGCGGTGTGGGAACGTCGAAGCTCCTCGCCGATGCAGTTGCCTATGCGAAAGCAAATGGCATGCTCGTCATTGGGGCCGCGGGGAATGACGGGGCCTCAATAAGCCGCGTGTTCCCAGCAAACGTCGCTGGCGTGTTGAGTGTCGGGGCGACTGTCGCAAACGGTCGAGCCTTGGCAGCGTACAGCAATACCGGCGCAGCCGTTGTAGCTCCCGGATTGGCAACCGGCGTGAAGTTTGAAGGTACGTCTGTGAGCTCGACCTACGTAGCAGGCACGGCAGCGCTCCTCTTAGGGAAGACGCCTAGCCTTACCCTCAAGCAGCTTGAATCCAAGCTTATCCCCACGCCCAGCAAGCCGAATCCGAAGACCCTAAAATTGCTTGACGCCGCTGCGGCCATTGCGAAATAATACCTCTATGGCAGATCTCACAATGCAAACCTTGCAGAAGACGAAACTGGGCGTAGGTGCCAAGGTAACAATTGGCGTGGCAGTGCTGGCGGTGCTCGCCCTGGGCGTTGCGCTCGGGTACGCAGTGTACGTCGGTGGCTTCACGAGCTAGATCCTGAAAAGCTGAAAAAGCGCCCGTCCCAGGTTTGGGGCGGGCGTTTTGGTTAGTCTTCAACATTGCCAGTGAGACGCTGCATCTCGTAGTAGTATGCCAACTTGGTTGGATCTGCGGGTTGCAGCTGCACGGGGGTATGCTCGTGCTCCTCGTTGGGGCACGCGCCGGGCTCCTCGGTGATGAGGAAGCACTGCGGGCACACCCAGTTCAGGCAGGAAGTTGCCACTTTCGGTTTTCGGGGATCGATGTAGATCCTCTCGCCGACTTTGAAGCGGTTCTTCCGACGGTGCGCCATGTGGACGCGTACGAATGCAATGCCCAGGAGTGCGAAGGCAATGAGGAGCAGGGTGTAGAACCCATGGCTTGAGAGTCCAAACATGTGACACCTCTCGAAAGCAAAATGTTCTCTTTTTTGTGGAGCAAACCTACCACGGGGCTAATCCTCGGGTCAATATGTGCTAGCCTGTAGGGTATGGCAATGCACTTTCTCCGGCAGGAGCGCGATTACTGGTGCGGTCCAGCGTGTGTGCAGATGCTGCTCGCAGCGGATGGGCGCCGGGTGTCACAGGCCACGCTCGCCGGTCACTTGCACACGAATGCTCGAGCAGGCACGAGTCGGCGCCACCTTGTGCGCGGTCTGCGGATGTTCGGGCTGGCTGTTGCTGTGACGCGCGCTGGCACCCTGGCGCGCCTCGCGCAGCACCTACCTGCGATTGTGAATTACCAAGCCTCTGATGGCGAAGACCACTATGCCATTGTGCTTCGTTTGACGACGCAGCAGGTCATCATGCATGACCCGTGGCATGGACCGAACTACAGGCTTTCACGTCGTGCATTCCTCCAGCGTTGGAAGAACCCAAAACTCCGGAAGAAGTACACCGGTTGGTTCGTGCACGTGCGCTAGCGGGCCCGCGTCTGAACTTTTTTCTGGATGCCGGCAATGAAGGTCTTCTTGGCAATGACCGCCAGTTTTTGCTTACCGCGTTCGCGTACGTGTAGCTTCGGCGACTTCACCTCTTTGTCGCCAATAACCAGCATGTACGGCACTTTCTGCTTTTCAGCGGTGCGGATGCTCTTGCCGACAGACTGGTCCGCACTGAAGACATCCACGCGCAGTCTCGCCTCCCGCAGTTCCTTACCCAGCTTCTGGCAGGCCTTCTCGTGCTTGGTACTCACCGGGATAATGGCCACCTGTACGGGCGCTAACCAGAGGGGGAACGCGCCGGCGAAGTGCTCAATGAGGATAGACAGGTACCGTTCAATGGAACCCATAATGGCTGCGTGGATCATCACAATTCGCTCACGCTCGCCCTGCTCATTGATGCAGGCCAGGTCAAAGCGCTCGGGCAGGTTCATGTCGAGCTGGATTGTGGCCACCTGCCATTCGCGGCCCAGGGAGTCTTTGGCCATGAAGTCAATCTTCGGTCCGTAGAAGGCGGCTTCGCCAGGTACCTCGGTCGCCTGGGCCTTCTGCGCCTTCACAATTTTTCGCAGCGTGGCCTCGGCTCGCGCCCACTGTTCGGGTTTCCCTAGGTACTTCTCAAAGTGTTTGGGGTCGTGGAAGGAGAGACGGATTTCGAGCTGGAAGCCCGCCGCCTTGTAGAAGGTCGTTACAATTTTCCAGATTTTTATTGCCTCAGCTTCCACCTGTGATTCGCGGCAGAAGACGTGCGCATCATCCTGGGTAATGGATCGAACGCGGGAAAGCCCCGAGAGCTCACCCGTCTGCTCATCCCGGTAGACTTTGGTGGTGGAGGCGTAGCGCTGGGGGAGTTCGCGGTAGGAGAACTGCTTGCGGGCGAAGAGCTGTGTGTGGTGGGGGCAGTTCATGGGCTTCATGGCGAACACATGGCCCTCGCGTGTGGTGATTTTGAAAAGCTCGTCTTTGAATTTCTGCCAGTGACCGCTGGTTTCGAAGAGGTCTTTTTTGGAGATATGGGGGATGTCCACACGTTCGTAGCCCGCGGCTTGGCGCAACTCCCACACGAAAGAGTCCAGGGTGTCGCGGAGGAGTGTGCCCTTTGGCGTCCACAGGGGCAAGCCGCTGCCCACCAGGTCGGAGAAGGTGAAGAGGTCCAGGTCTTGGCCGAGCTTGCGGTGGTCGCGCTTCT
>CAZAMC010000008.1:0-27685 GCA_964486505.1 uncultured Gammaproteobacteria bacterium
TGCTTGGTGGCTCTTGAGCCAATCAAGGACTAGTTGGTATCGGAAGTAGAGCGAGATGGTCGCCCTACCGTCTTCAATGGTGAGCGTCTGATCGATGGTTTTTGATTTTACGAGGACAGCGCGGTGTGCAGCGAAGTCATCGAGGGTGTACGTGAAGTACAATGGTTCGTACTTTTTCAGGCACACGAGCGTGCAGTGCGGGTTGAGGGTGTCATTCGATAGCTTCACCAGGTAAATCGTATGGATTTCTGGCATGCTCCTACCCTCATGGTTTAAGGTTTGGTTTCACATTTTCTTTACGTCATTTGCTATTGCGTGTCAACGCCCCTTTCAGGACAGTGCAAAATAAAAGCGCCGCCAGGGTGAGTGGCGGGCTTCTGAATGAGTGTTTTGGTATTCGGTTCTACCGGTGGAGGTAGTCGAAGACTTTCTTTTGCAGGGGTGGCAGGTCTTCGCTCTGCACTCGCTGTTCTGTCCCGTTATATGCAGATGTGTAGACGAGGTAGAACAGGGTTTTCTCACTCCGGAATGATTCCTCGGCTTTCCCCCATGCCTCGTCAATTACATCTTCGGGTTCTTCGTAATCTCCGCCGGTCATATGGAACGAAGCAGCGCTGACCAGCTCTTTGACGTAAGCGCGCATTTGCGGCTTTACGGAATCCGGCACCTTCCAGTTGTGGCCAGCCTCCACTCGGGCATCCTTAATGCCAGCGTCTGCCATGAGTGATTCCAGCGTGGGATGCGCGGGATCATTCTGTGCGTTGGTTTCTCCACCGCACCCAGCGAGCGCGAGCATGAGTGTGGCGCACACGAGCAAGCTACCGAACATGACTTTTTTCATGAACCCTCCAGATTTGTTGAGTTTTATTTGCACGTTTATTTACAATCGGCCTAGTACGCTAGCAAATAGGTTATCTATTGTCAATCCTGCCTCGCTTCCCCCTGCGGCCTGGGAATTTTAGGGAATGAGAAAAGCCCGACCGAAGTCAGGCTTTAGGTTGCGTTTTCGATTGTCTGTGCAAATCTTGTGCTTTGCAGCCCGTACGGTACAGCATCACCAGGAGGATAGCGGCGATGCCAACGCCGGACCAGTACAGATCTTTGTAGGGGCTTGGCATGTCCACGGTATTGCCAGTCTTGAGGGCTTCAAATCCGCCGACGATGCCAATGACCGTTACCCCAACCACAACGGCAAGCAAAGAGAATACCAGCACAAACGCCTGGGTACGCAATTGCATAGGAGCTCCTTTGTTTTGCTGTCACCTTAGGCTCTCTAGCACGTTGCGTCAACGCCCTGTGTGTCTAGGGAAAAGAAAAGGCCCATCGAATGATGGGCCTTTGAAGATTCAGGGTTTAGGGTTATTTCATGAGCAGCATTTTCCTGCTCTGCACGTGGTTGTCTGTGCGGACAATGTACAGGTACACGCCGCTGCTGGCAGCTTGACCATCGGCTGCGTTCCCTTCCCAGGTCACGTGGTGAGTCCCCGCTGGTTGGCGTTGGCTCACGAGCGTGCGCACACGTTGGCCGAGCAGGTTGTAGATGGTGACGTCCACGTCTGCAGACCGGGGGAGGTCGTACGCGATGGTCGTACTCGGGTTGAACGGGTTGGGGTAGTTCTGGTAGACGGCGAAGACTGCTGGGAGATTGCTGTCTTCGTTCCCCACATCGGTCAGCGTCGCGTTGACGTAGGCTGTGCCGCCAAGCGGTACCAGAACAGAGTCTGCCCAGATCTGGTAGCCGTTCACCTGAATGCTCACTGCGTGCCAGCCGGGCACAATGTTCGCCAGCAGAAGCGGCGTCTTCCCAACGAGGATGCTGTCGACAGAAACATCTGCTGGCGATGGCGTCGCAATGACGTTGAGGTAGCTCACCACGTGAGTGAAGCTGTACACGCCTTGGTCGGCAATCGTCCCGTCGGAATCCAGCGGGCTGGAGGGATCGCCGGCATCGAGGCAGGGCGAGAGCGCGGTGAGGCCGTAGGTGCTGTCTGCGGCGAAGAGTGGATCGCGAGCGATGTTGCGGTACTTATCACACGGCGTGCCATTTGGGTTCCTGCCCCACGTCGTGTCGCCGAGACCGGTGAGCGTGCCGTTGAAATTACCGCTGAGGTTATTCCAGAAATTCGAGTACCTCACGGTCATCGTGGAGGCTGGGTCCCAGGTGAGGCCAACCCCCGACAACGTACCGGCGATTATGCTATTCGTGAACGATAGGCTGGTGTTACTTACCGTCACGGCGCTGCCGGTGTTGTCTGCCCAGGTGTTGTGGTCCAGGATGGCCCCAACAGAATTGGCAATGCAGAGGCCAGATCCGGTGTTCCCACCGCTCTGGGAGAGCGTATTGCGGGCGAACAGATTGCGCGTGATGCGTGGCTGAAAGCCGTAGTCCACGTAGATGCCCGCTCCGAGAATAGAGCTGTAGTCCGGCACGCTGATTGCGTTACCCACGAAGGTATTGCTGTCGATGGTAACGTTCGCAGAGTTGAGCCAGCAAATGCCTGCGCCCATGCCCATGGAGTGGATGAGGTAATTCCAGTGGCCGAAGATCACATTACCTTTGATGATGTTCATGGCAACTGCGCCTTCGCACGCATTCAGGTAGAGCCCGCCACCGTGCGCTTTCGGGTACCAGCCGCTGAAGAACAACTGGTTACCGTCTATCGTATTGCCAACAATGTCCACCGTGCACGAGTCGGCGTAGATGCCGCCCGCATACCCGTAGACAGGCTGACCTCCATACGCACTGTGGCCGGCGTACGCGTAGTTGTCGGCGATGGTGTTTTGGTGGAGGTACACAGTTCCATTGCGGTTGTACACCCCACCCCCGTAGCTCGCAGTATTTACGCTTATGGTGTTGCCCGCAACGTGTGCTGCCGAACTGTCACTGTACACCCCACCGCCGTACGTTGCCTGGTTCTCCGTTATGGTGTTACCCGTGATGGTTACCGACGAACGGAGGCAGTAGATCCCGCCGCCGTACCCGGCACTCCCTTTGGTAATGCGGAAACCAGTTATGACTGTGGCGCTATCAACGTCGATGCACGCAATGACAGACCCGGTGCTGTTCGCCTGCAACCAGGTGAACTCCGGGCCGCTGGTGCCAATGAGGCTAACGCCATTTTTCATGACAATGGGAAACGCTTCCCCATTCGTCGACGGTGCGTAGATCCCACCACTGACCAAAACCGAATCACCCGTCGTGGCCGAATCGATAGCCGCTTGGATTGTTCCGTACTGCTGTGGCACCAACCGTGTGGTAGCGCTCAGTGACGCCGTGAGGGTGAGCCACATAGCCAGCAGCATGCCAGCCGTCCTGTACTGTAGCAACCGTTTCATGGGTCGCTCCTTTCCTTGTATCTCGGGGTTATTACGTATTTTCAAGTATCGTTTTATTCACCCCAACCTACGCCTGGGTAGGGGTTTCTGTCAATGCGCTTTACCCCGGGGGCAGAGGGCAGGAGTTGGTAGTTTAGGATTTTGCAGCGTACAATACCGCTATGCCGTACGACGACATTGCCAAGGTTATTGATGCAAGCATTTGTGATAGCCCCGAAACTCTCGCTCGCTACCAGCAGCGGGTTGAGGAGGGGAAGTTCACGCGTGATGAAAATCCAGCTTCCCATTTTTGCGTGTACTTCTTGCCGTACAACCCCAAGACGCACGAGGTCTTCATTGTGCACCACAAGAAATCTGGATTATGGATTTCTCCAGGCGGCCACATTGACGAGGGCGAAACGCTTTTTCAGACTCTCAACCGAGAGCTTGAGGAAGAACTTGGCTTGAAGCAGTTTTTTGCCTCGAGCCAAAAGCCCTTCCTTCTTTCAATTACCCCGATAGAGAATACGACGCAGCCGTGCAAAATTCATCACGATATTTGGTACCTTGTACAGACCGACGGTGCAAATTTCCACATCGATCCAAAGGAATTTCACGATACGAAGTGGGTGAGCATACCCGCGGCCAGAAAGTACGTCACCGATCCCCCGAATCTCCAAGCGCTTCGGGTTGTAGAAGCAAGGGTATAGTCCACAGATCACCAGGACCGAGCGAGCAGTAGAAAAGGCCCTGGGTGGTACAGGGCCAAAGTTCGCAGTTACTAGCATTTGTGCTGTCGGCGCGCCAGCTTCCGCAGGCTTATTTGGGCTGGATGTTCCACCTCGGTATTTAGCAAGTCCCGCACCCGGGCGATTCGTGACTCGACGAAGAACGCAACCGCCATACTGGCTAGGAGCGCACCAGCCCCGATCCAGCCATCCTGCGACGGGAATAGCATGTGCAGCACCACGTCTGCGGCCGCCCCTACGAGGAGCACGAGGGCGGCGAAGAGCAGAGCATTCATGAGGACTTTCCCCATGGTTGACCTCCTGTTTGGGCAGTGTGTATTTCCTGGTAGCTTAGGACTGGAGGAATCCCGGTGTCAACCGTTGGGGCATGAGGTGTATACTTGGTGCATGAACGTTATTCTCTACATGGCCATGACCGCCAACGGCATGATCGCCAAGCGTGATGATGATACGAGCTGGATTAGTAAGGAAGTATGGAAAAGTTACAGTTCGATTGTTTTGCACGCTGGTTGTATTGTCGTGGGCCGAAAAACGTACGACATAATGGCGAAGGAAGGCGACTTCGCCAAGCTGAAAGATGTCTTTGCGGTAGTTGTCAGCCACCAGGACGTCGAGCTGGTTGACCCACTCCACCAGGTAGCGCACACTCCGCAAGAAGCTCTGCAAGTACTTAAAGACTACCCCGAGGTGATTGTCGGGGGCGGCGGGCATCTGAACAGCGCTTTTGTGCAAGCGAAACTCGTGGATGAAATTGTTTTGGATATTGAGCCACGAATAATCGGTGATGGTATCCGGCTGTTTGAAGAGTTAGGCATTGACTCCTCGTTGGTGCTGCTGGATACGAAAGCCGTTTCGCCAAACGTCGTGCAACTCCACTACAAGGTGGTGAAGGCCTAAACGGGCGATAAAAAGAAAGCCCGGGCATCTTGTTACAGATGTCCGGGATGGTTGGTGCGCTTCAGCCAGTCAAAATACCAACTAGCAGATGGTTTCACTGAATAATGGATCAGCGATCTCGCTACTCTGTTTGGCAGAGGTCGCGGCAAGATCCTGTACGATCCAGGGAGACAGCGCCACCATCAGGTGAGGCAATTGTTTTACTGGTGAAAGGCACAGACCTAAACAGCAATGGGGATAGGGTAAAACATGGTATTGCACTTGTCAACATCTCCCAACCGTAGATGGGTATGGGGTATACTACAGCTATGGATCTCACCCGCTTCAACCACGCTTTAGAGTTCGCTGCCCAACGGCACCACGGCCAGCACTACAAGTTCAATGACGAGCAGCATCAGATCTCTCACGTGTACTTTGTGGGTGCGGTGCTCCTCGCTCATGGTTTTTCGGAAGACACAGTTATCGCCGGGGTCCTCCATGATGTTGTGGAAGATACCCAGACTTCCCTGAATGATGTGCGGCTGGCTTTTGGCGAAAACGTGGCGTCATATGTGGAGCAAGAGACCGTAGACCAAAGCTTGCCCTGGGAAGCACGGCAGCAGCTCATGCAGGAGCGAGCGCGAACCGCCCCACCCGACGTTAAGGCAATTAAAACCGCAGACATGCTCCACCAACTCATACTATTCACCGACTCGCGCCACGCCCGCAGCCAGGAGAACTACCTTGCCGAGCACTCCGTAGAGAAGTCTATTTGGAAATTTACAAAGCTCCTGGAAGCGCTGGGCCAGGGCTGGGAGCATCCACTTCACGCCCAAGCGTTACAATACCTTTCCCGCATGCGTGAGCAGTACGTCTAACCCACACTACCTATGAACCTCAAAGATTTTATTACCAGCACACTCGCGTCCATTGCCCAAGGTATGGACGCGGCCGGCCGGGCGACACACCATCAATTCCGGATTACTACTGATAAGCGCTCGGCCAGCTCGTTCATTGAATTCGATGTGGCCGTGACGAGTGAAACGGAGAGGAAGGGGAGTGGCGGGATTAAAGTCTGGGTACTCGGAGCCAAAGCCGAACGTGGGAAGAAGCACCAGAATATTAGCCGGCTGAAGTTCAAGGTACAGTACAAGGGCACTGCCAAACGGCGGAAGTAGTAGCCATGGTGTTTCTGGGCTGCGGCATGGGTGCCGCTTGGCTATTTCTTGCAGTAAAAAAGACCCCCGTCACCTAGGGCTGATGGAGGTGGTGACAGGGGTTAGGGGTCAGCGAGGCAGCTGACTGTTACTTGCCCATGAGCTGGCTGCCGAGGTGAATGCCCTGGCGGTGCGCCCACTGGCGGAAGAGCGACTGGTTACTCTCGTCGAGGTGGAGCGTGGTTTCCGTACACCGCACGAAGTACGTTTCCACTTCATCCTCAAGCCCCTGCACGCGCACCTGATTTTTCCGCACCATGTCGGCGGTGAACCGCATTTCGTGTGGCGTACTGCCGTCGTAGTAGGTAAAGGTAATGCACGCAGGCTGCTGGCTGGTTTTTTCCTCGAAGAGGAGGTTGTGAATGACGGGGCTCGGTCCTTCCATGGCTTCCTCCGGCTTTTGATTTTTTGGTTTCGCCCGATTTCAAGGCTCTACTGTACAGTGATTCCTCCACCTCGTCAACGCTGCGTGGTACACTACCTATAGTCTCGCCCCTTACGCCCCTCCTATGAACCAGCAGCAAATTCAGATAAAGATTGACGACACCACCCTCAAAGGCGCCTACGCCAACATGATGGGTGTGGCCCATACCAAGGAAGAGTTTGTCCTGGACTTCATTAACATCTACCCCGCCCAGGGTACGGGCGTGGCCACCGCGCGGGTCATCGTCTCGCCGGGGCACGCCAAGCGCATCCTGGCCGCGCTTAAAGACAACATTGAGAAGTACGAGAAGAACTTTGGCAGCATTAAAGAAGCGGATGCTCCCACAACCGGTGGCATTGGTTTCAACGCCTAAGATGAGAAAAAGCCGCCCGTCATTGAGACTGGGCGGCACGATCTTCATCGCGAAGCTGGTTCTTGGCCGCGATGTAGGCATCGAGCGTGAACGGCGGGTCCGTGAGCTTGGTGGGGTCCACATCCGGCAGGGGAACGTGTGCGATGAACGGGTGCTTGGGGAGCGTGAGCATGAGCGAGAGCTGTTCATCCAGAAACGGACCTTCACCGGCGGGGTAGCTGAGCCCAACCACTCCACGGCCATCGTACCGTTGCTGCTGCTGCAGCGCTAAAAGAGCGCGATTCCGATCAATCATGTTTCCTCCAAAAGAGTTTTCTATGTCTGTTGATTCACGCAATTCTACACAATCCCCACTAAACGTCAAGGGCGCAAAGCCTCGGCTGGCCTCCCGCTGGAAGTTCGCCGTCATGGGTGGGGCGACCGTGGTGTTCGCTATCCTGTTCTGGTGGACACTGGATATCGCGTTGGCGCGCCCCTTGGTTGGCCTACCCGCCTGGGAGCAGGCTTTGCAATTCATCATTAGCTTAGCGTTCTTCTGCATCACCCTCGCGCTCTTCGGGGTGGTGGCCATGGCGGCCGGCCGAAAAAAGTGGTGGGTAACCGCGGGCGTGAGTGTGGTATCGTCCTTGGCGCTCATTCCTTTCTTTCCTCTGCGCTACGCCACGTGGGGCGCGGCACTCATCACGCTCGCAGGCTTCTTGGTGTGGAGTTGGAATGTGGCGGGCGATGTGGCGAGTCGGCGGAAGTTCCAGCCGCACTACACCATACACGCGGGCTTTGGCACGGGCCTCATCCTGCTGCTGGTAGGTGTTTCGATGTGCTACTACACCAGCCTGGGCAGCACTCGGCAGACGGCAGACGACGTGCGCACCGGCTTGGTGGGCGCCGCCCGGAACGGCGTGGACTTCTACCTGCCCAAGCAAATTCCTGGATACCGCGGGAGCATGACTCTGGATGAGTTCCTCAGCTTGGTGGCCACGGATGCGTTTGGCGACTTGGTGGTTCCGCAAATTACGCAAACTTTGGACACGGATGCGGAAAAGGAAAAAGCGTACAAGCAGATTGCCGATGCGTTGAAGCAGGCGAATCCCGCCTTTAACAATCCTGAGCTCGAGGAAGCCCTGCAGGACCAGGTGAGCACTCAGATAGATGCGCAGCGGGCCGTGTTGCAACAGCGGGCGCTGGAACAGCTATCCGAAGCGCAGCGGCAGTTGCTCGACGAAGCGCGGCGTGAGTTCCTAGAGGGCTTCAAGATTGAGGCCCAGGGCAGTGAAAGCATGGATGCAATAATCAAAAAAATTCTCACGAAGAACACTGCCAAGTACGTTGATCCGTACGAGCACCTGATTCCGCCGATCCTGGCCCTCTCGTTCTTCTTCATCATTGAGCTTATTAGCATTGTGTACCGGTACGTCATTTTCGCCCTGGCACCGCTCATCGCCTGGGTGTACCGCAAGCTCGGACTCTTGCATCTCACCGAAAAATCGGCTACTGTACAGGATCTGGAAGTCTAAGATTCTATGGCGAAAGACTACTACGACATCCTGGGTGTCTCGCGTTCGGCAACCGAAGACGAGATAAAAAAGGCCTTCCGCAAGAAGGCTCATGAGCTGCATCCAGACAAGTCTGGTGGGGACGAATCAAAGTTCAAAGAGCTCAACGAGGCGTACCAAGTGCTCTCCAATAAGGAGAAGCGCGGCCAGTACGACCAGTTTGGCCAAACGTTTGAAGACGCGCGACGCCAAGGGGGTGGGCCAGGGGCCGGCGCAGGTTTTGGCGGGTTCGGCCAGGGGGGGTTTCAAGGGAACGTCGACATGGGTGACCTGGGCGACATATTTGGCGACATGTTTGGCTTTGGGGGTGGGCGGGCCCGAGGCCGACGTCGGCAAAGCGGCGCCGATATCCAAGCCGATCTCCGGCTGTCGTTCCGCGAAGCCGTATTCGGCGTCACCAAAGAACTCTCGCTGTACAAAGAAGCGGTCTGCGATTCCTGCGACGGTAGCGGCGCAGAGCCCGGTTCCAAAGTTTCTAGCTGTTCGACCTGCAAAGGGAGCGGCCAGGTGCAGCGCGTAGTGAATACCGTGTTTGGGCAGATGGCGCAGCAGAGTGTGTGCACAACCTGCGATGGCCAGGGGAGCGTGCCCAGCCAGAAGTGCACAACCTGCGGGGGAGATGGCAAGGTGAAGCGTGATGCACTCATTAAGGTAAATGTTCCCGCCGGCATTGATGATGGTGAAACTCTCCGCCTGCAAGGCCAGGGGGAAGCGGGTGAGCGCGGGGCGGGAGCTGGGGACTTGTACCTACGGATTCGGGTAACCCCGGACACGCGGTATACGCGGAAGGGAGCCGACATCCTTTCGGAAATTCACATTGGCGTAGCCAGCGCGGCACTCGGCACGAAAGTGGAGGTGGAAACGCTGGATGGCACCGTAATCATGAAAGTTCCGGCTGGTACGCAATCTGGAAAGGTTTTTCGTTTGAGCGATAAGGGCGTGCCGCACTTGCGGAAGCGCGGGCGGGGGGATCATTTAGTCACGCTGGTTGTTGATACGCCGCGGAAACTCTCGGGGGAGCGGAAGAAACTTCTCAAGCGCCTTGCTGAGCTTGAAGGGGAAGAGGTAGAAGAGTAGATTTACCTCATGCAAACCGACCAACCAAACCAAGCTGTTATCACCTGGGTTTCCGATTCGCGTACACAAGGGAAAACAGACGCTGAAATTCGTGATGCTCTTGTACGGCAAGGATGGTCAAGTGAAATGGTGTCGAGCATCTTCACAATGGTGAATACAAATATGCAGCCCTCTGGTGGAATGACGTTCACGTATACGCCAGACGCATCAGATCTTGGTAAAGTTCGGCAAAAGATAACGCACTACGTTCCCATTGCTGCGGTCCTCATGTTCGTAGCCATTTTTGGTTACTCCCTCCTCATCTGGCACATTGCAATCTGGTTCGACATGATCGCGTTAGTAGTTCTCCTATTTTTCTTAACGAAACTCATCCAAGCACAGCGCCAATCGAAGCGCATCACCGCTGTGCAGTACACACTTCTGCCCAATGGTTTTACAATAGCTACGGGTAGTGACGTGAAGAATTTCAATTGGGATGATTTCTCATTCTTCGCCGATGGGTACTTTATCCAAAATTTCGTTCGGCACCAGCATGACCCAGCGCTCTTCTTCCTGCGGAAGAGAAAGGTGTCGTTCTTCGATCGCCTTTTCGTTTTCTTAGGTTTCCCATACATTCAGCTCATTGTCCCAATTCCTTACGAAACGGCTGTTCGGCAGTTACTCGAGCAACGTTACGGGCCAGAGCAGCGCCCACTGGTGAATCGCTTCATGCAGCTTCGTCAAGGACAGTACTGGAAGTACGGAAGGCAGAGCAAGCGTTGACGCTACCGCCGCGTAAACTTTGACCTCCCCGCACTTCGGGGGTAGGCTTGATCTACGCAAAGGAGGTTATGCGTGAACACGCAATACATACACGATCTCACCTTTGGTGCGCAAGACTGCACATTTAAGGTTTACACTGCGCCAGCCGGCGATCCCGCCGCGCTCGCGCTGCCTGTCGTCAATTGCTCTCGGGAAGTGCTGAAGCAAGCACTGCGTGTGTGCTCACTGACGATCCCTCAGAAGATTACTGGTGAAGGGGTGTTCCTCCATCCCGATGTGCACAGCGCAGTCTCTAATTGGCTCATTGATGTGTAAACCTCTCCCGCGCCTCAGGCGCACCATCGAACCCGGGTCGGCCATGGATATAATCATGGGGCCCGGTTTTTATATTGTGGGGAAATGAGAAAAGTGGTATAATAGCGTCACTTAACCTAAAAACCCATGGACGCAACGTCCGTTGGCGCAACCGCACAGAGTTGGTTTAGTAGCATCAACTGGGCCCAACCCAGTTGGGACTTGTTCATCATCATGTTTTTTGTCATTGCCGCCTTCCTCTACGGGCTGAGTCTTGGTCGTGATCGGATAATCGTTATCATGGTGTCCATCTACATGGCCCTGGCTATTGTGAGTGCGGCACCGTTCCTGGGCCCGACGACTACCATTGCGCTAAACACGCCGGTGGTTATAAAGATTAGCGTTTTCCTGGGCCTGTTCGTCCTGCTCTTCTTCTTCCTGTCCCGGTCTGCCCTGCTGCGTACCATTGCGTCGGCGGATGACAAGGGTAAGTGGTACCAGGTGCTGCTGTACTCAATCCTCCACGTTGGCCTCCTCGTGAGCGTTACCCTCAACTACCTACCCGCGGGTGCTGTTGAAAAGCTCGCGCCGCTCACGCGAGCCGTCTTCGCGACACCGAATGCGCGCTTTGGCTGGATCATTGCGCCCATTGTGGCAATGGTGCTCTTTGGCGGCGCAGCGAAAGAGAAGAAGAAGTTTAAATATGAAGTGTGAGTGTGCACGATGATGTATGTTGAGGCTCTATAATACGCTCTCACGGACGCTTGAGGAATTCCAGCCCCTGTACCCACCCAAGGTAGGGTTTTACGCTTGTGGCCCAACGGTGTATGACCGGGCGCACATCGGCAACCACCGGGCGAATATTTTTGATGACGTGTTGCATCGCGCGCTTGTGCACGAAGGCTTTAAGGTTAAGTTTGTCATGAACATTACCGACGTTGGTCACCTCGTTTCGGACGCCGACGAGGGCGAGGACAAGCTGGAGAAGGGCGCTAAGCGGGAGAAGCTTTCGGTGTGGGATGTGGCCGAGAAGTACACGCAACTCTTCAAGCAGGATTTGGCCGCACTCAACGTCGTGGAGCCCGATGTGTGGCTGAAGGCCACGGACCACATTCCCGAGCAAGTTGCTCTCATCCAGCGGCTGGAGGCAAAAGGTTTCACCTACACGACGAGTGACGGTGTGTACTACGACACCAGCAAGTTCCCCAACTACGGCAAACTCGCGCGCTTGAATGTGGAAGGCCAGAAGGAAGGCGCGCGGGTAGAGGCGAATACGGAGAAGCGCAATCCGAGTGACTTTGCTGTGTGGAAGTTCTCGCCGAAAGGGGAGAAGCGGCAAATGGAGTGGGAGAGCCCCTGGGGCATTGGTTTTCCGGGCTGGCACGTGGAGTGCTCGGCCATGAGCATGAAAGCCCTTGGTGAAACGTTTGACGTGCACACCGGCGGCGTGGATCACATCCCTGTGCACCACACGAACGAGATTGCCCAGAGCGAAGGGGCAACCGGCAAACAATTTGTAAAGTACTGGGCCCACAACGAGTTCTTGCTTGTGGATGGGGGGAAGATGGCAAAGTCGCTAGGGAATGCCTACACCCTGGATGACCTGCGGGCCAAAGGTTTCTCGCCCTTAGCTTTCCGTTACTACTGCTTGGGCACCCACTACCGCAGTAAGCTCAATTTCACCTGGGAGGGCTTGCAGGCGAGCCAGACAGCACTGGATGACTTACTCGAACGTGTCGCTGCTATGACCGAACCAGCCAAGATTGGCTGTGCGGAGTATGAGCAGAAATTCTTCGAAGCCATAGACAATGATTTGAATACGCCCCAGGCCTTGGCGGTCATGTGGGGATTGCTCAAAAGCGACTATCCTGACCACGCCAAGAGAATGTCGCTCCTCAAAATGGATGAAATCTTAGGTTTGGGGCTGGCCGAAGCAAAAGTCACTATGGCAGAAGTTCCGCCACACGTTCAAGCGCTCGTTGATCAGCGGGAGGCAGCTCGAAAAGCGAAAGATTGGCAGAAGTCTGATTCACTGCGCCAGCAAATTGAGTCCGCAGGCTTTTCCGTGAAAGACACTGCTCAGGGCCCTGTAGTCGGCGGCCGTTAGCTTGTCGATATCGCGTGCGCCTGGTATACAACCATGACTATGGAAAATTTTTGGCAAACCCTTCCGAAGCCAATCTTAGCGCTCGCCCCCATGGCGGGCGTGACTGATACGGCGTTCCGGCAAATGTGCAAGGTGGGTGGAGCCGACGTCCTCTATACGGAGTTTGTCTCGACAGACGCCGTTGTCTACGAGAGTAAGAAGACGTTTGAAATGCTTAAGTTTGCCCCAGCCGAGCAGCCGGTTGTGTGCCAGGTTTTCGGCAAGAATCCGGAGCACTACTTTAAGAGCGCCAAAGTTATAGCGGACTTTGGTTTTGCGGGGATTGATATTAACTTTGGTTGCCCGGCGTACAAGGTGGTAAAGCACGGCGGGGGAGTCACGCTCATGCGCCGGCTGGACCTGGTGCGGGAGCTGGTGCAAGCCACATGTGAGGGTTCGCCTATCCCGGTCTCCATAAAAATTCGGGCTAGCATTTGCAAAGAAGGTTGTGCCGCAGACGATCCGGAGGGTCAAGTAACGGCGCTTGACCTCATTGAGCGCATTAAAGATTTGCCGGTTGCTGCAGTAATGATTCATGGCCGGAGTTTTGAGAAGCCGTTTGACGGTTCACCGAACGTGGGGGCCATTACCCAGGTGAAGAAAGCCTTTTCGGGTATCGTGCTGGCCAACGGCGGCGTGTATTCACCGGAAGCTGCAAAGCAGTTACTGGATGAGACTGGAGCCGACGGGGTTGGCGTAGCGCGGGGGAGTTGGGGCCGGCCCTGGCTCTTCCAAGAAATTAAGGACTACCTTCGGGATGGCACGTATACCCAAAAGACTTGGGAGCAGATTGTTCCGAATATTCTTCGTCATGCACAATTGGCTTTTGCGGCAAAAGGTGGGCACGGCCTCATAGAACTCCGCAAACACCTGGCCTGGTACGTGAAGGGTTTCCCCGGGGCTTCGGAGTTGCGCTCAAAACTTGTGCGAGCGACCAGCTACGACGACATTGTAGGAGCACTCGCTCCCGTGTAGGGTAGTTAAGTCTTTGTCCCGAGGAGTGGCGAGGATCAAACTTGCTTTGTCCGAGTCACGACGACGGGACTCCAGAAGGGAAGGGGAGGAACGGGAAGGGGAAACCCTAGGGTTTCCCCCCACGAAAAAACAAAAGCTCGACCTTTCAGTGGTCGAGCTTTCGGGTTAACCTCTTGTCACACTTTTGGTGTTTGTTGAGGTTGTACTTACTGAGCCAGCGTCGTGGCGATGCTCTCCACGCTAAAGTCCGTGGCTCCAGTCTTGGTAACGTTCACGTAGATCGCTCCACCCCAGCTAGCCGGGATGCTCATGCCGGCGCAGTTCACGACCTTCGTGTTCAAGTCCTGCAGTTTTGTGGCGTCGTACTTCGCGACGATGTCAGCCACCTTCTGCACTGAAGTCTTCTTCGCATCGCTCAACAGCGATTGGTTATCGGCTTGCACGAAAGCGACAAGGCAACCTTTGCTAGCTGCCCAGGCACCATTCGTGTACACCGCTTCGGTGGCCTTGGTGTCTTTTTCCTTGAAGGCGGCAATGTTCCCACCAATGCTGTCCGTTGCGTTGCCGATGGCCCAAATGAAGAATACCCCCAGCAGGAAGACGAAGATAAACGAGAAAGCCAGTACCAGCGGGGATCCATAGGCGGTTTTGTTGTCGAACAGTTTGTCCATTGCACTCACCTCCTTTCAGTTAGAAAACGTCTAGAATAAGTATATTACGTTTTGCGATTTCCTGCTGGCGCCTCGGCCGGCAATTCCACGAAGCTGCTTACGATGACACGGAGGTCCTCCAGGGTGACATCTGCCGGGGTATTGCCCCGCCCACCCTCCACTTGCGCCAAGTGGACACGCGAGCCCGCTTCATCCAGGATGTCGATAGCCTTATCAGGGAAGACTCGCTCTTTTAGGTGTTCTTGAGCAAGCCGGACAGTAGCCTCCAGAATTGCATCAGAGTAGTGGACGTGGTGGTAGTCTTCGTACCGGGCGCGCAGGCCTTTGAGAATTTCTAGGGTTTGTGCGGCGTCGGGCTCATCAATGATCACTGGCTGGAAGCGGCGTTCAAGCGTTTGATCTCGTTCGACGTACTTCTGGTACTCTTCCATGGTCGTTGCCCCAATCACCTGGAGTTCGCCTCGGGCCAGCGCCGGTTTTAGAATGTCTGCGGCGTCGATAGCACCAGTTGCTTCGCCGGCTTCAGCGAGAGTGTGGATTTCGTCAATGAAGAGGATGATGTGTCGTTGCGCCGCAATGATTTCATCAACGAGGGTCTTAAGTCGCTTTTCAAATTCCCCCCGATACTTCGTGCCCGCCACCAGACCAGAGAGATCGAGGGCAAGCAGGCGCTTGTTCTGCAGAATGTCCGGAACTTTCCCCGAAGCAATTTCGTTAGCTAGCTCTTCTACGATTGCGGTTTTCCCTACGCCCGACTTCCCAATGAGCACTGGATTGTTCTTTGTGCGCCGCGAGAGAATTTCAATGACGCGGTAGATTTCGTGCTTCCGTCCAATGACGGGGTCAATTTTTCCTGCTAGCGCTAGGGCGGTGAGGTCTTTGGAATACAAGTGCAGGATGTTGCCGGAAGTGCTTGTGGCAATATTTGTTTGCCGGAGAAGCAAGAGGACTATGGCGAGCACGCCGCCGATGATTGCAGCTATGACCAGCGGGCTCATACTTTGAGTTTCCAGATTGCCGTGAACAGGGCCAGGGCGAGCACGCCGCTGCTGGTGAGGACGAGGACGGCAACCTTGTAGGCTGAACTGAGTTGCTGCTCAAGGGCAACAGATGTCTTCGTTTTTACTTTCGTCGTGGTGCTCTGCATATGGGTTTATAGCCAGCGTCTCCACTTAAATATACTAATAGCGCTTACACCAATGATGACGAGCAGGGCCAGCATGTAGTAGAAGCCGTACGGAGTTTCGTCCAGCGGGTTGTGGGGAAGACGGGCCGCGAAGATAGTGCTTACGAGCGTTAGGGTGAAGATCACGACTGAGATAGTCGTGTACGTCTTCATGATGTCATTCAGCCGGAAGGAGATGAGTGACTCGTTTGTGGCCTGCAGTGCTTCCACTGCTTCTTTAAAGGCTTCCAGGCTGTCCCATATTTCTTTTGATCGTTCAACTGCGTTATCGAGGACAGCAACGGCTTGGTCTACTGGTGCAATGTCAAGGCGACGGTTTGCATACTCCAACTTTTTAATAGTATTTTTGTGCGCTTGCATGATTTTGCGGAAGTCCACCACATTGCGGCGGGTGATGAGAATTTCCTGTACCATGTTTCGTTCTTTGCCGCGGAAGATGAGGCGCTCAATGGCGTGCAAATCCATGGAGATATGGTCCAGCATGGGGAAGCACGCGTTCAGCAGCAAGTTCACCAAATCGGCCAAAGTCAGAAGGCCGTTCGTGTGCTTACCGGCATCGGACGTTACGGTGGCTTTCAGTGCATCGAAACGTTCCTGCACAATATGTCGTTTTCCGTCATGCACCGTCACGAGAAAATCCTTACCAATGAAAAAGTCAATTTCTGAGGATTCAATCTCCCGCGTCTTCCGGTTATACACCGGGAACAGCAAAACCATGAACGCGTAGCGATCGTAGAGTTCCAATTTTGGGCGTTGGCCCGTACTCACGCAGTCCTTAAGGTCGAGCGCGTGAAAGAATGGGTAGTGCTCGCGCAGGTACCGCATTTCAGGGGCATCGTCGGCAGTTGCTCCGGTGATGTTCACCCACCGGAAGGAGGGTGCCGTCACTTCAGCAATCGGCATAGGTTTAGGGGTATGTAGAGTTTGCTTTCTGATTTTCTAACTAATGCTATTGTAGCACATCCTTGCGCATTTTGCAAGCTTCTGGTGCAACAACGAAAATGCCCTCCCGACTTTCATCAGGAGGGCACTAAGGTCCAAACTAGAGGTCAAGGTAGAATGTGTTCAAGCCCACTTGGTAGAGTCCTACCTCGAAGGCTCGGCTGATTTGCCCGTACGAGTAGGTGCCTCTCAGCACCCGTGTCGTTCCGGTACAAATCTCCACCGTTTGACCATCTTCATTGGTGCCGTAGCAGCCACCATCGCTCAGGCATACATCGGCGCCATAAATGGGGTTGCCACCGTAGCGGACAATGAACTCCGCTTTGTTGTCGCAACCGCTCACTGCTGAGCCGACTATGTTTCGAATGTCGGTACAACCGACAGCCACCATTGCCAGCATGAGCAACACGAATGCAAAGTTACGCGCACGCATTTTTTTACTCCTTTTCTGCACGTTGATTTAACAGCGCAGGATAGCACAGGTGGAGCCAATTGTCAAGAGCTAACGAGTCCCGTAGGATGTACCTATGCTCTACATTGTTATTGGAGTTATTTTTATTCTCATGGCGTCAGCCGCTTGGGCGGGTTTCAAAGCTGCACCGTGGGTGCCGACGTGGGCCAAAGACTACAGCCGCATTCTCTCGCTTGCGCATGTGCAGAACGGAGAACAGGTGTTGGAACTGGGGGCGGGTGAGGGCCGGCTGGTTTTGCAATTTGCCAAAACACCCGCGGCGCAGGTCATTGGCTATGAACTTTCCTTATTACCCTTTGCCATTGCGTGGTTGCGGACGCGCAAGTTTCGGCCCCGGGTGCAGATGCGCATGGCGGATTTTTTCCGTGCAGACTATAACCGCGCCGACGTCATCTTCTGTTTCCTCACTCCGCCGGCGATGCGGAAACTGAAAGTAAAGTTTGAGCAAGAGTGCCGGCCCGGTACGCGTATCATCTCCTACACTTTTTCCATCCCAGGCTGGACGCCCGACGTCATGGATAAAAATACCCCTACGGCGGTCCCAATTTATCGCTACATCATCGGCCGTACTTGACCAGCGAGGGGCGGTTTGGTACAGTGCTCGTGCGAAAGAAAACCCTTACCTAACACCTATGACAGACCAAAATCCAGACCCCATAGCTACAGTCCGTCAGCTCCTCGCCGAGGCGAAGGCCTCTTTGCAGTCGGCCGAGCAGATCTTGGATGACGCCACCGGCACCCCGGGCAAGCACATCAACATTGCTGCCACAGCGCGCAAGGCCGGCTCTATGACCGTTGATGGCGATAGCCGGATTATCGAGGGCATTTTTGATGGCCAACACATGGTTGGCCCCGATAGCAAGCAGTACTCCGTCCCAGCTAACTACGCGTCCAAGTCAAAACTTGTGGAAGGTGACAAACTCAAGCTCACTATCACCCCGGACGGCGCATTCATCTACAAGCAGATTGGCCCCGTAGAGCGAAGCCGGGTGGTGGGCAAGCTGGTACGTGATGAGCAATCTGACGAATACCAAGTCGTAGCAAGCGGTGTGCCATATCGTGTCCTCCTGGCGAGCATCACGTACTTTAAGGGTGAGCCGGGTGACGATGTGGTCGTTTTGCTTCCACAAGACCGCCAAGCCCGGTGGGCAGCCGTGGAGAACATCATTAAGAAGATTCCTGGTCAGGCCAGCGTCACGCCCGATTTGACCGTTGATGCCCCTCATGAAGTGCTGCCGTCAGTTGAGGAAACGGCAGTAGAAACTCCGGAAACGCAGGACAAGATTGACGATATTTAAGAACTTTTTTCGGAAGAGCAAACGACCCCGGAGTGGGGTCGTTTGCTTTTACCGTTCTCGTTGTTCTTTGAGGTACTGTGTGGCTAACCACAGCACCAAGACTGTGCCGGCAATTACCGGGAGGTCGGCTGGAATGCGGTAACCATTACGATAACCCCCAAACGCTACAACGAGAGATACGCCTATCAGTGTGGCTAGCCAAAGGAGCACGAAAAGCTCACCATGTAATCCGCGAGCGCGATATTTTTTCTTGCTGCGGGCCAGCTCTTTATCACCCACGTACACACCCACGAGGGTTAAGTAAATTGTGGACATGGAAACCGGTAATCGGATTTGGTTGTGGGTGAAGAATTCTAAAACCAGCCATGCCCAGATGACTAGGGTGTAGGCGTTCACTCCGGCGATGAAGAGCTTGAAGCGGTGGATCATCACTGTCATCGTAGGGTTAATGACGGCAAATCGCAATAGCAGAAAACCGCCTTTCGACGGTTCCTGCCTTTAGCATTATTAGGCTTTTGGTTTCATGAGTCCTCTGACGAGCGTGTACACAGCGCTTATACCAACGACAGTGTAAATTACTCGCGCGAGTCCAGCATCGGTACCACCGAAGATCTCGGCAACGAGGTCGAACTGAGCGATGCCGACGAGACCCCAGTTAAGGCCACCGACGACGAGGAGAATGAGCATGAGCCAATCAAGGCCGTTCATCTTTTGCATAATTCGTACACCTCCTTTCATTGTGAGCCCGTAGGTTTTAGGCATTTGGGATGAGAACACTATCAATGACGTGGATGACGCCGTTACTGCAGACAAGGTCTGCCTGGGTGATTTTGGCTGAGCCAATCATTACCCCATCGGTCGCATCGACATTGAGCTTGCCCCCTTGCAGGGTAGGCACGCTCGACATGTGGACGACGTCCTTTGCCAGAACATTCCCGTGAGCAACATGGTAGGTGAGGACGGCGGTAAGCTTCGTCTTGTCCGCTAGGAGTCCTTCAATAGTACCTGCAGGGAGTTTGGCAAAGGCTGCATCAGAGGGCGCGAAGACCGTGAAGGGGCCTGGTCCTGCCAGTGTTTGCGTCAGTCCTGCTGCTTCAATTGCTGCGAGCAGCGTTCGGAAACTGCCAGCACGTTGCGCGGTTTCAATGACATTTTTCATAGGCGTGTAGTTAAGTGGGAGTGGGAAGGAACGGTGTTTGCGCTTGCGCACCGGTAAAGTACTCGGTATGCTCAAGTTATGCAAAACGTGCATTTCACCCCACCCCAACTCGCCACGTTTTTTCACGTCAATGTTTCCACCATTAAACGCTGGGTTGATAAGGGCATGCTACAGGCGAGCACCACGGCAGGAGGGCATCGGCGCGTAAGTCAAGAGCACCTCGACCATTTTTTACGTACGTATCCCAAGTTCGGTCGCACATCGTACGTCTTGCAACGTATGGGACGTTCACCGGCTATCACCGGCACCACGTGGCAGCGGTACTACCGGCACTTAGAACGCAACGAAGTACGGCATGCGGAAGCGTTCATTCAGCAGCTGTACGTCGGTCGCGTACCTCTCGTCACTCTCCTCGACCGCATCATCGTTCCTGCTTTACGACATATCGGTGATGCGTGGGCAGCGGGCACGATATCCATATTCGATGAACACCGCATGAGTTTCATTGTGCGCCGACAACTCCTCAGGCTTGATCAGTTCATTGTAGATGAGCGGACGGCCCGCAGTCCGTGTATAGTTCTCGCCTGCGCACCGAATGAGCATCACGAAATTCCCTTGCAGATGCTTGACCTTGTATGCAAAGCGAACCATTGGCGGACGGCCGTGCTCGGTATCAACGTTCCACTTGTTGAGATGGAACGCGCCGTGCGGGTAACGAAATCAGCGCTCCTGGGTGTAAGTAGTACCTATAGTAACAGGAACGCCGGGCGATGGATGAAACGACTTACGCAGTATTGTACGCGTGCGAACGTGCAGCTTGCAATTGGAGGGAGTGGCTGGCCTTTGCGGCTCCAGCAACGTACGGTGCAGTTCTTTGGGACTCTGCAGGCTTTTGAAGTTTTCTTACGAAGACGAAGAACCTCTAAAGTTCGTTCGGGCGTTCGTAATGGAAGTGCTCAGAACGGCGAATGATTTTTGCCATTGTCTTCACTGCCGCTACGGGGTGGTCACCGGAAGCGGTTTCATCAGAAAGCATAAGTGCATCTGCGCCATCCCATACTGCGTTTGCAATGTCGGCAACTTCAGCACGGGTGGGGTGTGGTGCATCCACCATGCTGTAGAGCATTTGGGTGGCGACAATGCACGGCTTGCCGTGCCACGTTGCGTGGCGTATGAGGTTTTTCTGGATGAACGGTACCTCCTCAATTGGCATTTCGGTCCCAAGATCGCCTCGGGCTACCATAATCCCGTCCGCCGCTTGAATTATTTGGTCAATGTGTGCGAGAGCAATGCGCCGCTCAATCTTGGCAATAATTTTTGATCGAGTGCCAACAAGTGCGCGGAGCTTCTCCACGTCTTCCACTGATTGCACGAAAGAGAGCGCGATGTAGTCAACGTCCTGGTTCAGTGCAAACTGCACATCTTCGATGTCCTTTTCGGTCAGCCCAGACGTCGTCAGCTGGGTATTCGGGACGTTCACTGCGGCATTTTGGAAGACGCGGCCACCATGGATGACTTCCGCCGTAATCGTACGCTGCGCTACAGAGCGAATGGTGAGTTCTACCGCTCCATTTACAAAGAAGAGCGCATCGCCAGGGTGAACGTCGTTATGGAGGTGTGGGTCGGTAATGTGTATGGCTAGCGAATCTGCGGGGTCAGTAGAGATGTGCACGAAAGCGCCCCGCATAAGCTCTAGACCGGCTGGTGGAATGTTGCTTAAACGTAAGCGAGGCCCACGTAAATCTTGCATAACCTTCACGTGCTTCCCAGTTTTTTTCCTAATAGTCCGAAGGTGTTTGGTACGGTCTAAAAATTCTGCTTGTGAGCAGTGGCTGAAGTTCATACGGGCAATGTCCATTCCTGCCTCGACAAGTTGCTCGAGCAGTGCGGGGTCTTCAGACTTT
The DNA here is from genome assembly GCA_964486505.1 of uncultured Gammaproteobacteria bacterium. GTDB lineage: Bacteria > Patescibacteriota > Patescibacteriia > PEXW01 > PEXW01 > CAIPSZ01. Next base: position 21,394 of record CAZAMC010000008.1, read on the forward strand.
GGACCAACTGTGGCAATAATTTTTGTGCGCATAGGTGTACGTGAGTGCGCACAGTAGCACGAAAAAGTTGCCAAATCAAGCGCCCTCAATTTTAAGGATCGGCGTGTACCCGTTGGCTCACAAGTTCCGAGTCCACGGGGTCCCCGCGCGACAGGAGCGCAGTCCCGCGTATGCGGGACGAGCACGGGCGCGTGGGGCCAAGCGAGGCTTCGGACGGAGCGCGACGGTCCGCAACGAGCTGGCTCCGGGACTTGGACTCGCCCCTACGGGGCCGGCTTGCTCCCAATGGGTCGCAAGCTTCGAGCCCAAGTCCTACCCAAAGGAAGAGGTCGAAACCCGACATATCGGGTCCCGACCTCTTGGCTCCGGGACTTGGACTCGAACCAAGATACTCGCCTCCAGAGGGCGATGTCCTACCGTTAGACGATCCCGGAATACGCTACTTCATCGCGCTCACAATTTGCTCCCATAGCTGGTCGGGGTGCTGCGGCGTGGGCGCGGGTGTGTCGCTAGTGGCGGTATTGTGCGGGATGGTAGACGGTACGTCAAGCGAGAGGCTTGGGTCGTGGACGTACTCTATCTGTGTAGCCGCGCCGAAGACCTCCGTTACTGCCGAGGTGAGCGCTGACCGTCCTTTCTTTGATTGCAGACGTTCGAGGTGCAGGGCGTAGGGGCTAGTGATGATGAGTTTTTCGGGGCTCGCCTGCTGCGCTTGCACCATTTGCAGGGGGACACTTAACGATGGTTCAGCAGCAGAGACGAGTTTCGTTACTGCCTGCCACTGGTTGTGCTTCTCAGAGGTTTTGGTTTTTGGGTGAGGGTCCTGCGGGCGCGGTAACTCAACGGGTGGCTGTGGGCGTTGCTGTTCGGTCTGGAGAGTGGTCGCTTGCATAACCGCAAGTTCCAATGGCAACTGGGGAAGGGGGCTTGTAGCGATGTACTTACTTACCGAGAGAAGCGCATCAATGGCCAGAACAATGTGTTCTACCTGGGTTGCAGCGCACATCTCGAGCAGAGGCGTGTTCAGGTGCGGCCGTTGGGCTTCGGGCAGCACCCGGGCGAGTAGACAATCGCGCAGTGTGCGGAGTGTATCGATGCGGAAGGCTTCCAGGTCAATGCCGAGTGCCAGTTGTTCTTGAACCAGTTGGAGCGCTTGGGGTTGGCTATCCTGGAGGATTGCCGTTGTGAGCGCGGTTACGGCCGCTTCATTGGAACGAGGCAAAACGAGGTCAGCCTCTTCTCGGGTAATGCGATCTTTCGTGAGAGAGAAGAGTTGGCCCAGGATACTTTCGGCATCGCGGCTACTGCCATCGGCCGACCGGACAATTGCATCTACGACGTCATCGTCAACTGCTCGTTTCTCGGTTTGGGCAATCCAGCGGACTCGCTTTGCAAGTTCGGCGTCGGCCAGTCGGTGGAAGTTAAAGCGTTGGCAACGAGAGGCAATGGTATCGGGCACGCGGTGGAGTTCGGTAGTCGCCAGGATGAACAGCGCGTGAGCGGGCGGCTCCTCCAAAGTTTTCAGCAGGGCATTAAATGCCGCTGCCGAAAGCATGTGGACTTCGTCGATGATGAAAACCTTCATGTGCAGCTGGCTGGGAGCAAAGCGGCTCTGTTCAATGACTTCTCGGATGTTATCAACGCCCGTGTATGACGCCGCGTCGATTTCCACTACGTCGAGCGTTTTCCCATCCTGAATAGCTACGCAGGCGTCGCAGCGATTATCTGGCTCACCCGCTTTGGGGTGCTGGCAGTTGACGGCCTTCGCCAACAGGCGAGCCGTCGTGGTTTTGCCTACGCCCCGTGGACCGGAGAAGAGGTACGCATGGCTTACCTGGTGGTGTTCAATTTCGTTCCGAAGCGTGCCCGCCACGTGTGGCTGGCCAATGAGATCCCCAAAGAGTTGTGGCCGGTACTTGCGGTACAGGGTGTTCGCGCTCATAGGTAGGCCTAGTGTACCGTAGCTTTCCTTTGGCGTAAACTCGCTCCATTCGCTCGGAAATTAGCGGGTGTGCTAGTGTAGAAATATGGAAATTATCCTCGCAAAACCGCGTGGTTTCTGCGCGGGCGTAGACCGCGCCATCGACATCGTAGAGTTGGCCTTGGAGCTCTATGGAGCGCCGGTGTACATGAAACACCAGATTGTCCACAATACGCATGTGGTAGAGCGTCTCGTTGCCAAAGGCGCGGTTTTTGTTGAGGACATTACTGAGGTTCCCGAAGGGAGCGTGCTCATTTTTAGCGCCCACGGCGTGCCGCCCAGTTTGAGAGAGGCAGCAATCGCTCGCAAGCTGCGCGTTATTGATGCAACGTGTCCGCTCGTTACCCGCGTGCACTTAGAAGCGCAGCGTTTTGCCCGCGAGGGGTATGAAATACTCCTCGTTGGCCATCGAGGTCATGTAGAAATGGTGGGCACGATGGGTGAAGCGCCAGCCGTAACGACTCTGGTTGATAACCTCCAGGAGGCCCGTACCGTGGAGGTGAAAAATCCAGAGAAGGTCGTTGCCCTTTCGCAGACGACCTTGAGTATTGATGACGTGGCAGAAATTATGCGTGTACTGAAGGAGCGTTTCCCTGCCCTCACGTTGCCGCCGAAAGGGGACATTTGCTACGCGACCACTAATCGCCAAATGGCGGTCCGAGAATTGGCGAAACGTGCGCACGTTGTCATTGTCGTCGGTTCGCCTTCCAGCTCAAATGCAAATCGCCTTCGCGAAGTTGCGGAAGCAGCGGGTGCGCGAGCGTACATGGTGAATGACCCCAGGGAGATTTCTGAGGAGTGGTTACAAGGCGTTGGAACGGTGGGTGTAACGTCTGGCGCTTCAACACCCGAGGATGTTTTTCAAGCAGTGGTGGCACATCTGCAGCAACGCGGCGGTTCTTCGGTGCAAGACCTCGAGGCGCTCATAGAGGATGTGTGGTTTGCTATGCCGCCCGATCTTGTTCGGCAATCGCAGGCACAGGGAGTGGGGAAGGCCATTCTGGATAAGCACGCCATCCACCAGCACTCTAAGATGCGCGTGCAGTAGCATGGATCAGCGCTCGAAAATTCAGGTCCGGCTTCTTCGGTGGTACAGAAAGCATCGGCGGGATTTGCCATGGCGACAAACCACAGACCCGTATGCCATCTTGGTTTCAGAAATCATGCTTCAGCAAACGCAAGTGGAGCGAGTAGTTCCAAAGTACCAAGCTTTCCTGAAGCGTTTTCCCAGTCTCCGTGCCCTTGCCCGCAGCCAGCAGGCCGACGTTATTCGGGCGTGGGCAGGATTGGGTTACAACCGCCGGGCCAGGTACCTCCACCAGCTCGCACGGGTGGTGATCATGCACCAGCGGGGTGCGTTGCCGCAATCACCCCAGGCATTACAAGCTTTACCAGGTATTGGCCCCTACACCGCCGCTGCAGTGGCGTGCTTTGCTTTCGGTGCGCCGGTTGCGCTCGTTGATGTGAATGTGCGCCGAGTGTTGGGGCGTCTGGAAAAAGGCGTACGCGGTCCAGCGACGCTTGGCACCAAGGCACTCTGGCTGCTGGCGGCACAGTATGTACCGAAAAAGTCCAGCGTGACTTGGAATTCGGCGCTCATGGATTTTGGGGCAACGGTATGCACGGCCCGAAAACCACACTGCGAGTCGTGCCCACTGCAAACGCAGTGTCGAGCGTATCCAGCCATTCTCGGCACGCCCATGATTGCTAAACCCACGAAAGCGTTTGTTGACAGTACTCGGTACTGGCGCGGAAAAATCGTTTCCTTTTTACGAAAACAAACCTCAACGCCCCGTACCATGCAACGCATGTTTGCATTGCAAGGGCTTCCCGCTGCACGGCTGCAAGCCCTCCTGCATGACCTCCAGCAGGAAGCACTCGTGCATTTTGTACGGGGGCGTTACACCTTGTAGCTTGGAACCTCGTACCCTACACTGCAGCTATGATTACCGAAAAGAACGTTATTGATATTCTCAAGACTTGTGATGACCCTGAGCTGGGAGTAAATGTTGTTGACCTGGGGCTCATTTACCGAGTGACAATTAGCCCAACACAAGACGTGCACGTCCTCATGACCCTCACGACACCGGGTTGCCCGCTGCTCGACTATTTCGTAGACACAACCGCCAGTAAGATTCGGGGCCTGCCCGGGGTACATGATGCACGAGTGGAAATTACCTTTGACCCCCCGTGGGACAAAAGCAAGATGAGTGAGGAGGCGAAAGCGCAGCTAGGGATAGATTAAAAAAGCCGCTCGCACAGAAGCGCGAGCGGTGAAGGGGCATTCAGGACCGGTTGCGTGGGTCAACAAACGTTCTCCGTGGGCCAACGAGACCGTGCCTGGGCAGTGGGGGTGGTAGATCTTGGGGATCGAGGTGATCCCGCCGAATGATGCGCCGTTCTTGGCGTTCTTTGGTAATGAACGGGTGCTTGGGTTTCTGGCTCATGCGTCCTCCGCTGACGGTTGCGTTTGAGGTTCAATGGCCCCATCGCGCTCTCTACGGAACTTTCCTTCGAAGTCGTAGAGGCGGTAGGGATTGGTTATGATTGACCGTTCACGCGCCTGCAGGTGAGTTGCGGGTGTGTGAGTTGGTCTGGGAGAAAAGGTATCTCCCTGGATGTCAATGGTCTCGAGCCGTTCAGTCGCGGCCTCTTGCCGCTGAGCAGCTCGCAATCTACACAGTCGCTGTAACCAACGTGGCATGGACCCTCCGTGGTAGTTGGGTGAACGTTTTAGTTGATACTCTAGACTACCGGGCCAGTGTTTTTTGGTCAAGACTTTGACCGTTCACCCCCGATTACGTATTCTACAGCTATGCTCTGGCTGCCCACACTCCTCGCCGTCGTCATTATAAGTCTTATCTCCCTCATTGGCGTTGCTACCCTGGCCATGAACGTGGAGAAGTTGCGTCGGCGCTTGCTCTACCTGGTAAGCTTTGCTGCCGGCGCCTTACTGGGTGACGCATTTCTCCACCTGCTCCCCGAGGCGGTAGGGGCAATTGGGAGTGTTGAGCGCGCCGCCTTCCTCATCCTCCTGGGAATTGTCATTTTCTTCATACTCGAGAAGGTGCTTTTCTGGCGCCACTGTCACTTGCCCACAACTGAGCAGCACCAGCATCCGGTTGGTATCATGAACCTCGTTAGCGACGGCGTGCACAACTTCCTTGATGGAGTGATCATCGCGGGGAGCTTCTTGGTCGATGTACCTTTGGGCATTGCCACCACGCTCGCCGTCGTCCTCCATGAAATTCCACAGGAGATAGGGGACTTCGGTATTCTCCTGCATGCCGGGTACACAAAGAAGAAGGCGCTATTTTTTAACTTCCTAACGGCTTGCCTGGCGATACTCGGCGCAGTTGTTACCCTCATCATCGGTGAGCGAGTAGAATCGGCCGTACAGTTTGTCCTGCCGCTAACTCTGGGTGGTTTTGTGTACATTGCCGCTGCAGACTTAATTCCCGAAATTCACCGAGAAGAGCACACCGGCAGATCGTTTGCCCAATTTCTTGCGTTCATCATTGGCATTGGTGTCATGGCCTTGCTACTCCTCCTGGAGTAATTATTAATACTGAACGCGTACACAAAATCAGCCCCGCGCACTCGGGGCTGATTTTGTGTGGTTCTTATTCGTGGTAGTGGTCTGCTTCGTCTGCAGCGGCGTCAGCTTTTGTTCCGTGGATAGTCCCGTCACGGTGTTCGGGTGGAGCGTATAGCGTGTAGAGCTTTACTGGATCGGTGGCGGAAGTGTTGACGATATTATGTTTCGTTCCTGCGGGAATAACCACCGCGTCACCATCACCGAGTGGGCTCTCCGCGCCGTCGAGAATCGCCTTTGCATTCCCTCGTTCGATGCGAATGAACTGGTCTAAGGTGTGAACTTCTTCGCCAATGTCTTCGTTGGGTTGCAGGTGCATGACCACCAATTGGCAGTGTTTGGCGGTGTAGAGGACTTTGCGGAAGTTCGTGTTGGCGAGTGTCTCCTGTTCAACATTCCCGACGTATGGCATATATGTTTCAATTAACTGCGAGTACCAAAAGTATACCAGAAAATGTGAGTTTCTTCCTCGAATGGCTTTGCATTGCGTTCAAGGGGACCCCAGAAATTTGGCGCGGACCGAACGAAGGGAGGGAGCACGAATTTCTGGGGTAGAGCGAGGCTTCGCCCGGAGGGTGTAGTAGGAGACGCAAAAGCGGCGCCTACGAAACTCGACGGGCGAAACGAGCTGGTCGGGGTGGTGGGACTTGAACCCACGGCCTCAGCGTCCCGAACGCTGCGCGCTACCAACTGCGCTATAGCCCGATATCGGAGAT
>CAZAMC010000009.1:0-25502 GCA_964486505.1 uncultured Gammaproteobacteria bacterium
CGAGTACAGAAATTGTCCGCCACCACGAGTGTGGTGTCGGCCAACTTGGTAGCCCTAGTTATCCACAACTGGAATCAAATTGTAGTAGAAATAAAAGGTTTTTCTCAGCTTGGTTTCATCCAATCGACCTCGGCATAGGGGGGTGGTGTATACCGGGGGCAGAGTTTGAGTACAAAGCCGGTGGCGGGAGTAAGAGACAATATACTATCCCTCTCCATAAAACCTACAATAACCTCTAATAACCTTAGTTAACTTGTGTTTGAATCCGCCCCGGCATGGGAGGTAGAGCCGCTACAATTAACTCTTTTTGGGCTAGCGCGGGAGGTTTACTGAAAGACGTTACTAAAGTACCAGAGACTACTCACTGTCATATTCATCGCTGTAGTCGTTTGAGAAAGAATCGAAATTTTCCTCAACGTAAGATTCACATCCCTCAATAAATGATTGTGATTTACCACCACAATCATCTACACTCTCAATTCCATTCTCCTCCGCCCAATTATATCCCGCTTCGTGTCCGCTACAATCTTGTGTACAAGGGTCGTCATAAAAGTACTGTGGGCTTGCTACCGATGGCTCCAAGCTATTTGTAATTGTCTCAATTTGTAATTGAGTTTTACTTTCCGAAGTTGATTGAGTGTTATTGTTCGTGCATCCTACGCCAAATACAACTAACGCAGTTGAAATTACATAAATTAGCCTTGATCTCTTCACAAGTCAGACTTATAGGAAAAAGGTTTACTGGCCAATACCATGGCTTCGAATACAGTTTTGGTAAATGAGATTGGTTGCGATAGAAACATCATTAGATGAAGCACCCGGAATTTTAATGGCTGTGGCAGTTGTCTCGCCTGCCTTCTTTGCACACTCTTTTCGAATATTCCTGGGTTGCCAACTAAACCAGTAAAAACATCCCACAAAAATTGTAGTAATGATAACTATTGTAAGACCGATGAAGAGTTTTTTATAGAAGTACATACATTACGGGCGTATTCAAGTGCCTACACACCAACACCCTACATTTTTCCCAATTAGGTTGACTCAATGGTGAGTATTTTTTCGTTTGAAATCTTTACACCATCATTTTTTAGTTTAGTAAATGCTTTTTTTGCGTCATCGATGCTGTACATTTTTTTAGTACTCGGATCTATGTACCAAGTTTTACCATTTGATTGCCGCAAGAAGCGACCCGCATATTGAGTAATTAACCTCTTCTTATTCGCTGTATTTTTTCCTTGGATCACTTTAATACTCTCATTTGACATATTCGTTAAATGCGATTTTACAAGCTTTGAAAATTCATGTGCATTAATTATCTGTACCCGTTTATTATCGTTTTTTTTCACAAACCAAAGCATATTATCCGCCTCAACTTGAACCAGGAACTTCCCAGACAGTTTTTTGGCAAAAGCAGAGTCTAGATAGATAATGTTTTTTCCGTTAGGGTCGTATTGATATTCACCATAAACCACTTTCCCTCTATTGCGTAAAGTATCAACAGGTTTTATAAGAATATAGTACGTACCCACAGTGGAAAAATATTTACTCGAAGGTACCCAAGCGCTGCCTTTTATGTAGACATTATCAATATCTTCCGGATCAGCGGTATTATCTCTTGATATTGTTACAAAGTATCCATCAATATTATATCTACTACTTGCGCCGAACCAGGCAATGTAGGGTCTATTAATATTGTAATATCCTGATTCAATATTAGTTGTTTTCTTTTGGTCAACAATGTAGTAACTCGTGGGTGGATCTGGCACAAAGATTGAATAACTTGACCCCGAACTTGATCCACCAGATGTGCCACATTTTCCATCATCGATACACCCATAGTTATTTGAGATTATCCCATCGGGTGCTGAGCGGTAGTAAGGCGCCACGTATGTCCCATCACTTCGGTAGTACCCACGTACATACACGTCAGATGGAGATGAGCGATATGACCTAGCTTCCGTAACATTGAAAGTGCAAATTGTAAAAATAATGGCAAATAGAAACGCAATTAGCGTTCTTATGGGTTTTATTGCCGAATTGTGCACAATTGGTGGACAAAGTTTCATATTTTAAGCCTACATCTACAATAGATTATTATCAAAGTCGCCAATCAACCTCGGATGACCCTATTTTAATTAAGAAAAATATCCCATTCACTGCGGCTTATATCCGAGAAGGTATATACTACTTCTATGAAACAAGATGTAGCAACGCCGAAGTATCGTCGAGTTTTAAGGGTACTACTTTGGCCAATTAAACATGATGTAGAACTTGCAATTATCATATGGGTTTTGGGGATAGCAACGTTAATAGAGCTAGCAATTTTTGGGGTTCCTAACAGCTATTGGGGACGTCTTGTGGTTGCAAATCTTGTTATTACTATAGTTGGATACTTGTTCGGGTATCACCAAAAGGGGCAACAGGTTGAGGAAGAGTACTCGGCCGCGTTAGAAAAGTTTGAGCAAAAATTCAATAAGGCAGAGGAGGGCATTACTAATGAAATGGTGGCAGACAAAAAGACAGTAATTGCTCAGCCAAAAAACGTGAGAAAAACTAGTAAACAATTATCCAAAGCAATGGCGCGTATTTTACACTTTGAAGATGATACGCTCATAGCAGAAATGTATTTAAAGAAATTCGAAAGTCTTGGTTTTAATTACGTAAACTACGATTCACCAGGACAAAACCCAGTAGCGGTGGTGCTAAATGAAAAGCCGAACCTAATAATTATGGATATTATTATGCCTCATATGGATGGCTTTAAAGCAACGGAGTTGTTAAAAGCTGACGGAAGGACCGCGATCATACCAATTATGGGTCTGTGTAATATGGGTCAAAAAGAAGATGTTGAAAGGGCCCTAAGTCTCGGGATGGTTGAGTACCTAATTTCTACAAAACATTTACCTCAGGACACTATTGACCATGTGAAGAAGATACTTAAACTTTCTTAGTTCATGCATGCATTTAAAAATCAAAAACGATATGAACAGTTAATTGCCAGGCTTTGCGTTAATAAATTCATTAAGGATGCTCAAAATCAAATAATAAATAAAAATACGTTTACTGAGGTGAAAAAATCATTATCTAAATTAAGACCGCCCAGTAATTATTATGAGTTTCCCCCAGAGCTTTTATTCAGCTTTGGTTTGAATGTAACTATTCCAAAAGAACAAGATGCTTTAATTAGGCAAATGTTACTTAGTGATGCATTTAAAACAAATCTATTTAATGTCTCAGATATAAAAAAGGTAACAAAGAAAATTGCACAATATAATATTTTTAGAAAATACTTAGACGACGTCGTATTTTCCCTTTTGCTAAAGCTTGAATTAGACCACCGTTTTTTCAGTATTATTCTGGCCATATTGCTAAAATACCCACCAGATGCAGTTGTGGAGTTGTACCCATTAATTGAAATTGTTGAATTCCCCCACCAGTTAATAAAGGGGCAACTGTACATCAATATTGGTCCAAGAACACGTCTCGGAGATTTAACTAAGAACTGGAAGCAGATTGTAGCTTTACGTGAATCACAACCAGGTGGCATCAGAACGAAAAAAATTAGAGAACGTCCAAGAATTCGACAAGAGCGCGATTTACTCATCTATCATTTAAAACGTCGCGGTAAATCATACAGAGAAATTGTTGCTGAAGTTGGGAGAATATTCCATTTTTCAATGTCGTTGGATGAAGTGAGAAAAGCGTTCAAACGTGTTCAGACAGAACTGCCATAAAGCGGACGCTTAACGAAATCGTTAGGTAACCTCTTGCATAAGTAATAAATAGTTTATTGTCGCTACATAATATGTAACGATTTTTTATGCAATCAATCTCTACCCGTTACAAGAAACTACGTCGTTTAAAGAGAAACCAAGCAATTGGTGATATTCCGCTATTCTTTGCCGCCCTCGAACCAAATGACACACGAAGGTTGATAAATATTCATTTCAACAGGTGCATCCCTAAGGGCGATTATTCACCGAATGAAAAAAGACAGATCATCCAGGATTTTTTCATGCGACTAAGGCTTTAAAATCGACCCTTTTTACCCCACATATGTGCTTTTTACCCCACCAATTTCGTCTTAAATAGTTTATAACGATGTACGATTCACCCGATATTAAAATTACGGTAAAACCCAAAAAGTCAGGCAGTTCAACTTTGGCTATTGTAGACCTTCTGCTTAACGGAATTCACAAGGTTAAGGGGTTCACAATCATGGCCTCTCACTACGGCGGTTTTGTCGTCTACCCACCCCGTAACCTGAACAAGGTTGGTAAATGGGAGTGTATGTACTACTGCGAAGATAAAACCGTGTGGAAAGACCTAGAAAGCAAAATCATTGAGGAATACACAAACAGAGTATTCCCCGAACAACATAGTACCTCTAGTACTATATAGTACTTGTTCAATTAAGTAGGTAACTATACGGTGCTTGCTTTACCTAATTATTCTCTATAACCCTTTTCAATAAAAGGGGGTAAATTCATCATTTTCGTAAACGTTTCAAATTTTGTGCTTACCCTGGACCAGTGCCGGACCATTGACCCCGCGTTACAAGACCTCACCAATGAGGAGCTTCTGCGTGTCCGTGATGAGCTGTACCAGCTCGCCCGTTTGGCCTTAGCAAATTGTGGTTCCAAATATCCCACTAGGGTAGTGCCAGGTTCAAGGCAGGAAGGTAAAATGTAGACATGGAAAAGCACCCCGATAAAGCCGTCGTCTACTGCCGGGTTTCCACAAAGGACCAGACAGAAAATACCAGCCTTCACTCCCAGGAGCGTTTTTGTCGCGAGTATGCTGAACGTAAGGGTTTGCTGGTAGATAGAGTATTCATAGATGAAGGTGAATCAGCGAAAACCGCTGACCGACCAGAATTTAACAAAGCCATCGGGTACTGCGAGAAACACCATACCTCGGCGTTCATCGTGTACAAGCTGGATCGCTTCGCACGGAATCAGGACGACCACGTTGTAGTACGGGCCATGTTAAGAAAGAACGGCACGGATTTACATTCTGCATCTGAACCGATTAATGACTCACCAGTTGGGAAAGCAATGGAAGGTATGATTTCTGTCTTTGCCGAGTTCGATAACAATGTCCGCACCGAACGAACAAAAAATGGAATGCAGGAACGCATCAAGCAGGGCGTGTGGGTGTGGCCATGCCCGTTGGGCTACTACCGTATTGCAAAGGGTTCAAACATCACCCCCGAACCAAATGTGGCTCCCCTCATTCGCCTCGCCTTTGAGGAATACGCCAAGGGCGTCTACACGTATAGGGCATTGGCTACTCTCTTGGGCCAGAAGGGGTTGAAGACGCGCTACGGGCTCGCTGTAGGCCCACAGCAAGTCGAAAAGCTGCTCCATAACCAAATTTACATTGGCATCATAGATGCGTGGAATGAGCAGCATAAAGGCGCATTTGAGCCTATTGTTACTAGGGAATTGTTTGATTCTTGCCAGAGGGTTTCTAAAGGTGAATCCTCCCACGCACAACCTCGCTCCCTGAATAATCCTGATTACCCACTTCGCGGTGCAGTGCGGTGCGTTGAATGCCACACACCGCTTACCGGGAGCGCGAGCACAGGGCGTGAAGGGAAACGCTATCCGTACTACCACCACCATAAGCCGGGTTGCAAGAAGGCCGTTTCAATTCCTAAAGCAACCGCTGAGCAACTATTCGTGGAACACTTGGAATCTATTACGCCGAACCCGAAATACGAGAAGCTATTTAAAGCGATTGTTACAGACGTGTGGCAAAACAACTACAAGCAGATGGACACGGAGAGCAGCCGGATAAAGCGTAATATTCAAAAGCTTAACAAAGACCGGCAGAACATCTTTGATTTACATCGAACAGGCCGATACACCGATGATGAATTCCTCGAACAGAAGAATTACATTAACAAGCACATCAACGAGAAGATGAGCCTGCTCAACGAAAACCACGTTGAGGAGTTCGATATGGATGCTGCACTGGAGCACTGCTTTTGGTTCGTACGCAATACCGCCAAGGCCTGGTTGGAATCCGATTACCCCACGAAAATACAGGTCCAACGTGCCGTCTTCAATGGACCCATAGATTTCGATGGTCAGCGATTTGGAACCGCAAATCTAGCCCTTGTCTACAGGCTGAACCAGGAATTCGCTGGGGATAAAAATAGTTTGGTAGCCCCACGGGGAATCGAACCCCGATTACCGGCTTGAAAAGCCGATGTCCTAACCGTTAGACGATAGGGCCATGCTGCAAGAGAGCATTCTGCCCTACAGTGTACCGATGGTCAAGCGTCTTGCCTAGCGTCTTGAGTTCGCGTAGTGTTTTTGGTATAGTTTGCCTACCATGCCTCGAAAAATTGCCCCCAAGAATGTCGAAGTGACCACCGCGCCGGCAACCCGTCAGAAAGACTGGTTGGAAGAACGGTACGATGGCCAACTCGCGGTTGACGTGTACCAGACGCCCGAGCACGTGGTCATCCAGTCTACGGTTGCTGGTGTAAAGCCAGAAGACCTCGACGTGGCCATAAGCAATGACCTCGTCACCATCCGGGGCGTCCGCCACCGTGACTACGACGTGGCCGACGAGGACTACTTCACCCAGGAGTGTTACTGGGGCGGGTTCTCCCGTTCTATTGTCCTGCCAGTGGACGTCCATTCGGACAAAGCCGAAGCGAACATGAAGAGCGGCATCCTTACTATTACCTTACCGAAAATTAAGACCGCTCGGACGCAAGTTGTAAAAGTGAAGCACGAAGACGAGTAGGCCACCCGCAGCTAGCCAGATGGGTGGGCTGCGCCACCCTGTTTTTCTACAAATTTATGCGCGGAGTTATCGAAAAAATTGACGGCGTCCACACGACGATCCGCTTAGAAAGCGGTGAGTCGCTGGTGTGGCCAACGCCCAAGCTCCCAGTGGGAGCGCGGGTGACGAGTGTTGTTGACTGTAGCGTAGAGTTGCTGCCGCCCCTGGGACCGGATGATGCCGAAGCTTCCCGCCGGCAGCTGAACGACATTCTCTCCAGCACTCCCGAAACATGACCAGCCGGGCGAGAAACTGGCTAGGCACTGCTCGCAGCCGCCGGCGCTTGCTGGTGGATGCCTCTTTTGCGTTGGCCCTCCTCGCCGTGCTCCTGGGCATTGCCGCCGCTGTCCCCCGTGCGTACGCGACCAAGATGGTGCCCGGGATGTGGGTGGGTGATGTGGCAGTGGGCGGGAAGACGCAAGCCGAAGCGCGGGCTTTAGTCCAGCAGCGCGTGGATGCTCTTGCTGAAGCGGGGCTGGTGGTTACGGTTGAGGGCAAAGATACGGTTGTGCCCATTCAGCAGGCCCTAACCACGAGCGACATCACGCCCCCGCTGGTGGACATTGACGTTGATGCCAGCGTCCGTGCCGCCTATGTGTACGGCCACGACTTCGGCTTCATTCGCAACACCCTACAGACCTGGCGCGCGCTTATCTTCCGCAAACACGCCGCTCCGGCCCTGGAGGCAGATGAGCAGGTCATAGAAACTGCGCTGCGTACGCAGTTTGGCGAGAAAGACGACCCGCCGGAGAACGCGCACCTGGTGTACGCCAAAGGCGCATTCACGGTTTCGGCCGAATCTTCTGGGCAAGGCTTTTTGTACCAGCCGGCAGTGAGTAGTGCGCTGGAGCAGTGGCAGGCGCTCCGCGCTGCTCGGGTAACGCTCACCCAGGGTATGGAGAATGCTCGGCTCACAGCAGCTAAGGCGCAGGACTTTGTTGACGATGCCGAAGCGGTTGTGCGGCGCGCTCCGTTTACCCTCACACTAGCCGATGGCAAGACCACAACACTCGACGCCGAGGCAGTCGGCGCTGGTCTGGATGTGGTACTCGGAAATAAGAACAAGCCACAGCTCGCTTTTACGGAAGCAAAGCTGAAGTCCACCCTCGATGCTCTGAAGAAGAGCATTGACATTGAAGCGAAGGAGGCGCGCTTCCGGATTGCCGATGGGAAGGTCGTGGAGTTCCAGCAGGGAAAAGCCGGGCGGACGTTTGATAAAGCCAAGACCGTGGCAGCCATGAACGAGACGTTGCTCCAGCAGGAAGCCAAGACCGTGGCAGCCATCATTGTTGAGCAGAAGCCGCAGTCCGCGTCGGACAGCGCTGCAGAGCTCGGCATTACCGAGCATGTGGCCACGGGCAAGACGAACTTTGCTGGTAGTCCCACGAATCGCCGCAAGAACATCGCCAACGCCGTCCGTCTCCTCAATGGGATCATCATTAAGCCGGGCGAGGAGTTTTCCTTGGTAACGGCCCTTTCCCCCATTGAGATTTCTAACGGGTACTTGCCGGAGCTGGTCATTAAGGGTAACCGCACCATTCCGGAAGTGGGTGGGGGTCTGTGCCAGGTTGGCACGACCATGTTCCGCCTCGCGCTGGATGCCGGTCTCCCCATCCTGGAACGTCGGAACCACAGCTACCGTGTGAGCTACTACGAACCGCCTGTGGGCATGGATGCCACGATCTACGACCCCAAGCCCGACTTCCGCATTAAGAACGACTACGCGTCTGCGCTGCTCCTGCAGGCCCGGGTCTCGGGGGACAACCTCATCTTCGACTTCTATGGAACTAAGGACAGCCGCGTCGCATCCACCACCACGCCCAAGCTTTTCAACGTCACCAAGCCGCCGCCTGCCAAGTACATTAAGACTACCGACCTAAAGCCCGGGGCAAAGAAGCGGCTTGAGCGTGCGCACAATGGTGGCTCCGCGTCGTTCACGTATTCCGTGACCAAGGACGGGAAGACAGCAAGCCAGACTTTTAATAGCGTGTACCGCGCTTGGCAGGAAGTGTGGCTGGTTGGAGCAACAGCGGAAGGAATTGCGGCCGAAGCCGACGCGTAAACATTCAAGATAAAACCCACGTTCAGCTGAACGTGGGTTTTAGAGTTTGGTAGGTACAGGGTGACCTAGACGATTTGGGCTCGGACCCAACCGTAGCCGTCACCGAAGAAATTCTTGATTTTGTTCCAGATGCTGCGCCGCTCGGCTTCGCACCATTGCTGGATTTGGTTTTCGCTGGCGTTGGCCAGGAAACTTGTCCCATGCATGAGGGTGACCGCCACGTATGAACCGGGGGTCAGCCGCGTGCCATCGGCGACGTCCATCTCGCCGGCCTTGAAGACTTTGCCGATTGAGTCGGTGGCAATGCCTTCGCCCGCGAAAGCGTTGACCTGCTTGGCGTACAGGCACTCCTTTCCGCCCTCGTTGGCAAAGTTCGCTTCAATCTTCCAGTAGTCCGCTTCTGTGGTCGTCATCACTGACCCCATATCGGCGATATTTCCATTCACCGAGGTGCCAGCCGTGACACCCGACAGGTACAGGATGTACCCAGCGAACGTCAGGAAGAAGGTGAGCGACGCGTTGCGGAATGCGTACGTCCAGTGCAGGACGTAACCCAACCGGAACCACTTCTTCTTCAGGGTCTCCGGGTCGTACTGCTTCCGGAACCGGTGGTTGAGCCACCAGATTGTGCACGCGATAGCGACGCACAGAATGAAGAGCACGTCCCAACTCATGTCGCCGAAGAAGAAGTACTTGAAGGCGAGCAGTGAGTCATTGATGAGCGTCATGATTCCACGAATCATGCGTACCTCCTTGTAGTAAGAACAGGTTTAGTCCTGTTTTTCTTTTATGCCAAAACTGGCCCCCTCCACGTGATCCTTCTATGGTAGGGCCATGAATCTGCAGCCAAGAAGATTGCGCCTAGGAGGATCGTAGAGAGGACTCCGCGAACTCCTGGGTACAACCCCCATGCTTGTCGTGGCTGCAGGTCTATGGCCCCAACCCAAAGCGTCACAATGGAATTGGCGGCTTGTTAAGGCTCTCTCCTAGTTGACCGCACACCTTAGCATCCACCCGGTACTCTGTCAAGGCACAAGTTCAGGCTAAAGGGAATTTTTGGCTAACTGTAGGCAAAAATACTTGTTTTCCCGGCCGAGCAATGCTAAGCTTTTTCCACTCCTTACCCACACCAGCTATGAACGTTCAGCTGAAAACGAAGCCAAAAACCTCGAGTCGGAACCTCATCCTGGCGGTTCATGAAGGCGTGGATCCCCAAACCCGGCCGTGGTTTCGGTCGTTGCCTGTGAGCGTGCAGCAGACGGTGCGGGCCTTTACCCGAACTAAAGAATTTGTGGGCAAAGCACAGGAAGTGCACGTCATCCCCTTTGGTTCGCCTGCTAAGCGTGTTGTACTCTTGGGCTTGGGGCAGGCAGCAGACTGGAACCAGCGGCGTCTTATTCTGGCGAGTCGGCAGATTGTGGCGATCGCCAAGCAGCACCGATTGTCGGAAATTGCCCTGGATGTTCATGACGTTGCACTACCCAAAGTAGGCATTGAGACGCTCGTGGAGCGGATTGTCGAGAATGCCCACATGGCAGACTACGCGTTCACGATGTACCGCAAGGCGCCAGCCGGTGGGTGGCCCGCGCTCCGGACGCTCACGCTGCATGTGCGGGCTGCCGATCGCACCGCCGCGGGGCGGGGCGTGCGCGCTGGGACAGTCGTTGGTCGGGCAACAAATGCAGCTCGCGATTTGGCGAACACGCCGGGGGGCGACATGACCCCGGCACTCCTCGCCAAAGCCGCGGCGGCCGCGGGGCAGCGCTACGGTTTCTCCGTACAGGTTTTGGAGAAAGCGGCCTTGGAGAAGCTCGGCATGGGCGGTGTATTGGGCGTCGCACGCGGCTCTCACCACCCGCCCACATTTACGGTCTGCGAGTACGTCGGCACGGGTCAGGCAAAGGCCAAACCCATTGTTTTCGTCGGCAAGGGCGTGACCTTCGATAGCGGCGGCTTGAATGTGAAGCCTGATACGAGCATGTACGAGATGCACATGGACATGTCTGGGGCGGCGGCAGTCATTGGCGCGTTGTCGGCTATTGCGCAGCTCAAGCTCCCGGTTCGGGTCATTGGCCTTTTGCCAGCTGCCGAGAACATGTCTGCCGGCGACGCCTACCGACCCGGTGACCAACTCCGGACCCTCTCCGGTAAGACCATAGAGGTGTTGCACACCGATGCGGAAGGCCGGGTGATCCTCGCTGACGCGCTCACCTACGCCGAACGCTTCAAGCCCGCCACGGTCATCGACGTGGCAACGCTCACCGGCGCGGCCATGGTGGCCTTGGGCCAGCGCGCATCCGCCATTCTTTCACCAGATGAGCGCTTTAGTCATGAACTCCACGACCTCGCCGAAGCATCCGGCGATCTCGCCTGGCCCCTGCCGCTCTGGCGGGAGTATGAAGAGGACATTCAAGGTACTTTCGGCGATGTCGCCAATAGCAGCAAAGTGCGATACGGCGGGGCGATCACGGGTGCCGCTTTCCTCTGGCAGTTTGCGAAGAAGTTCAAGCGCTGGGCGCACGTGGACATAGCGCCCACGATGACCACCATCGAGGGCCAGTTCTTGGCCAAAGGCTCCTCGGGCGCGGGGGTCCGGCTTCTCGTTGCGTACGCCCGCCACCATGCCTGACCGCGCGAACATCCTGACGCCTGAAGAGAAACCGGATGACCAGACATTTGATATTGCGCTACGTCCCCGCTCGCTGCAGGAGTACGTTGGCCAGGGCGTGGTGAAGGAGAATTTAACCATTGCCATACACGCGGCGAAACACCGGAAAGAACCGCTTGAGCATGCCCTCCTCCATGGGAGTCCGGGA
The DNA here is from genome assembly GCA_964486505.1 of uncultured Gammaproteobacteria bacterium. GTDB lineage: Bacteria > Patescibacteriota > Patescibacteriia > PEXW01 > PEXW01 > CAIPSZ01. Next base: position 11,680 of record CAZAMC010000009.1, read on the forward strand.
TTGGGAAAGACCACGCTCGCGCACGTCATTGGCAACGAACTGGGGGCGCAGGTGCGCGTGACCAGCGGACCTGCCTTAGAGCGCGCCGGCGATGTGGCGGCGATTCTCACGAATCTTGGTGATGGAGATGTGCTCTTCATTGATGAGATTCACCGGTTGCCCCGCACGGTAGAAGAGATTTTGTATCCGGCTATGGAGGAGTACGCCATCGATCTCGTGGTCGGCAAAGGCCCGGCTGCGCGTACGCTCCGGCTAGACTTGCCCCGCTTCACGCTCATTGGCGCTACAACGCGCTTGGCTTTGCTCTCCTCGCCGCTGCGCGACCGTTTTGGCCTTACCTACCACCTAGATTTCTACAGTGATGCGGACATTAGCAACATCCTGGAGCGCTCGGCAAAACTGCTGCGCATCCCTCTCGAAGCTGAGGCCCGGGATCTGCTCGCGGGTCGTTCCCGTCGCACGCCGCGAGTGGCGAACCGCCTGTTGAAGCGCGTGCGGGATTTTGCCCAGGTACGCGCGGCCGGCACTGTCGACGTCCAGAGCGCAACCGCGGCGCTGGACCAACTCGGCGTTGACCAGTTGGGGCTAGACCCCACTGACCGGCGGACCCTCATGACCATCATTGAGCAGTTCAACGGCGGACCCGTGGGTCTCTCAACGTTGGCGGCCACCACTGGGGAAGATGTGCGTACGCTCGAGGATGTGGTTGAGCCCTTCCTCCTACAAATGGGCCTGCTCGTGCGGACCCCCCGAGGTCGGGTGGCAACGCCCGTGGCGTACCAGCACTTGCAACGCGAGGCACCCAAAGACCTCCAACAACGGTTAGTCTAAAAGCAAACAACCTTACAGGGTAAGGTTGTTTGAAAGGATCAGATTGGTGTGCCCAGACTTGCCGTCAGAGCCTCTTCTTCGGTATTGAAGATGTAGAAGATGTGGGTGAGCTGGGTAATGTCGAAGATCTCTTGTGTGTAGGGCTGGAGATTAGAGAGCGTGAGTCGCCCATGGCACAGGCGAGAGGCCTTCATGATGCTGACTAGCGCTCCTAAACCCGATGAGGTAATAAACTCCACCTTCGACATGTTTAGGTGAATCACGCATTTCCCTTCGGCCAGGAGAGCATCGACGTACTCTTTGAGGGTTGTTCCACCAGCAAGATCTAGCCGCCCAGAAAGATTCAGAACAATTGCCGCGCTATCTACGCGCTGGGTGATTTCCATTGTTTCTCCGGATTTTGTAAGGAGTTAGGTCTGTATTTTCTTTGATCGTGGAGCTTAATTGAAGTGTGTAGGCATGTCAACCTGTTCCCCCAGGTTTATAAAAAAACGGTATACTATCTTTATGACCCTGTCCCTTTGGTTTCTGCTCGTCCCTTTCGGCCTTCTGCTGCTCGTGTGGCTGGTGTTGAGTATCGTCGCTATTGTGAAGATGCTGCGTTTCGGGTTTGTCAGTCGCCCCGCGGTCATCTCGAGTTTCGCCTTCGTCCTTTTCTCCGCCGCGGTGCTCGTTGGCATTACCGTAAGCCTCTGGGGGGTAGACTGGTCAACCAGCCTAGAAGTTGGCACGCCGACGGTGGAGCTGCCCTCGGTGAACGTGAGTAATCCCTTTACCCGATGAAACTCCAGCCAACCTTCCCCAACATGTTGCCGGGTGAGCGCGTGGTGCTCATGCTCCACCGCCATGGCTTTGTTGCTGTGCGGATTGCCTTGCTTTACTTCCTTCTCGCCCTGGTACCCGTAGCGGCATGGGTGCTCTTGGGCGCCCGCACCGATGTCCTTGCCGACGGGTCCAGCGCCGGCTTCGCACTCGCCGTCATGCTTCTGGGAGCGTACGCGCTCGTCTGGGCGTTGCTCTTTTTTGTATCCTGGCTCAACTATTATTTGGATATTTGGATTGTTACGAATGAGCGAATTATCAACATCACCCAAGCCCGACTCTTCCACCGGGTGGTGAGTGAGCAGAAACTTTACCGCGTGCAGGATGTTACCTGGCAGATTGAAGGGGTGCTCGGGAACCTCTTCAAGTTTGGGAATGTCACCATCCAAACGGCTGGCGAGCAAGGCAAATTTACTTTCGAGCATATCCCCGATCCCGAAGGTGTGGCGAAAGCCGTCATGCACCTGCTGGAACAAATCGAAAATCAAATGGGCGCCAGCACCATGGCGAAGCTCGACGGCGACTTGCTTGAGGCCCAGGTTAGACCGCCGCAGCCACCGAGGTCGTCGGGGCCTTCAGCGGGTCCTCAGCCGCCAGCAGCGCCTTGATGCGGCTGGCCTGCGCTGCGAACTCTCCCCAGTACCCTTGTTGCCGGGCGGCTTCGAGCGCAACGAAGAGGTTGTTCCACTCTGTTGAGGAGAGCTTCACATTGTTTTGCGCGCGTAGTGGATCAACGGCAATGAGGTAGGCGCTGAGCTTGGCCACGGCGTCCCAGTTTCCGCTGCGCTTTTCCGTGAGGAGGGTTTGTACGATAGCGAACCAGTCTTCGTCAGGAACGAGCGCCGGGTGGAAGCGATCTGGATCGGCGCCGTGCAAGTGTGCCGCGTGCGCAATGTACTCCGACCACTTGCCCTGTTCACGAAGGCTGGCCAATTCACCGAGCATCGCCGACCACAAGTCATCCGGCACAACGAGAATCGCTCCCCGGGCCGGATCAATTGCCTTTAATCGCGCGAGTCGGGCGGTAACATCTTGCCACTTCCCCTGCTCTTCAAAACGGGACAGCTCACTAATGAGTGCGTCCCAATCTTGGTCGGTGATTGTTAGCTGCTGGAATCGGTGCTGGTCAATCGCGGCCATGCGGGCGGCGTGCCAAGCGAAGTTTCGCCAGTGTCGGCCGCGTGAGTGGTTTGCCAGTTCGGCGAGCATGGCTTGCCAGTCGTCGTCAGAAATCTGCACGTCTCGGAGTGAAGGCATGCAGGCAGTATAGCGTAGTTTCCCAGGATTATCTTAGAACGTTGCGGTTTTACGGGTACACCTGTTTCAGGGTGATGCCGGTGTAGTAGTAGGCGAGAATCCAGTCGTAGGTCTTCGCTTCGTCCCGGGCGTACTTCAGCGCACCGAAGGCCGACATGCCCACCATGTGGTTGCCACCCCCGCCCGTGAGGTAGGTTGAAGGGTACGGCGGCGTTGTGCAGGTGCCCAGCGGGTCCGGAACCGAGACGAGGTACGGGAAGTACTCAATGTCGAGGTTCCACACTTCTTTAATGCTGCGGGTGCGGCCATCGGTGCAGGATGAGTAGGCGGCTACAATCGCGCCGACCGTGTTTTTCGCTGTCGTCGGCGTCGGGTGTGTGGCGACAATGCCCCGAGTAGCAGTAACCGCGGCCACGAGGTTTGGCACCTTCAGTTCGTAGCCGTAGCCTTTGTAGAGCTGGTCGGTGGTGGCGTTGATGTCGTAGAATTCGTCGGCGTGTTTGGTTTTGCGCAGGTTATGGAAGAGCGCGTAAGTACGCGCGGCCACCGCCATAGTTTTTAGGAATTCCGTGGGGCCGGTGTTCCCGGTTTCCGCGAGGCCCGACACGTATTGCTCCAAGGGCAGTTCGTTAATGAGCCACACCTTGTTTGTCGTCGGCGTGTAGCGCAGCTCCAGGGTGCCGCGGTAGCGGTTGTACTGCGAGTTCCAACTTGTGACCGTGGTAATAGTGTTTGCTTCTTTGCCGGCGAGGCGCAGTGGTCCCGGGGCGGTTGTCGTTAGGTTCATGGCTTTCACGGTGTAGGCTCCATTGCTGTACGTGAGCCGAACAATGTTGCCCTCGGGTGCTTCAGCAACTTTCGCGCCATTCCCGTCGGTCACCACCACTGCCTTGTCACCCGCGAATTCAATCCACCCATCGGCGGTGGTGATCACGCCCACCCGCACTATCGGCTCGGCACCCAAACTCTCGGTGCTCACGACAACCGGGTTGGGGCTGGGGACGAGCACGGTGATTGTGAGGAGACCATTCACTGCTCGGGTGAGGCCGGGCGCAATGACCTGCACTTTCTCTATATACTCGCCGTAGTCTTTCGGCGCTTGGAGAGCAAAGCGGAATGTGCCCTTTTGGCCGGGCTTTACTTGCGTGGTAGTGAGCCGGCCCAAAACGGTCTTGCCGTACCAGTTCTTGTGCCAGAGCACGCTCGTGCGCTGCTGCGGTTCGGCTAAGGCCAGGACGACCTCGCCTGCGCCACGGCGCTTCCAGGTGGTGGAACCGGTATTCTGCACGGTGATGTCGAACGTCTTCGCGCGTTCCGGCTCCATGGTGAATGTGGTATTCGACGCCAGGCCGGCATCCACACGGTACGCTGCAGTCTTGGGGTTGCCCACGCGAATGAGCAGCTCAAAGTCTGCTCCGGGCATGAAGTTTACCCCTTTTACGGCGAGAGAGAACCGTTCACGGTACTCGCCCGCTTGCTTGGGCGCTTTGAGTGTGAAGGTGATACGCGTGGTTGCACCCGGCTTCACATCCTTGCTCAAACCAACCGGGCGGACGCTGGTCCCCCAGCTCTTGTCATAGAATTTTGTTCCGCGGTTCACGTCCAGAGTGCCACGGACCAGACGCACGGCATTGAGCGCCACAAGGTTTGTACCTTTCGCCCGCCACACACTCTTGCCCGTATTCGTCGCATCGATGCTGAACGTTAGGGTTTTGCCGGGCTCGATGTCTAGGTAGTCAAGCGAACGGTTGCTCAGCGTTGCTCGGTACGGCGGCGTAGAAGGTTTGGATGCCGCGTGTGCACTGGTTATGCTGAGCACGAAAAAAATTGCGCACCCGAGGAGCGCTGCCGTGCGTGTGATGGCGATGGTCTGTATTTTTCTCATCGTCACGCTTGCATTGTAGCATGAAATATGGCCAAATGTCAATCACTCACCACAAGTTTTTTCACTAGCTGTGCTAGTGTACTAGTATGTCACTGACGCGGCAACTCGCGTGGAATTCGGGTGTGCAGGTGGCTGGAAAAATCGCCAGTACTGCCCTGGGTTTTGTTGTCATTGCCATTGTCGCCCGCGCCTTGGGGCCGAGCGGATCGGGGCACTACTACACCGCTCTTGCCTTCCTCCAGGTCTTTGGTGTCCTGGCCGATTTGGGGCTGTACATCGTCTTGCTCAAAAAACTCGCAGAAGACCCAGAGCATGCAGATGATTGGGCCAGTGCGGCCTTTACCTTGCGGTTCATTACGGCGCTTGGGCTCTTCGTGGTGGCGCCGGCCGCTGCACTCTTTACGAACTACTCCGGTGACGTGAAGGTGGCCATTGCCATTGGCTCGGTCTCTACCTTTGCCATCGTCATGAACCAAGTGCTCGTTGGCATTTTTCAGCGCGGACTGCAGATGGGCAAGGTCGTCATTGCGGAGCTGGTTGGTCGGGTAGCGCTCTTGGGAGCAACGCTCGCCGCCGCCGCAATTTCCCGCAGCGTGCCCTCGATAATGGTGGCAGTGGGACTGGGGGCCCTGGCAAACTTTGCGGTGAGCTTCTGGCTTAGCCGACGCCTTGTCCGTATTCGCCTGCGCCTCGACCGCGAGCGACTTCGCGTGCTGGTCCGAGAAGGTTGGCCGGTCGCACTATCGGTCGCTTTCAACCTTGTGTACTTTAAGGCCGATACGCTCATCCTCGCGGCGACGCACCCGGCGAGCGACGTGGGGTTGTACGGTCAAGCGTACAAGGTTTTGGAAGTACTCATTACTTTTCCCGCTATGCTGGCGGGGCTCCTCACCCCCATTTTGGCCAGTGCGTACGCGAATCAGGATCGGGAGCGTTTTCGGTTTGTGCTGCAGCGGGCCGTGCACGGCTTAGCGCTCCTGGCGTTTCCCCTCGCAGCCGGTACGTCTTTCGTTGCGGTGCAGGTCATGCGCCTCGCGGGAGGTGAAGAATTTGTGGGTGCCGCCCCGGCCCTCACCTTGCTCATGGTAGCCACGGCCGCAATTTTCTTCGGCAACCTCTTTGCCAACACCGTGGTAGCCATTGGCGCGCAGCGACGGATGCTGTGGGGCTACGCCGCGGTAGCCATTGGCGCGCTGCTCGCCTACCTCGTGGTTATCCCTTCCAGGGGGATGATGGCCGCCGCGAGCGTGCGCGTGGCGAGCGAACTCGTCATCACCGGTGTGGCCATGGTGCTCGTGTTCCGAACCGCCAGAGTACGGCTCTCACTTCGGTCGCTTGGCCGAGTCCTGGCGGCCTGCATCCCCATGGTTCTGGCCCTCTGGCTCACGCCCACCTGGGGGCTCTTCCCGCGCCTCACGGTTGCAGTGATGGCCTACGGCGTAGCGCTCCTTGCTCTCCGGGCTATTCCCCAGGAACTCGTGGGGTCTCTCCTTCAACGTTTTGGCTATGCGCATCGCGATTGATACGCAAGCTACTGCCGGGCAAGCCACGGGATTTGGTCGCTACGTTCGCAACCTCGTGCACGCGCTGCGGGCAATTGCTCCCGGGGACGTGACGATTGTTGAAATTGCAAAGGTTCGTCGAAATCTTCGAACCCCAACGCGCATACTCTGGGATCAATTAGGCTTGCCGCTCGTGGCCGCAACGAAGCGCCCAGACGTACTTTTCGCTCCGGCGTTCAGCGCGCCGGTGCTGTGGCCCGGCAAGCTCGTCGTCACCTGCCACGACCTCATTGGTCGGCTTTTCCCAAACACGTTCTCGCGCTCGGCCCGGCTGTACTGGGCCAACCTCCTGCCCCGGAGCATGCGCCACGCAGACCACATCCTAACAATTTCTGAAACGACGAAGCGCGATATTGTTCGGCTTCTGGGTATTCCCGATAACCGAATTACCGTTACACCCTTAGGGGTGGAGCCAGCGTTTCACCCCGTGCAGGATGCAGAGGCGCTCGCCCGGGTCCGGCGACACTACAACTTACCGCGGCCATACTGCATTGCGGTGGGGACGATTGAACCGCGGAAGAACTACCCATTCTTAATTGATACATTTGCCGTGGCAAAGCGTGAGGATCATGACCTGGTCATTGTGGGCAAACGTGGCTGGGATGCAGCGGCAGTTGACCAGCGGGTTCGTCAACTCCACCTCGCCGATCGTGTGCGCGTGCTCGAGTACGTTCCCGAACCTGACTTAGTGACGTTGCTTAGTAATGCGACAGCGCTCCTCTTCCCCTCCCGCTACGAGGGGTTTGGCCTGCCCGTGCTGGAAGCAATGGCCTGCGGTACGCCGGTGGTGGCATCAACCGCATCCGCGGTACCTGAGGTGGGTGGCGATGCCGTGCTCTACGCCGATCCTGCCGATCGTTCTCTCTGGGTGGAGCACATGAGCCGCGTGATAGCCGACGTAAAACTCCGTCAGGACCTTCGGGCACGGGGGCTCGCCCGAGCTGCAACGTTTACCTGGCAGCAGACTGCACAGCGAACGTTGGATGCGTTCTACCGTGTCGCTCAAATATGATTAGCCTTTCGCCCACAAAGTATTTCCTCGTTGGCCTCCTCCTCCTTGGCGCATGTGTCATCGTTGGCTTGGGGGCTAGTCGTGAACCGCTTTTGGCGTTGGGCGGGGTTATGGCCATTGTCCTCTTCGCCGCCTTCATACGCTGGCCGCTCTGGGGCATGGTGCTGGTCACGTTCCTTCTTCCGTTCGAGCGCATTGGCTCCGTGGACATGGCGGGCGTTACTATTCGACCCAGCCAAGTGGCCGCGCTCATCTTGCTGGCGGCGTGGGTCGTGCGCCGCGCTTTTCGGGGGAGCCTTCGCTGGCAACCCATTCCCATCCTCTGGCCTCTGCTGGTTTTCGTAGCCGTGCAAGCGGTGGGTCTGGCTGGCGCCGCGAACCAATCCCGAGCGGTGGCGGTGTTTGGCTTCACCGCGTTCACTTTGGCGGTCGGCATGCTCGTGCCACAGATTGTCCGCACCGAGCGCCACGTGCAGTTTGTTCTGAGCGCGCTCGCCATCACCACGTTGCTCGTATCGGCCTTTGGTCTATTCCAGTTCCTCGGTGACCTGGCCGGCTTGCCCACCAGCATCACGGGTCTCCGGGACCTGTATACGAAAGCCGTGCTCGGTTTTCCCCGTGTGCAGTCCACGGCGCTCGAGCCCCTGTACTTTGCAAACTTTCTCATTCTCCCCCTCGCCCTCATCGCGGCTATCACTTTAGCAAAGGTACGAACAGTTAGCTTCGTGGGCTTGCCGTTGCTGGCGCTTGGCGGCGTGGTCTTCGTCCTTACCGTAGCGCGGGGAGGGTACGCGGGTCTCGCTGTCGCCCTCCTCATTATTCTCGTCGCGAGTTGGCGGCAGGTGCTTCACCCGGCGCGGCTCTTGGGTTTCGGGGCCACGGCGCTCGTGGTGGGTGTCCTGGCTATGCAACTCTTGAGCAGCGGGACGAATGGCTTAAGTGTTCGGATGTTCACAACGCACGTGCAAAATCTTTTCGTCGGTGCCAGTTACGAAGAGCGCGTGCAAACCTTCGACGTCGCTGGTCAAGCCCTGCGTGAGCATCCGTGGTTTGGCGTGGGGCCAGGGCAGTATGGGCCGTACGCATCCATAAACCCTTCCCACGAACCAAAGGATGGGTGGAAAATCGTTAATAACCTCCCCCTGGAACTCTTGGCCGAAAATGGTGTTCTTGGGTTTCTCGCCATGCTCACCGCGTGGTTGGTCCTCGTGTTCCGCAGCCTGCGGGCTATACGCCGAGCACCAACGGCCTTCACTCGCGCCTTTGCCGTGGGCGCCCTGGCCGCCTTTGTTGGCACACTGGTGCAGTATCAGACTTTCTCTATTATCTACATCATGCACGTGTGGGTTGGCATTGGCCTGCTCATTGTGAGTCAGAACCTCGTCTTAACCCGTTCCGCAGAGTGATTATTGCCGCTGCCATTGCTGCCCTTGCCACCCTGTACCTCTCCTGGCGTCGCCCCGTGTGGGGGGCCTATGGGGTGCTCGCTTTGCTGCCCGCCTACCAGGTGCGCTTTGCAGTAGCCGGTGTACCGAGTACCCTCTTGGAAGTGGTGGCAATCGCCGCATTTCTGGGGGCGAGTGTGCACTGGGCACAGAAAAAATCACCCTTCCCCCACCTATCGCGGCGCGGGATTGGGGCGGCATTGCTTTGGCTTGCTATTGGCGGCCTGGGAGTTGCGGTAGCACAGGATACCTATATCGCCCTGGGGCTATACCGAGCGTATGTTGTTGAGCCACTCCTCACCCTACCCTTGTGGCTCGCTGTCTGGCAGAGCGAAGCTGACCGACGGGGCGCCCTGGGGGTCCTAAGCGCGCAACTCATTCTGGCCGCAAGCGTTGCCATCCTGCAGCAAGCGCACATTATCTCTTCCCCGGCACCCTGGATTCACGAAGCGCCCCCGCGCGTGGTTGGATTTTTCGCTTACCCAAACGCCCTCGCGCTGTACGCTGCCCCGCTCGCGGCGCTCTTGGGGGCCACCGCGCTCACTATTCTGCCTTTTCGACGGTGGGAACGACCCCTGTGGATAATTGGTGCTTTGAGTGGTGTTCTTGCGTGTGCGCTAGCGGTCTCACGTGGGGCACTCCTCGCACTCGGCATAGCTACGGTCATTCTCGGCGCATGGAGTTCGCGTAAACGTTGGTGGTGGTTTGTTTGTGGATTGGTTCTGGCGGTGCTCATTATCCTGCCCATGACCCGGGGGAAAATTATTGATGTGGTTCAGTTGCGCGATACTTCAACCGACGTTCGAACCGTACTGTGGCGCGGAACGTGGCGGCTCATTGCTGACCGACCCCTCATGGGGGCTGGGCTGGGTGCTTTCCCAACCCTTTACCCATACTACAAAGATGACCAGCACGTGGAGCTGTTGCAGTACCCGCACAACCTTGTCCTCAATGCCTGGGTCGAACTCGGCGCGGCAGGAGCCCTGTTTACCATTGGAACCGTTTTTTGGCTAAGTTTTGCACTATTTCGTCGCCTCCGCGCGCACGATGCGTGGGCAGTTGGCGCCTTGGCGGCATGGATTGTCGTTGTCGTGCATGGCCTTGTGGATGTGCCGTACTTCAAGAATGATCTGGCCATGCTCACCATCTTCCTCCTCGTCATTGCGGTAACGAAGACCACGCCCGCGGAACACAAAATCCCGTCAGCGTAGCCAACGGGACTCTGTTTTTCAGACTGAGATAGGTGACCTATCGTTGTCTTAACGTTGCAAGCGAGAACTAGCGCTTCTTCTTCTTTTTCGCTGCCTTCTTCTTCTTTGCAACCTTCTTCTTCTTTGCCATGGTGGTCACACCTCCTCTCATTGAGTGCGCGGTACCGCGCTACTCTTGATCGTGAATCACATTACCACATCAGTGTAGCACAAAAAACGTTGTCAAGCAACGTTTGCTACGTACTGTCAAGCGCTACGCGTGTGCGTCAGTGTCGCGCTGTGTGCGGAATGCGCGTTTTCGATCATTCGGATCAAGCAACGCTTTGCGCACGCGGACATTTTTTGGCGTTACCTCAACGAGTTCATCGTTGCCGATGTACTCCAAGGCAAGTTCCAGCGTCAGTTCTCTTGGGGGCGCAAGTTGGATGGCCTCGTCGGAACCGGAGGCGCGCATGTTCGAGAGGCGCTTGCTCTTGCAAATGTTCACTTCGATGTCTTCCTCGCGGCTACACTGACCCACGACCATGCCCTGGTATACCGAGACGCCAGGTTTGATGAAGAGTACCCCTCGGCCCTGAGCAATTTCGAGCCCGTAGCCATTGGCGTCCCCGGCTTCCGTGGCTATGAGGGAGCCGTGTGGGAAGGGGTCCAGGCTGCCCGCCGCTTCCCGGTACGCGTCGAATAGGTGGTGCATAATAACAGTACCGCGCGTGGTCGTGAGGAGCACACTCTTCAGCCCTATAAGCCCGCGAGTTGGAATGCGATACTCAAGCCGGGCTTCGCCATTGAGCGTCTCCATGTGAGTGAGCTCAGCTCGACGCTTGCCTACCTCGGCGATGACCTCGCCCTGGTACTGCTCGGGCACGTCGACAGTGAGGAGCTCCCATGGTTCGTGCAGCTTGCCGTCAACGGTTTTCGTAATGACGTGCGGTTGGCCAATTTGCAATTCATAGCCTTCCCGTCGCATGGTTTCTATGAGCACGCTTAAGTGGAGTTCGCCCCGGCCGGAAACCAAGAACTTGTCGGCGCTCTGCCCGGCTTCCACCCGCAGGGCCACGTTTGTTTCGAGCTCCTTCATCAAACGTTCCTTCAAATGTCGAGAAGTGACGTACGTTCCCTCTTTACCCGCGAAGGGGCTGGTGTTCACGCCAAACGTCATTTGCATTGTCGGTTCATCAATAGCAACCGGTGGCAATGCTTGGGGCGAGAGCGCGTCCGAAATCGTTTCGCCAATTTTCACATCGTCAAAGCCGGCGATGGCAACAATTTCGCCGACGCTCGCCTCGGTAACGCCCACACGCACTAAGCCCTTGAATACCAGGACATCGGTGGCTTTTGCTTTGGTAATGCTGCCATCGAGGCGGCAGAGCGCCAAGTCTTGGCCCCGGCGCACCGTTCCCTGGGTCACTTTTCCAATGCCCATCTTGCCTTTGTAGTTGTCGTAGGCCAGGGCGAGGATGAGTACTTGCAGTGTGGCGGCGCTATCGCCTTTGGGTTCGGGGAACGTTTTCAGGATAGTTTCGAAGATCGGGCTCATGTCGGTACCCGGCTTGGCCATGTCCAGCGTGGCCTGGCCATTCACCGCCGAGGTGTAGACAATGGGGAACTCCAACTGGTCATGCGTCGCATTGAGTTCAACGAACAGGTCGAACGTTCGGTCAACGACCTGCTCGATTTGGGCATCGGCCCGATCAATTTTGTTCACGACCACAATTGCTTTATGCCCCAACTCAAGCGCTTTCCGGAGCACAAATTTCGTTTGAGGCATCGGCCCTTCTTTTGCGTCCACGAGCAGAAGCACGCCATCAACCATCCGCAGCGTGCGCTCTACTTCCCCGCCAAAGTCCGCGTGGCCAGGCGTGTCCACGATGTTGATCTTCACGCCATTGTAGGTAACGCTGGCATTCTTCGCTTTAATGGTAATCCCCCGTTCTCGTTCCAAGTCCATGGAATCCATGATGAGGTTGCCTGAATCGGCGCCCTCGACAGTGTGGGTCTGTTTCAGCAGGGCATCCACGAGCGTGGTCTTGCCGTGGTCCACGTGTGCGATAATGGCGATGTTGCGGAGGGGCATAGCGAGTACGAAAAGCCGCAGCAAGCGCGGCACAAGCAGTGTAGCGCACTCACTCGCTGCGTCAAATGGACGCCTGCCGACGATGCTCTATACTACCTACATGTTCCTCCTCCGCTGGTTCCTCAACGCGGCGCTCGTCATGCTGGTGGCTTACCTGGTCCCGGGTATCACCGTGGCCACTTTTTGGGCTGCCCTTCTCGTGGCTTTGGCACTGGGGGTGCTCAACGCCATCATCCGTCCCATTCTGGTCATCCTGACACTGCCTATTACCCTCATTACTCTTGGGCTATTTACCCTCGTTATCAACGCGGTGCTCTTCTGGTTCGTGAGCACAGTTGTGAAGGGTTTCACGGTTGAGAGTTTTGGCGCCGCCTTCCTCGGTGCTTTCATCCTCTGGGTATTTAGCTTTTTTACGAATACCGTCCTCAAGGCCGGGAAACGGTAGTTTGGGGCTAAGGTAAGCGCCAATTGATTGGCGCCCATTTTTTGCATTTTTGGTTATCCACAGGTCTTCCCCAGGAGGGGTTGACTTTCTTCGGGGTTGTGCTAAGGTGCTGCTTCGCAAAGATCTGCCAGGAGTCTGGCAGAGTTTTTGTTATTCCTCTACGTATGTCTCGATCCTACCGCAAACACTCCCGCCGCATTCTTCTGGTAAGCCTCGCTGCATTTGCGTGGCAACTCATCTTGCCACACCAAGCGATTGCCAAAGAGGCCAGCACTGAAGTGGTCCGCACAGACGTCCTGCTCATTCTGCCCGTCGATCAGCCGTTGACGCCCGCGGTCCCCTTGGCTCCAGTCCTACCCGCACCGAACTCTTCGCCCAAGAAGCCCGTGCTGAAAGTGGCGAAGGTCCGGACCATTGTCATGACCGCGTACTCCTCGACTCGGGATCAAACCGATGGGGACCCGTTCACAACTGCCTCGGGGCAGAAGGTGCGCGATGGGGTCATTGCCATGAACGGTGTTCCTTTTGGAACGAAAGTCCGCATCCCGGAGAAATTCGGTGACAAAGTGTTCGTCGTGCAAGACCGGATGGCAGCTCGTCATGGTTCTTACCGAGCAGACATTTGGATGAAGACCCGCACCGCTGCCAAGCAGTGGGGCGTGAAGCGGGTGAAGGTCGAAATTTTACAGTAACGTCTAGACGAGGCGCTGGGACTATCGCGTCGTTGTTTTGTTAGTGGTACGATTCGGGTACGCCGCCGTGGTGGAATTGGTATACACAAGGGACTTAAAATCCCTCGGGCGCAAGCCCTTGTCGGTTCGAGTCCGACCGGCGGTACCAGCTCGTTTTGTGCTTCGCTCTCGGTGAGCGCGCTCTTCCTTGTTCATTTCGGACTTCGCACAGAGAGCGGAGTTTTTGTCGGTCGCGACAAAACTGTTGTGCTGCTTGACCCATTGTGTTCAAGACGGGGCCCCCAGAAATTTGGCGCGCAACGAAGTGAGCACGAATTTCTGGGGAAGAGCGGGCTGCGCCGGAGTCCGCAAGCGGGCACGCGAAGTACGCCCGCGAAGGACGGACGGCGCTTGCACGCGTGGAGCGGGTGATGGGATTCCCCCGTACGGGTCCGGGGTCGCCCGGCGTCTTCGACGCATCGGTCAACCCTGCGAATCCCAACGCAACACAAACTGTTGTGCTGCTTCACCGCTGGAGCGGGTGATGGGATTCGCACCCACGGCCTCTTCCTTGGCAAGGAAGCGTTCTACTGCTGAACTACACCCGC
>CAZAMC010000010.1:0-23554 GCA_964486505.1 uncultured Gammaproteobacteria bacterium
GGCGGGCGACAATTTGGATTTAATCTCGTATATGGCTGGGGCGAAGGTTCCTTAAGATAACTTTTTCTCAGCAAGAAGATGATCCGATTGTCGATGTTGATGAGATTCGAGAACTGCTCGATGAAGAGATCAAGGAGAGTGGTAATGAATAATTCAGCACTCTTTGACAACAATACATTTTATAAAGCGTTTGAGCGCGACTTGAGACGTGCTAGGAAGTCTGTAATCATAGAAAGCCCCTTCATAACTAGAAGAAGGATGGAGCACCTATTGCCGCTACTTATGAAGTTGCGCCATAAGGGCGTAAGAATAGTAGTGAATACCAGAAGTCCAGAGGAGCATAATGAAGAATATGCTATCCAAGCAGAAGATGCAGTGACAGCAATGCAGGATATTGGCATAAAAGTGCTCTATACCGTTAAACATCACCGAAAACTTGCCATAATTGACGAAGAAATACTTTGGGAAGGTAGTTTAAATATTCTATCCCAAGGTGATAGTTGTGAGGTCATGCGCCGAACTGTATCGAACAGCATTGCCTGGCAGATGATACGCTTTACTAAGCTCGACTCGGTTATTCGGGGAAGTCGTTGATGTTGATATCAAGAACCTTGGATAGCTTCTTAATAGTGGGGTAGGATGGTTGTTGAATGCCCTGCTCAATCTTTGCAATAGTATTAGAATGAACCCCAGTTTTCTTGGCAAGTTCAGTTTGAGTCAGGCCTTTAGCAACTCGGGCATCTTTAACTAATTTTGCTGCTGATTTATTACTCATAGTTTTCTTATACCCATTATAACATTCTGGGGTTGGGCGCGGTGTATAAAAATAGCTCATACCCTCTCGCAAGACGTACAAGCTATTTCAGTTCAATAGTAGCATATTTTATGCAGGTAGCTCTTCGACGGTCGGGGGAGGCATCACAAACGGATCACCATGATATTCAACTCCTTCAATATCAGGAGTATCACCAAGTACGATACAGACGGCTTTATGGAAACCTAGCTCGAGGTACATAGTATAGGCACTATAATCATCACTCATGATGAACCTGCCGTCCTTAGCGTACACATGTAATGCGGGCGGCACATCATCTCTAGCCTTACTTTCGAAGTGCGCGCGATATTGATCACTTATGGTTGGCTTGAAGTCAGAAAATGGTTTGATAGCATTCATTTCAGCCATAGCCATCGTACAGAGAATTTCACCTTTATACGCCTGACCAAGAAGCTCAATGAGATGATCGTCCCGTGGTTCGGTATCTTCGGTGAAATCTGCGTTTGATATATCGGATAGTTTCATAGCTCAATCTTAGCACTTTTACATCTTATCGATAAGATCAAGAGTCTGCGAAGTGTTTTGCGCCAATATGTCCCAACGTTCAGTGAAGGCAGCGTACTTCTGTGCATCTAGTCCAATATGGATTTGATAACATAACAGTCGATTCTCTATATTCGGAATATCTAGCCCAATCTTTTTATAGTGTTCTAATACCTCGTGCATGATGTCGATGTCTTTCCACTCTGGATACCACGGCCACCAGTAGATCAACCATGCTATATCGTAGAGAAAATCACCGTACATGGAGTTGCCCCAGTCAATTACCACATCAATCCTGTCATTTTGTACAAGGACGTTCCGATATAGAAGATCGCCGTGAATAAGGTAGCGATCAGTTGGCAAGTCACGAAGTAGCTTCTCAAACACACGCGTAACACTGTCGAAAGACTCCGCTCCCGTCGGTGATGACTCCAATTTCTTCCGCCATCCGCTTACTCGATTGGTTGGTTTATCCTCAAAACCACCTATTAAGGATTCCTGCCAAGTTGCATAGCTAGCTGATCCTTTGGCTTCCCATGAGCCATAGCCACTCGTATCTGAGAGGTCTATTGTACGAATTTCATCTAAAGTCGCGAGTAGGCTAGGTAGTGTATTTTTCATCTGCTCTCCATCTAGATCATCTAGGAATATTCCGTGATTACGCTCAGAAATCGCAAAATATCCTCGAAGCGCTTTTCCAATCTCAACTAGCTTTGGTACACGAAGCATAGGAGTAGCGTAGCTACTAATTTTCAGGTCTTTCTCGAAATCTTCCTTGCTGGCAGCAAATCGAATAACATATTCTTTACCGTCATGCAGATAGGCGTAGGCTGCAGACCAGTCACCACCAGTTAGCAGCTCAACATCTTTAGTCTTTGACTTGAGATGGTTGTCTAGGAAGTTTCTTGCTTCGTCCAGGTTAATAATGTAGTGTTTCATGATTCTAATACCTTTCCGTCTACTAGGTTAAGTGTCTTGTCTATTTGTAGCTGTTGTAAGAAGTATACATCGTGCGAGGCAACCAGTATTGCTCCAGCATAGTTTTGCAAGGCATTTTCAAGCTGCTCTTTCGTAGTGATATCAAGGTGGTTTGTTGGTTCATCCAATATTAGGAGATCATGGTTAGCTAGTAGCAACTTTGCAAATGCCAGCTTTGACTGTTGCCCACGAGACAACTCGGCTGGCATTTTCTGAAGAGTTTCTGCGTCAATTCCTAGGCTTCGGGCCCGTCTATACGCTGCTTCCTGATTTGTCTCATATGTACTCAGGTTATTTATCGCCGATTTTGCGTAATCTAAACCTTCAGTATCCTGCGAGAAGTATCCGACTGTCACATCACTACCGTAAGTTATATCCCCAGAACTGGGCTCAAGTTGCTTAGCGATAAGCCTTAGTAGAGTAGATTTACCTGAGCCGTTCAGACCTTTGAGGTGTATGTGCGAATTTCCTCTAATCTCGAAATTATTGTCCTTTAGAATCGTGTTGTCTTCGTACGACTTTGATACATTTTCGACCTCGACAAGCAACTTACTGTTATGCACTGAGCCGCCGAGACTAAACCCGTAGCCCCTGCTGAACTCAGGACGTTCGACTTCTTCGAGTTTATCCAGTCTTGTTTCTATATTCTTGGCTTTCTGACCTAGTTTCACCGAAACTCTATTTCGAAAGAAGTCCCGCTGGTACTTGTCGTTATCCGCACGCTTAATGTGCTCATGAACATGTTTGGTAGCTTCTTTCTGCGCGACCATCGCTTTCTTGAGTCGCTTCTTTTCTTCTTGCTGTTTTTCATACTTCTCGAGTGCAGCCTGAACCTCAATATTTTTCTGTTCTTTGTAAAAATCATAGTTGCCACCGTATTGTCTTGTCACCCCATCCTTGAGTTCAACGACTTTTGTTGCCACAGCGTTAATGAAGCGACGGTCGTGACTAACGAAGAGAATCGCTCCTTTGAAGCCTTTAACAAAGTCCTCAAGCCAATCAAGTCCTTCGGCGTCAAGGTTATTGGTGGGTTCATCTAGTAGCAGTACTGTTGGTTCTGGATCTTGAGCCAATACCTGAGCAACAGCAACTCGTGTTTTTTGGCCACCACTCAAGTTGCCCAGAAATCCATCTTTAGATATAGTCTCTAAGCCCACCAGATTTAGGGCATAGTCAATACGCCAGGGCTCTACAGAATCGAAGCTTTCCTCGATAGTACTGGTAAGATTGTCCATCTCCTGCGGAATATAACCGACCACATCATGATGATTTGTTATCTGTCCTTCATCAGACTTAACTTCGCCGAGTAAAATCTTAAGTAGCGTGGTCTTACCAGCGCCATTGGCACCAATGAGAGCAATTACTTCACCGGATTTAACCGACAGGGTAACATCTTTGAGAACGGGATCATCTTTATATGATTTTGCAATTTTATATAGATTAAACATAGTTTCTCCAAAACAAAAAGCCGAGCATTCAGGTGAGTAGTCACGCAAGTGCTCGGCTTTTTTGCAAGAAGTTAAACTAATAGGAAAGAATCATACGAAAAAAGACGCTTGTGCGACTACTTTGCTCGTGCGATTCTTATCATCTATATGTTCTCCTGAATTAAGTACTAACTTCGATATTACCATAAGTGTGATGTGCTGTCAAACATTTTTGAGAGTTTTATATATCTCAACCATAGCGAGCGTATCGAGTTTGCAATACTCAAGTAATGATTCGTACGTTTTGTTTGCCAGCTCGGCGTCATCAGATGTCACTGCTTCGTACCACCGCAAAGCAGCAGCTTGGCCATTAGATATATCCATATCATCATAGGTAAATCCGTCGACTAGAATCGGCAATACTTTTTTGATCGAGCTACTCCCCTTAAACTTATGATGAATATAGTGTTGTTTGCTAAATATCTCCATCAAATCGAAGATTCGCTTATTAATACCATCCATAAGTTCGGTAAATTCAGGATATTGCGCAGCCATTTCTCGGTTTCTGCCCATTTCAAACGACTTATTCCATGTGATAATACTACCAGTTGGCCCAATCTGTTGCTGCAAGTTGCTGAGAAGCTCATGAGCAGGCAGTATGGTTGAATCATGGGAAAGATACTCGTAGTGCGCCAGGGTGCCGTTAGGCTCCTTTAAAACGTGTAGGGAGTACTGGAACGGTATCTGTTGATATGGCTTGCAGTCCTCATAAAGCGGTAATGCCGTAGAAACTGTCTCATAGTCGAGAAAGTAGAGCGGAAATTCGAGCTCGCTCAAAATGTCTGCGATTGCAGCTTTGTCTATTTTTGGCTGCTTAGTCTTCTCGGCATCAACCTGATTCTGTTGTATTACTGATAGCTTGATGTCTTCTGGCACATCGTGAACATTAACAATGTCATTGTCTATGAGCAGAGCGAGTTTTTTTCCGTTTATTCTACTGATATTGAACACCGAATACTCTGGGATGTCTGGATTTAGATAATGGAACGTAGGACAGTGTTTAGATCTTGAGTTGAGTCGGCAACTACAGCCGTTGGGCTCATCGGTCTGATTGAGATACTTTAGTGCATCTCGGGTTTGAGCACGGACTGATTCAGCAAGTTCGGCTACCTCGGAAGTTACATCGGACTCTATTAGTAAGTCTTTTGGCAAAACCTGCACTCGTCGCTTGTAGTCTTTGTTGAGATAAATAACCTTTACCTTACCAATAGCGTAGCCGGCGTCTTCAAATGCCACGCGCTGGAAAGAGAGGTCGAGGATATGTTCTTTTTTGATAGAGTTGGTTGATTTAACTTCGTATAGCGTCCAGGTATCTGAAGTATCTTTTCGAGTGATGATGTCGGCCATGGCGAGCAAACCATCGTCGGTAATTACTGTGGCTTGAAAAATTGTCTTAGTGCCGTCAGATACTAATCTCTCGGTGGCTGCCTTAGCTGCCAGGCCTCTAGCTTCAACAAGGTTACCTTCGGGGAATAGTAGTCGAGCATATCGCTCGATTTCATTACCTTGTTCAAGTCGTGCCTTGATAGTTTCTTCTTCATCAGTAGGTACGGCCTCAGGTTTATTTTTCCAGAGCCATAGATAGCTAGGGCAGATGAGGTATTTTAGGAAATCGGACTTAGATAAAGTTAAACCTACCATTCGTCACCTTGGCTAGTACTGCACAAATTTTCCTCTGACTTGATTCGCTCTAGGTTTGATATTGTTGCGTTGAGTTTGTTCAGCAGTTCTGTGTAAGTCCAGATCTCTAGATTAGAATTTAGTGAGTTAAGTAAATTCTTTCTATTCTGCCGCCATCTAGGATTATCACTGTGCTTCCCGATTACAATAATGCATTTATTAATATGGGGAGTATTAAATATGCCGATTTTTTCAAGTTCTGGATCACCTGGGCTCTTCGACTCAAGAGCATGTTTGTATTCAAGTATTTGAGGAATTGCACGTGATAAATGTTTATGCAACTTATAGGTGTTGCTTGGGTTATTGCCGGTGACAGTGGATTCAATTTCAAATATGTCGTCTGCAGGACTTTTTAACTCAATCAAGACATGGTCGACGTACTTCGAATTTACTCGCGTTAATACATCGAACCTTTTCGAATTTACAGAACCTTCTCTTTTAAAATCGATGAACTCAATACCGAAGATTAAACATCTTTGCTGACGATAAGTTCCGTTACCTTCGTCGAGCCAGTTCTGAACATCAGTTTCCGAAGCGTTATTACTAATAAAGTCTTGGAGCTTTGACCTATAGTCTTTAAGTAGCGTGATAGTAGCTTGAGTACGAAAAATTTCAGATATGTCGACGCCAAGTTCCTCTGCAGCCTTTGCAATTTCCTCTCGTTTGGAAGTGTCTGAAATATAGGTTTTAAATTGTTCAGAAGTTATGATTTGATATGTACCGTCAAACTCGCCAAAATCGATCATTTCTTTAAATTTGTAGAGAAACGAAATCATCCTCCAAAACTCGCGATAACCATCTACGCCATCTGCAAATGGAATGCGCCTATTTCTTGCGTTCGATGGCGCACTAACATCCGTGAATTGATCATCTACTCTACGAAACACAAGTCGAGGTTGATATTTTTGGTCTTTCGCAGACTTTTTAATTTCTATGTCACAAATAGTCAGATTGTTCCCACCTGGAGATCTGGCTAAAACGAAGCCTTTAAACTGTTGTGTGCCGGAAGTATTAATAAGGTCACAATCAAAGTGATCAACCTTTTTAATCGTAAGTTGCTCTAGGTCGTTTTCAGGTAATGTAAGATCGAAATAGTGTGTCGTATCCATGGCAAATCGCTAGTCTGAATCTTTGCCGGTATAGAAAACCTTACCTTTTGGAAGCTTAAGGTTCGGCATCCAGAATGGAGAACCATCCCATCCCTTATCTGGGTCGCCGACGTTTCGGTATAAAGTGATCACTGATTTTTTCGTAATAGTACTACCAAGTTTTCGGTCGTCTGGGGATAGCATAGTTCCAGTCTTATTTCCAATGTTTCTATCTCTACGTACTATCAAGATAACCTCATCATCAAAACCCTTCTCAGAAGATAAAGCTCGTAGTGCGGATATATATGAGCTTATATTCCAATTATTGATTTTGTCGTCTTTAATTTTCGATAGAATACCTATAGCTGCATCAGTAGTGATTTCGTGCGAGAGCATCTTTTCGCTATATTGTTCTAAAACTGGGTCGAGGTCAAAAGCATTTGATTGGTCCGGATTGGGCGGGAAGTAGTTTACGCCACCAACCAAGATATCGAGCTTGCTTTTATCGACGACACTATCGCGAGTAGGCTTGAGACCTGGTGGGAACATTAGCTGTAGCTTGTCTAAGTTGCCTTGCTCAACTTGTTCATATAACACTTCATTGGAGCTGTTAATCTCTGCAAATAAGTTATATAGCGCACGGGGCATAAATACGCGCATAAGAAGTGGGTCGCGGTCGTAACCAAACATACGACAGTGCTGCCAGAATGTATCTGCTTGCGGCTTTTTGGCAGAACGCAAATAATACACAGTTTGTAGACCCTTAAATGTAACTCCGCGGCCAAGACTATTACCACCGACCACAACATTTAGTCCGGTATTTATATCCGGAGTTGTTTCACTATCCGGGCCGGAGTTCATCGTTATGTACTTGAACTCCGGCTCTGAATTCAAAAATACAATGATATCCTTAAAATCGATGATATCTGGTTTTGATTGTCGCAAGCCAACATAGGACTGTTCTAACTGGCGTAGCACTTCAGGATCACCCGTATTTGCAAGTACGAACTTCATGTATTTCTTGAGTTTGTTTGATATTACAGTATGGTCGTCAATCTTCGAGCTCGGGTGAATAAGGAAATTACAGACCTTACGACTTTCGCTCATTTGGTGGGCTGCAGTAATCAGGTATGTGGTTACCGCAAGCTTAAGGCCATGCGGTGTTTCATCAGTTTCAAGTAACAAACTGAGTTCGTCGTCTTGGGTTGAAATATTTGTAAATGGAGTTGGCTTTGAGTAGAAGAAGGAGCCTCCGAGGTAGCCATTACCGGGCTTAAAATAATGGATGAACTTCGGCTTCCAGCCAGAGTCAAGGGATTGCAACAGCAATGGTTGTGGAGTAGCTGTTACTTGCAGATAGAAGCTACTGCTGCAGAGATGTTTTATATCTTCAAGAGTTTGATTAATAGTGCTTTTTTCTTCAAGCAATTTTTTATTAACTTTGGTATTCAGTGAGGTAGCATCAGCTTCGTCATCAATTATAAAAATCGGGCGGCCCACGCAATATCCAGAAGATGCTAAATGGTTTTTCCATTTTCTCAATACACTTGCATTTTTCTTAAGTACTATGGCAGTGGGCTGTCGCAATTTCTTGCTTAAAAAACGTACCTCGTCATTTTCGTTACATACGTTAAACGTATCGATGCTCTGCATAGCACGCTCGAAGGTTTGTTGCTGCAATGCAGTCATGCCACTGGTTAGTACAAGAAACAATTCAAATCCATGATCAGCGGCTGCTGACATAACGCCAAACATTTGGCCAGTCTTACCACTCTGCACCTGACCTAGCAGTAAGCCAACCTCGTGATCCATATGCGAGAAATTAGCAAGATGGTTCTTAGATATGTCGTTAATAGTACCACGCACTGACGCAACGGCTTCCGGCGTGTCTTCGGCAAGATTAGTTAAATACTCTGAAACGTGACTCATTCGCTATCAACTCCAAAATCTAAATACCATAAGTCCTGACCTTTTAGTTTTGCAAGCGTGAAGTCATCACGCCCGTATTTGTCGAGCGTGTCTTGCGAGCAAAGCTCACCAGTCTTGAGTGCGCCAGAATGTTCGAGACGACCCTTGAGCCATTTACCAAGAATCTTAAGATCTTTCTCAGACCTCAAGTTCTTGCTGAAATCACCACTGACTTTACAGCTAAATGACCAGCCGTCATCCGTAACAACATCAATAACACCACCATCACCGTGCTTATCGCTTTGTGGATAGCCAGGCTGCGTAGTTACGCTTTTTGGCACAATGAGCTCTACTTCATACCATGATCGAGGCATAACAAAGCCTTGCTTATTCTCGCGACCCTTACCGTTAAACGTATTAAGATTGCTTCTCGTGGCATCATCTGTTTTGAGCGGAATATGGAACTCATACTCAAATTCAGGGTTTGCTTTTATGGCTTCAATGATCTGGTCTTCTGCTTTTGAAACACCATACTGTTCGTCTAGGAGCGAGTTCTTACTCTCTACAATTTTTACATCAATGTCCTTATAGGCACGCGTTGTAGTTTTATTGAGTTTTTCAATAAAGTTATCTAATTCACTAGAATCTGCCTCTGGCAGACTATAATCAACCTCATATTGCCTACTGATTTTACTGTCGACGATATTAGTCAGGTTCGATGACCCGATAAGACCACCAATGATATCACCATTATTCTTAAAGCTAATAACTTTACCATGAAATGGGAAGGTAACAACAAAGTAGACACCGCCAAGATTCATCGAGCGGAGGAGAGTATCTAAATCAGCTACTGCCTCGGCCTGTTGTTTGCTTAGCCCATCAAAGTAGTGCATACCGATATTCAGCTCAATGTAAGGCCCACCATTAGCTTCAACAACGCTTTTTAAGTCGATCAATGCATCCGAAGAAATATAGCCCGAGGCTATCTGGATACTATCGGACTTCTCAAGGAGATCAGCAAATACACTATGGTAAGTCTCAGAATCGGTCTTTAACGGTGGGTAGTTTGAATATATGAGGCTCACTTTACTCCATGCTAAGTAGCGGTACTAGTTTGTATTCCTCCTTTATTTTACTATCTTCTTCCTTAGATGTAACTACTTGTTTTTTTGCATTCTTGTCAAACATCGGCATTAGGTGCTCTGCAAATACTTTGGCCGCAATTGGTGGCACAGAGTTCCCGATTTGTCGCCTGACTTCTGTGATTGAGCCCTCGAAAATGAAGTTATCAGGGTATCCGAAGAGTCGTGCACGCTCACGATTTGTCAGTGGACGATTTTCTTCATAGTGGTAACCCCAGGTGCCACCGCCACCACCGGCAATAATTGTAGTGGAGGGGAGATCACGGTGAAGTCTTCTGTACACGTGACTAATCATTCCCTTGACATAGTGCGGGCTATCTTTAGGAATCGCAGTAAAGTTCTTGCCCTCCGGTATTAACTTAAGCTTCTCAACGGTACCTTGTGTTATTTTTTGATGCTCATTGTTAAAAGGAACTTTCTCAACCCCCTTAAGTGCCTCAAATGACGAAACATAGTTGCTCTCGTCATGAGTATATTCAGGAAAATCGAATTCAAAGTCTATATCGTTTCTTATTCCCACTATTAGAACCCTCTCTCGCAATTGTGGAGTTCCGTATCCTGCAAATTTGCACAGTTTATATTTGACCGTATAACCGAGAGCTGCGAAGTCTTCAACTATTTGCTTGATAGCTTTTCCTTTATTTGCAGATAAGATACCTTTGACGTTTTCACCGATAAAGACTTTTGGTTTCTTTGCATCAACCGCGCGAACAAAGTGTTTATATAGGTTTCCTCTGTCAGTCTCAAGGCCACCACGCTTTGAGATCATCGAGAAGTCTTGGCAAGGGAAGCCTCCTGTCATGATGTCGCAATCAGGAACCTTGCTGAAATCAACATCCACAATACTTCCTTCGTGTATATGATCGCCGAAATTCCTTTTATATGTCTGACACGACCAATGATCAAAATCATTAGCCCAAACAAGCTGATATCCAGCCTGAACGAACCCTAAATCAAGACCCCCACACCCAGAAAACAGCGAAAGCAATCTAGGCTTTTTTGAATTAATTTTTGTCATTTTACCCTCTCGTTCTTAATACGGTTATGCATTAGTATTTTCAGTATACACGAAAAAACAAAAACGCGCCGCTCTTGTACAATATGTGTTTTATTGTGAAGATATGTACTTATTTTTACAGATGAGCTAATCTGTTGATAGTGCTTATGCTATAAAATATATCTTGCTTTTTTGCAAATCTTTGATCTATCATAAAAGCACAACATCAACGGAGGGTCATATGGCTAGAAGTTCCACGGATATTAAAATAACTTTGCTCATTGTAGCACTGGGATTGCCACTTGTGCTAACGCAACCAGCATACGCGGCAACGGCGGGGGTAAGTAACGTCGAAAACTTTATCAGAAGTATAATCACGGTCTTTGCAGGACTAGCCGGTCTCGTAGCGACCGGTTTTTTAGTTGCTGGGGGCTTTATTTACATTACAAGCTCAGGTAACCCAGAGCATCTCGATCGCGGTAAGCGCACTATTACGTATGCGCTGATAGGTCTGGCAATCACCATCGGGGCGTTTGTGATTAGCCAAATTGTGACCACACTCGCGACCAACGCCTTCGGAGGGTAGATCATGCTGAGCTTCGCGCACACGGGTCTGTCGCTCCTGGCAGACACGTCTGGTGCTATCTCAGTAATGCGCGACTACATTCGGCCAACCATCCAAATGCTGGCAGGCCTGGCTTCGATTGCCTGTACGCTCTTCTTGGTGCACGGTGGTTATCTCTACATGACCAGTCGGGGTAACCCCGAATCACTAGAAACAGCTAAACGGGTGGTTCGTAACGCCTTGATTGGTCTCGTCATAGTTCTTGGAGCAATGACTCTCACTACGATTCTGTCTGGTGCGTATGGCAATCCATCAAACGTAGGTGGCGCAAATCTACCAAACTTACAGGCCATTCAACCACAAGATGCCGGCAGTGGCTTGGTCGAGGTACTCATTAAAGCTGTAACGGGGTTCTTAAATAACATTATTCAAACTATCGGCGCGCCCTTCCTTTCCGCATTAGACTTCTTCACCAAGGGAACGCCGCTCATGGCACAAAACCCCGGGGTGTTTAATCTCTGGCTAGCCGTAGTTGGCATTACTGACGTGCTTTTCATCCTAATTGTGGCGCTGCTCGGGTTCCACGTCATGAGTGCCGCGAGTCTCGGCCTAGATGAGATTGAGTTTAAACATTTGCTGCCACGAATAGGTCTGGCGTTTTTACTGGTGAACACCTCTATATTCGTGATAGATTTTGTGATTGAACTCTCTAACGTGCTGATAACAGCTATAACCAAAGTAACAGGTGCAACCTCGGTTTGGGTTACACTCACAGCAGTTGTGAAAGAAAGTGGTGGTCAAAGCGCCGCAGCCCTACTTGTCATGATCGCCTTCCTGATCTTCTCAGTGATTCTACTCATCTACTATGTCGGCCGTCTGGTTGTCCTGTTCTTAGGTGCCGTCCTCTCACCGCTAGTCATTGGCTTATCACTCCTGCCGAGCTTTCGAGACTTCTCAGTAACAGCTGCTCGGACATATGTGACAACAATCTTTGTACTGTTTGTACACGTAGTTACGCTCGAACTTGCCGCTACCTTATTTGTTGGCTTGTCGGCCACAGATGGCAATAACGGACTACCCAATGTCCTGATGTCGATGGTCATAGGCCTAGCCACAGTCCTGACACTTCTCAAGACCCAAGGTGTCATGATGCAATTTGGTTACGTGAGCCTCGGGGCTCGCAACGCTCGTAAACTCGGGTCGCAGTTCATGAACGGTGTCAGCTATCTTACGGGCAAAGGTCAAGCAGCCGTCTCGAGCGTCAGCAGTAAAGCCAGTAGCGGTGCAGCAGCGACAAGCAGTAAGTCAACTCGTACCTCAACTCAGACAAACACTGGCTATAAACAACCAAAGAATATGAACACTCAGGCCAAGACCAGTGCTCAGCGTAAACGACCGGAAACTGGCACGACTATTGAAGCGCCGAGAGTCACACCGAGAAGCGAGGCAACCAACGCTAAACTCGCAAAATCTAAGAAGGAGGAGAAATAAGATGAAAGCAACTGTCGTCCCAGCTCAAGTAACCACTATTGAAGACCGGATTATGGGCAATCTCGGCTTTTCACAACTCGCCCTGTTTGTGGTGCCAGTCTTTGTCGGTGCAGGTTTGTTTATTATCTTGCCACCCGTCATGCACGGCAGCCCATATAAGTATCTGGTGGCCATTCTGATCGGTGTTATCTGTGGTATCTTGGCCATCCGCGTTAAAGGCAAGATCATCTTACTCTGGCTGGTAACTATTCTGCGCTATAACCTGCGACCAAAGTATTACTTGTTTAAGAAAAGTACGGCCACCTACCGCGAAGACTATCAAGCACGCAAACCAGATACGCCTACAGAAACCAGTAAGCAGCGAGCAAAACAAATTACCCATATACCAAAACTTGCCTTCCACGATGCAGCCTATGTGCTCAACACTATTAACAACCCTGACAGTAAGCTGAGATTTGAAATGACTAAGAAAGGAGGTCTCAATGTTCGCCTTACAGAAGTCGAAGACTAAAAGTAGTTCCAGAGCGCAGATTGCCATTAAAGGTGTTCGCGACGGGATTCTAATCCTGCCGGGCAATCAGTACCGAGCAGTACTGGAAGTATCGAGCCTCAACTTTGAGCTCAAAAGCGAAGAGGAGCAGGATGCTATTATCGATACCTATGAGAGTTTTCTAAACTCGGTGGGCAGTAGCCTACAAATCCTGATTCGCACCCGTGAAATCGATATGGATAAGTATCTTGAAGAGCTGAACGAGCGGCTACATGGTGAGACTAAAAAAGTATATAAGCAGCAGCTCAAGAACTACGATGAGTTTATCCGCTCACTCATTACGACTAACAAAATCCTAACCAGACACTTTTACCTAATCGTGCCATACACCGCTACAAGTAAAACTGACTTTGAGCTGGTGCAAGAACAATTAAACTTAAAGCTCGATATCGTAGCTAAAGGCATGACTAGGCTTGGTATGCACACCAAAGAGCTGAGTAGTCTTGAAGTACTTGATCTGTTCTACAGCTTCTACAACCCTGTGCAAGCTAAAGTGCAGCCACTAACTGAGCAAGCACTGCGCCTCATCCATACAGCGCTGGTGGAGAAAGGAGACGAAGTATGAACTCACCGCTCGCTACCTTAAAAGAACGTAAAATTGCCCGACAAGAAAAACAAAAAGAGCTAAAACTCAGTTTCGGCGAACAAGATGCTGTCGATGTTTTGAGCTATGCTGGACTTGAAGAAAATACCGACTATCTCTGCATAGATGGTGTCTATATTCGCACTCTCTACATTTCTGGTTACCCATTCGTCGCTAACTCCGGCTGGATGGATAGTTTGATCAATTTTAATCACGATACGGATATTAGCTACCACTTGCATGAAGTGAACGCACTGCACGCCTTACCAAAGCTTCACCGCAAGATTACCGAGCTTGAAAGCACCAAACGAGCCATGATGCGAGCTGGAAAGATTGTCGGCAGTGAGATTACCGACCCACTCGAATCTGCCATTGAGCTTAGAGACAAGATCCAGCGTGGCCAGGAAAAACTGTTTCAGATGTCGATCTACATTGCGATTCGTGCTGAGAGCTTGGAGGAGCTTAACAAGACTACTAAGTTACTTGAAGCTACTATGTCAGCGCGGTTGTTTTACTCCAAAGTTGCTCGTTACCAGCAACTTGAAGCACTGCAATCTATCCTGCCACGCGGTGAAGACCAACTAGCTCAAAAGCGAAACCTAGACAGCAGCTCTGCGGCCTTAACCTTCCCATTCATGAGTTCAGAACTCGTCCAAGAAACCGGCATTTTGTATGGCGTGAATAAGTCCAACAACTCACTGGTTATCTTAGATCGGTTTGGGCTGCATAACGCAAACTCGATTGTCTTTGCTCAGTCGGGCTCAGGTAAAAGCTATACCACGAAAGTAGAAATCCTGCGCCAGCTCATGCAAGGCACGAAAGTACTGGTTATCGATCCTGAACGGGAGTATAAGCAACTCAGTGAAACGGTTGGTGGCACCTACATAAAGCTATCGGCTAAAAGCAAAGAGAAGATTAACCCGTTTGATCTTGCCACCACCTTCCATACTAAGTCGGATCTAGCTGAACACGTCCAAGACCTAACCGCTGTAATTGACCTGATGGCCGAAGGGCTCGATAAACGCGAAAAGGCAGCGGTAGATAAGGCCATCCTCAAGGTTTACAAACAAGCCAAGAAAGAACAGCCATTGCTTGAAGACCTCTATGCGGAACTGCACAAACTTGGCCAGCTACACTTGTGTGAGCGACTTGAGAAGTTTATCTCAGGTTCAAGTTCTGAGATATTCAACTCGCACACCAACATCAAGCTGGATAACCGACTGGTGATCTTTGATATCAAGGACATGCCCGCGAACTTACGTCCAATCATGATGCTCATCATCTCGAACTTCATTCAAAATCAGGTCAAAGCAAAACCTGAGAAACGAATGCTCGTCATCGATGAAGGCTGGCTACTCCTGCAACACGAACAAAGCGCCCGCTTTATTGCCGGCCTGGTTCGTCGGGCACGTAAGTATTACCTAGGTGTTTCCTTCATCTCGCAACAAGCCGATGATTTCCTAAAAAGTGACTACGGTCGCGCTATCGCCTCGCAATCTGCCCTGCGTATTCTGATGCGCCAAGACACCACTACTATTAAGACAGTAGTATCCGAGTTCAACTTGTCCGAATACGAGCAACAGTTCCTACTGACCTGTGAGCGTGGTGATGCGCTCATCATAGCTGACCAAAACCATGTAGCCGTCAAAGTTGTTGCCTCAGATAAAGAACATCCACTCATTACAACTGATCCGACGGAGCTCTACGCATGAATCTAGGCCTGCTAGCTTTTGGTGCCGTAACGAACGGAAACCTCAAGAAGCAGGTCGCTATTGTCTTTGCCACCATGGTTATTGTCGTAGCGCTACCATTCGCTGCCGTCTTTGCAATGGGTGAAAGTGTTGTAACCTTTTTGTCCGGTGTGCCGAGTCTAGAGGCTGCTGAGAACGAAGGTTTTTACATGGGTGGCCCCGTAGCTGGTGATACCTATGAATGGGGTAACTGTACCTACTGGGCATTTGCGATGCGCCTTATGGCAGGCTATCCCATACCGACTAGTTGGGGTAACGCCAATACCTGGGATGATCGAGCAAGGCGAGATGGCTATGTGGTGGATCACACGCCAGAAGTTGGAGCGGTGTTTCAGACAGATGCTGGGAATTGGGGACACGTGGCCTATGTTTCAAAAGTAAATAACCAAAATGGTCAGTGGACGATCTCAGAGATGAACTTTATTGGCCTGAATATCGTGAGTAAACGAACCTTTAGCCCCGAAGCTGCTGGGTCGTATAACTTTATTCATAACAAGATAGGAGCCAGTTTGTGGACACCACAGCCTATATCTCTGCCGTAGTACACTATGCTGTCATAACGCTCGCTGTGGTTGCTAGTGTGATTGTTTTGTACTGGTTAGTGCGGCTTGTGATAGCGCTCATAAATCGTCGCTACTTACATAGTCGGCAAATGGTGTGGCTTGAGCTGACGCCACCCGCTAGGCTTGCCAAAACACCTGAGTCCACGGCTCAGCTCTTTTCAGTGGTTCATGGACTGCGATCAGCACGGTCGCTTAAAGAGCGACTACTAAACCGTACGCCAGTTATGAGTTTTGAGATTGTATCAAGTAAAAAGGAGGGCATCCGCTACCTCATACAAGTTGAGGCACGTAGTGCTAATGCCTTAGAAAAAATAATTGCCGCTTATATTCCCGAGGCTAAGACAAAAGTAATTGATTACACCGCGCCTGCACCGGATGTCGTGAACGAATTTCGGCAGAATCATCACTTCGTCTTGCCACTTGCGCCGAGTAAGGCCTTTGAACAGCACGATCCACTGTCATACATAACGGCTGCTATGACGAAGTTAGAAGACGATGAAAATCTTTCAATGCAGCTTATTATTCAGCCAATAAAGTCCAGAGAAGCAAGCAGGTTGTCTCGTAGAATCCTCGGCAACGAAGATATCTTGCGCCATGTATCGCGTGGCAAACAATCACCACTCGGTAAAGCTAGTGAGTTATTTGCTGGGGCAGTGCTCGCCACCACTGAAACGATTGGTGATGTATATAATGGTTCGACTGCTGGATATTACCAAAGCAAGTCGGCAAAAGATGCTACCTTTCAAGCGCAAGTCCAGAAGCGACAACGACCAGCTAGAACACTTAGCGCCTTTGAACTTGAGCTTATGGAGTCGATGCACCAGAAAGTCTCCCAGGCGTTGTTTCAAGTTGATTTGCACCTCATAGCAAGTAGCCCCCATGCCAAAGAGCATCTCGCGACCCTCCGATCCGCGCTCGATGGTTATTCTGTTCCGCAGTACCAAGCCTTGCACGCAAAAACCAAGTGGCCACTTATTCAGAGCTACCGGACACGACTGGCGCACTTGCGACTACCTAACCTTTCGAGGCGACAATCACTTATTCTTTCGAGCGGTGAAGTATCGAGCCTATTTCATTTTCCAGCTAGCCATATTAGTAAAACAGATAACCTTGTTACGTCGCTCAGTCGAACACTGCCGGCACCAATATCGCTCAAGTCCGGCGAGAAACTATCTATTATGATCGGCGAGAACAACCACCACGGAGTGACTACGCCAATTGGTTTGACCGAAGCAGAGCGACAGCGGCATATGTATATTGTCGGTGGCACAGGCAATGGTAAAACTACCATGCTGCTTTACTCCATATTGCAGGACATTAAGAATGGCGAGGGCTTGGCTGTGATTGATCCGCACGGAGACCTTGCCGAAACTATTTTGCATCATATACCCGAAGATCGAGTTGGTGATGTCATTTACTTAAACCCTGATGATTTGACTTACCCAATTGGCGTTAACCTGCTGGAACTTACTCCGGGGCTTGAAGGTGACGATCTACTGCGCGAAAAAGACCTCATTACTGAATCGACGATTTCGGTGCTCAGAAAGATATTCTCGGAAGATGATTCAGGTGGCCACCGTATTGAGTACGTGCTTCGTAATACCATCCAAACTGCGCTGACGCTCGATAATCCTAATTTGTTCACCATCTTCCGACTTCTCAACGATAACAAGTATCGTCGAGAGATAGTTAAAACCCTTGATGACGAAGATTTGCGGAACTTTTGGAAGAATGAGCTTGGTAAAGCCGGTGAGTTTCAAAAGGTTAAGATGGTAGCCGGTATTACGGCCAAGATTGGTCGCTTTCTATTCTCAGCATCTGCCAAACGAATCCTTGAACAAGATAAGTCCACCATTGATTTTGGTGACATTCTCGATTCCGGTAAGATTCTAATCTGCAATTTCTCGAAGGGTGCGCTGGGTGAAGATACATCCTCGTTATTTGGGACGACCATACTTGCAAAGTTGCAGGTAGCATCACTAAGGCGTGCACGGCTGAAACAGGCTGACCGTCGACCCTTCTATCTCTATGTCGATGAGTTTCAGAACTTTGCCACCATGAGTTTTGTACAAATGCTCAGTGAGGCAAGAAAGTACAAGCTATTTCTTGTCATGGCGGAGCAGTCTACCAGCCAACAAGACCAGCAACGACTCGTTGATATTATCTTAGCTAACGTTGGTACAGTAATTTGTTTCCGCTCGGGTAGTCCGGCCGATGAACGATATGTGCTGCCGTTATTTTATCCTTATATCGAACAAGGCGAGATTGCTAACTTGCCAGCCTATAGTTTTTATATGCGTATCGCTGCTATCAAAGCTCAGGAGCCTTTGTCTGGCCAGACGGTGCTTGTTGACGAGCCGAATGATGAGGCAGTATTTAAAGAAGTGGTGCGTTCATCTCGGGAGAAATATGCCAAGAAAGTTGTTGTTGATACGAAACCACAAAAGACCAACACAGTTACTACAGCTAAGCCCAAACCTGCGAGAAAACAACGAGGCACAAAAAGCACTCGAGACAGAGATAAGAAGCCTAATTAGATGGTATGATTTACTTATGAAGAATGATAAATACAAGCAAGCTCGTGGCGGCTGGTCAAGAATGCTTGATATTAGCTGTGTCAAATGCGGACAGCATATTTGTTTTTATCAAAAAGATGGTGCTGGAATACTCAAGCGAATGTACATTGATAGAATGAGTGGCACTTCGTCGGCACAGAAGGAGCTTACTTGCACTAACTGCCATGAAACACTCGGTACGCGGATTACCTATAAAAAAGAAGATCGACCAGCTTACCGACTATTTGTTGGTGCAGTAAGTAAGAAAATAGTGAAGCAAGGGCAAGTGGTGTAGCTATGACCTTATCCGAAGTAAGTGGCATAGCAGCTGGTATTACCTTTGCAATAAGCGCAGGCTGGTATAACGTTGATGTTTTTAAGCGTAAAGTTACACCGAGCATTGCAACCTTCTTTATGTTTTCGGTTATTAACGCTTCGGTACTTGCGTCTCTTATTTCAAAAGGTGTTTGGAATGTAGTGCCGTTTACTTTTGTAGGCTTAGTAACCTCGGTCTCAATCTGCATTCTGGCGTTAAGAAACAAAAAGGTTTACTTTGAACTACCTGATAAGATTGGTTTAGCAGGTGCTTTAATAGGCTTCGTGCTATGGCGAGCTACTGATAACGCTGCTATCAATGTGTATATCTTAAGCCTTGTGAACTTCATTACCTTCTTACCGTTGATAATTAAATCGTTTAAAAAACCAAACTTAGAAACGATCACGCCGTGGCAGGTTAACTTGCTGGCCTCGTTCTTTTTACTACTAACCATAAATTCACTATCGCCAGTGGTTTGGATTGTACCCGTAAGACAATTTGTTTGTTCGCTCTTGTTGAATATCGGGTTATATCGCGGCTTCCTTAGAACTAGAGCACAAACTAGTAGGTCTTAGAACTAGGCCCTCATCTCTCTTGCTATCTGCTCTGCACGTTGCTCGCAGTACTCTGCAAATTCTTCCCAGACATCGGCAAGCGAATGTAAAGCTTCCGCTAAATCTTTAGTGGTATATTCTTTCATATATCTATTGCAACATACAAATATTAAAAAATTCTTAAATATTTAGAGTTTTTTCCAAAAAAGTAAAAAAAGAGGCTATCCAGTTATAGACTTCCTTCCTCTGTCTTTTCATTGTACGGGTGAACCAAAAGCATCAAGGTAGTACAAAGTCTCCACCTTGACACTTTTGGCTTACGCCCGATGCTCCTTTGCCAGAGAGGCAGAAAGTCCTCTCACTAAGTTAAAGGAGGGTTTCATGGAAACTCAAGTTCATGACATAGCAACATTAAACGATAGGTTCCGTGGCATGTGCCTCGATGTGTTCTATACGCCTGGGGTTCGTGATGGAATCATGGATCTTATTGGGTTATCTAGGGCTGTTGAGAACTTCAGTAGCTTTAATGAGGATAATGACCCACATGGAGAGCATGACTTTGGCTCTTTGAGGTTTGAAGGCAAAAAGATCTTTTGGAAGATTGATTACTACGATCAAGACTTAAAGTTTTGGTGCGATCCGCTTGATAGCGCCTGTCGTAGAACGCTAACTATAATGCTGGCTGAGGAGTATTAGTTGATTGTCCTGAGTACGACGAAAAACTGCTCAAACCATTCAATGATTAATTCGCTACTTGCTTCCACTAAGCTGAGTAGTATAAAGCAACTCGCCTGGAGGAGGCATACGATAGACCGATAATGTGCGAAGAGTAAAATCACCTTCGATCTTCAGCTTAGATAGTTCTTCCATCTCTCGGTCTGTTAATGGTGACTTACTTCTCAGTGTGCAGTGTGGCATGTATGGGAAACTACTATCCTGGAACTTTATTCCCGATTTAACAAACCTTTGATGCAAAGAGCGTACTAAAGTTTCGTCTTTTAATTTCATAACCACGATGTCAGTGCCTGGAAACCTATGAACCTTATCGAACGAAACGGTTACCGGCAGTGTAGTGGCTGCTATTTCGTCGATTACTTTAAATAACTCATCGGGATCTTGATCTTTAGAAATGCAACCAACGCCACTCGAGCCAACAATAGTTATCTCGGTAGGCATAGAGGCTTGAAAATCATCCCCAAGCTCGGCCCTAAGTTTACGTATCGTGCCGGCCATTGGCTCGGGAAGTTCCAAGACGATGTAGGTATCTCGATCTAACATAGTCTTATCATACCAACTTCTCTAACAGGGGGCTATTATTGAACATATCATCCAGACTAGTAGCCATTACATGCACATCATCTATGCCGGTCGATTCAAAAACGGATTGGGTGTATTCAAGAAAGGTCTTTGCTTGCCGATCACTTGCCAGTACAAATAAAAGTGCTGGGTAATCGCCATCTGGCCAACCTTCGTCGTCATAGTGCTCAAGAAGCTTATTAAATCGTTTTCGGATTAAGAATGGTTGGCTATCATGGTGAAGCTCAACAAAAAACTCGTTGGGTTTAATCTCGCTGCTTTCTTGGCAGCGCAAGTAGAGATGTGGACGTGGTAGTGGAAAGTCGGTATCACCAGCTATTTCGGTGGCGCTGTAGATATAGAACTCGTCGGGATGGGCTTGTTTGATGTGGTTCGCTAGCTGAAAGGTAGTCAGACAATGCTGGATAAAGCTTTCTGTTTTGGTGTTGTACATGGCATGGAGTGCCTTTTTAGAAAGGTCAGTGTTTTTGAGTAAGTAGGTTATCCCTTTGGGAGCAAGCGTATACCTGGCACCCTTACGGTCAATGCGGTATGAGTTATCGTACTGTTTAGTTAAGTACTTTGCTTCAACAAGATTTTGTAGCATCCGGTTTAAGCTGTTTTTATTAACCCCACGATATTCTGCCAATAATGATGAAGTTACAAAGCGAAATTTAAATACAATCTTTAATGTATGGAGCTGTTTATTACTTAACTTTTCCAAAGCCTGCTTCTCTTTCATAGACCGCCCGCACTTTCTTCTTATCATCTATATATACTATATATAAGAGGATGAGTAAATAAGTATACTTTATATCTGTTAATAGTTTATTCATAAGGCGTTATGCACGACGCTTTTTACTGTGGATAAAATCATACATAAAACACTTGCAACTATCCGTGCTCGGATAGTATACTAGTAGTGTAAGGATAACTATTATGTCCAAAGAGGGTATGGTTCAGACACTTCCTAAAGAAACGGTTGAGGCACTACGCCTGATCTTGGAACGTGAGCAGTCCAGGCGCATTGATGACGCCGAAGTAATTGAGATCGGTGAGTCGCTCCTGACCTTTTACGAGCTCCTCGGGCAACAAAGTGAGCCAGGTGATGAGTAGCGACAATAAAGCCGTTATCATAGCCAGGGTGTCGAGTAAGCGCCAAGAAGATGAAGGCTACTCGTTACCTGCCCAAAAGAGATTACTGAACAGCTATGCCGTCGATAAGGGCTTGAATCCTCTTAAGAGTTTTGAGATAGCTGAGTCGGCTTCTAAAACTGAGCAACGCCGTATCTTCAAAGAAGCCATGAAGTTCATTGAAGATAACAATGTCAAACACTTGATCGTCGAGAAAGTTGACCGGCACGTCCGTAACTTACATGACGCGGTTGAAACAAATGATTGGTTAATGGCAGATGAAGCCAAGCGAGTTCACTTTGTAAAAGATTCTCTCGTGATGCATAAGAACTCACGCTCACAAGAATGGCTCAATTGGGGCATTCGAGTTGTTATGGCTAAAAACTATATAGATAACCTACGCGAGGAGGCCATGAAAGGCTGGGCTGAAAAACTAGCCCAAGGCTGGCTCCCCGGCGTTCCGCCTCCTGGCTACATGACCGTTAACGAAAATGGCAAACGTATTCATAAACCTAATCCTGATACCGCACGGCTTATGAAGCGAGTGTTTGATCTGTATCTTGAGCCAAGTCAGTCGATAGCTTCAGTAGCTCAGGAAATGGCAAAGATGGGCATACGCACCCGCAAAGGCCATCCTTACTACAAAAGTCAGGTGCAGCGTATTCTTACTAATCCATTTTACATCGGTATCAACCGCCATAATGGCAAAGACTATCCAGGCGTGCAAGAAACGTTTATATCTAAAGATGTATTCGATAAGGTGCAAAAGAAGATGCGTCGCAAGACACCTACAAGGTATCGCAAACACAATCCAGTGTTTAAGAATCTGATTCACTGCACAGGTTGTGGTGGACTAGTAACGTGGCAGCTCCAAAAGGGTCGTTACTACGGCTCATGTCAGCGTAAGAGTGATGAGTGTCGAGGCCGAAAGCTTCTCAGAGAGGATGCCATCGAAGAAGAAGTAGCACGTATGCTCCAAAACCTTGTCAGCCCATCCCCCGAAGTTATTGAATGGGTGGCTGAAGCCATGCGCACTAAGCACCACGACACCATTGAGGATAATTCTAAGCTCGTAGCATCGATCGAGGCACAGCTAGGTCGTATTAAGCGCATGGATAGTAATCTCTACGACGACAAGCTAGCAGGAGATATTAGTGAGGAACGATACACCCAGAAGCACCAGGAACTTAACCAGACCCGTCTTGAGCTTGAAGAGAAACTCGGTAGTGTTGATAAAACGCTGTCTGTGATACTCGACAAGAAACTAGTGCTGCTTGAACTATCTCAAAAGGCCTCAGAAATCTACTCCCACAAGACACCAGAGCAGAAACGCACCATAATAACCAAACTTTTCAGGAAACTGGAGTATACCGAAGGTTCCGTATCTGTTATGTACACGAATTTTAGCCGAGCGATCGCTCAAAATGTAACATTAACCCGTACTTTATTAGGAGGTACAAAATGAAGAATCAAACTAATAGAAAATCACCCAACAACAGGGGTGAAATAAAAGAAAAGGAGTTAGAAATGTCGTTGCGTTCTATTTGGCTGGGGTGGAGGGATTCGAACCCCCGAATGGCGGCACCAAAAACCGCTGC
>CAZAMC010000011.1:0-23283 GCA_964486505.1 uncultured Gammaproteobacteria bacterium
CCAACTGAGCTACAACGGCGTATTGTACACGATGATTTTTGAGAAACCCGCGGCCCACTTTGGGATGGAGTAGGTCCATCTCAGGGCATTTCGCGGTGATTCTTGGCTGTGGTTAGCTGATTTCGTCTCTTTTACCGGGGACCTGTTTATTACCATGGAGTTGCTCTACCAGCTGAGCTACATCGGCGCAAATTGGAAACGGCTTATACTAGAGCACTTTCACTTGCTCGGCAAGCTCATCAAGTTTTTGATTTTCTGGATTCGCTTCACGAAGTTGGACAAGGGTTTTTTCAGCCAAGGCCTTCCGTTTATTCGCAATGGCAAAGGTGAGCAGTGCATCAAGGTACTTAGGGTTCGCTGGCTCAAGACGCACAGCTTCCATGAAGGCGGCTTGCGCCTTTTCGACATGCCCTAACTTCTGCTCAACGTACGCAAGCTCTGCCTGGGTGGTAGCGGCGGTTGCATTCAAGCTCACCGACTTCAGAAAATCTGCTTCAGCCTCATCATACTTTCCTTCGGACGATGCAACTTTCCCAAGCCGAGCGTACGCAGCATCACTGTCCTGCTGGAGTTTTAAAACAAACTGCAGGGCTTCGCGGGCATTGACGTAGTCTTTCTTCTCGATTGCAACATCGGCCAGGCCTATGTACGCATCAATGCTCTTCGGGTCCATGCTCACCACATCCACAAAGCACTGCTCGGCGCGCTGGATATCGCCAGCGAGGAGCGCTGCTTGCCCATCGGCGAGCGACGTGGCCGTCCGGGCCCGCACTACTTCTGGATCATTCACTGCCTGCTGATGGACAACCTTG
This sequence comes from uncultured Gammaproteobacteria bacterium, assembly GCA_964486505.1. Lineage (GTDB taxonomy): Bacteria > Patescibacteriota > Patescibacteriia > PEXW01 > PEXW01 > CAIPSZ01. The sequence goes on from CAZAMC010000011.1 coordinate 813, forward strand.
TGTCGATACTCCCGCTCCAATGCTCGCAAGCGCTGGACCAGAGCTACCGCGCCCCGAGTAGTCCCCCGCGCAACAGCTCGGAAGATGTTCACAACAGTTGCCTCAAACTTGCCGAGCTTCTGGTGCAGTCGTTGGTCGAGAATCTCCTGCTTGCGCGCCTCGTGCTGGTGTTTAGGGATTGCTTCGGTACGAATACTTGAGAGTTGCGGCAGCTTGCGCCACACAATCACACCACAGGTGATGACCGCGACAGCGAACACGCCAAGAGCAATCCAGTCTACAAGCATGGTTTAGACCGTGAGACGAATAAATTCTCGAACCTGAATATTCTCACCGAGTTTCTGAATAGCCTCCTGCACAACCTGGTTAACGGTTTTCGAATCGTCCTTGAAGAATTTTTGATCAAGCAAACAATGCTCTTCGGCAAATTTCTTCAGCTTGCCTTGAACGATATTCTCCACAATATTTTCCGGCTTTCCCGCCGCTTGCGCACGGGCAACCTCCCGCTCTTCTGCCAGAATACCTTCGGGAATCGCCTCGGGGTTTAGGTAGGTCGGGGCGGCAGCCGCAACGTGCATGGCGAGTTCGTGTGCAAGATTTTGGAAGTCTGGCGTTCGAGCAACGAAGTCGGTCTCACAGGCGACCGAGACTGCGGCCACGAGTTTCTTGTTACTGTGCTCGTAGATGCCGACCACGCCTTCACGCGTCACCCGAGCGGCCTTCTTCTCGGCCACTTTCTGGCCAGCCTTCCGCAGCGCGGTGACAGCCGCTTCAAGGTTGCCGGCGTTCTCTTCAAGCGCGCGCTTGGCATCGAGCATCCCAACGCCAGTGCGTTCGCGGAGTGTCTGGATATCTGCAATAGGTACGTTCATACGCGTTTGTTACACAGCAACAGGTGCGGGCGCAGTGACCGACTGCTGCTTTTTGCCAGCAGTGACTGCCTCCGCAATAAAACTCGTCAAGAACTCCACAGACTTCGTGGCATCATCGTTCCCTGGAATTGGGTAGGTTACGAGATCGGGGTTTACATTCGAATCGCAAATGGCCACGATGGGGACGTGCATGGCCCGGGCTTCCCGAATCGCTGTGCGCTCTTTTGCACAGTCAACAACAAATAGCGCTTGCGGGATCTTATCCAGTGTTTCCACGCCGCCAATCTCGGCTTGGAGCTTGGCAATTTCTTTCCGAATGCCCACCTGTTCCTTCTTGGTGTAGCGATCCAATAACCCCGCCGTTTCTTCACTCTTCAAGCGTCGGAGCTTTTTTATGAGCTCGTGAATTGTGGAAAAATTCGTGAGCGTGCCCCCAATCCACCGTTCGGTCATGAAGGGCATACCGCACGCTTCGGCCGAGCGCTGTACAATGCTCTTCGCTTGTCGCTTAGTGCCAACGAAGAGTAGCGTACCACCGCTCTTCACCAGAGTTTCCACAAACGTAACCGCGGCCTCGAGCTTCTCGCGGGTCGCTTCGAGGTTAATGATGTGTACGCCATTCCGAGACGTAAAAATGTAGGGCTTCATCTTCGGATTCCACCGGGCTTGCTGGTGGCCGAAGTGCACGCCCTTCTGAAGCATATCGAGGAGAGAGACCTCGCGCATAGATGTAGTCCTTTCGATTAACCGCTACGTCGCTCTGGTGCGGGGGCCCCGTTGGGTATAGGGGTCAGGATCCGCGCCGTGCTTACCCTACGGGTAATACGACGTATGTGAGATGTGAAGCGGGGTGACTCTACCACACGCAATCAATCCTGGCAAGCCTGTACGCTATGCCGCTTGACGACATTCATATACATGGTATAGTGCGAACCTATGAAGGCAAAGATCCACCCAACCTACTACCACGACGCAACCGTTGCCTGTGGTTGTGGCAATACGTTCGTTACCGGCTCAACGCAGAAAGATATCCACGTTGAAGTCTGCTCCAATTGCCACCCGCTCTACACGGGGAAGCAAAAGGTTATGGATACCCAAGGCCGGGTTGACCGCTTCAAACGGCTAAAGGAAAAGTCCACTGCCGCAGCGACCGCTCGCCTGACCTCGAAGAAAGCCAAGGCGAAATCCAAGAAGTAACTCTGCCCACCTCCCCTGCCGCCCTGGCCAGGGGATTTTGCCATGCCCATGGACATCCACGCCCTCCAAGCGAAACGTGAGGAACTCGAGCAGCAGCTCCAGGTTGCCGCGACTGCTGGTGATGGGGGGCGCTTAGAGAAACTCTCCCGCGAACACGCGCAGGTGGTTGCCCACCTTAACCTGTTGCAACAGCGAGAAGACCTCCAGCATCAACTCGCAGATGCGCGGGCAGCGCAACAAGATAGCGATGCGGACATGCTCGCTCTCGGTCAAGAAGAGGAGCAGCGTATAAACCAAGAATTGCGGGATGTTGAAGAAAAGCTAACCGACGTTGAACGCCCGCGTGACCCGCTGGACAGCCGCGATGCGCTCGTGGAAATTCGAGCCGGCGCCGGCGGCGACGAATCGGGCCTTTTTGCGGCCGAGCTCGCTCGCATGTATACGCGCTACGCCGAACGCCAAGGCTGGTCTGCCCACGTGGTGGACACCAACCGAACCGGTATCGGCGGCTACAAGGAGGTTATCTTCGAGGTTCACGGGACAGATGCGTACGGCTGGCTACGCTTAGAATCAGGCGTGCATCGTGTGCAACGGGTACCCGAAACCGAAAAAGCCGGCCGCGTGCACACGTCCACGGCAACGGTGGCAGTGCTGCCAATTGTGGAAGCCGAGGACATCGTCATCAAACCAGAGGATGTAAAAATCGAGGCGACGACGTCGTCTGGCCATGGTGGCCAATCAGTGAATACGACCTACTCAGCAATTCGGATGACGCACGTGCCCACCGGTGTAGTGGTGAAAATGCAGGACGAGCGCTCGCAGAAGCAAAACAAGGAAAAAGCCATGGAGATCCTGCGCGCCCGGGTCTTTGCCTTGGAGCAGGAGAAGCGGCTGCAGAACGCCTCAGCAATGCGCAAGAGCCAAATTGGTACGGGCGACCGGAGCGAAAAAATCCGCACCTACAACTTCCCGCAAGACCGTATGACGGACCATCGGCTGAAGGAAAACTACCACAACCTTACTGCGATCATGGACGGCGATATCGAACCCGTCCTCCAGGCTCTGCTGAAAGCCCGTCGGGATGCCAGCGCGCCCACCGCATAACATCGAGACCGCCCTCCGAGCTGCGCAGATTGACCTGCGTGAAGCTCGTGACCTCTTAGCGCATACCCTCCGTAAGCCGCTGAGCTTTCTTCTGGCCCATCGTGATGCCCCGCTCACGCCGAAGCAGCAAGCGGCATTCAAAAGACTCGTGGCGCAACGTCGCCGAGGCGTGCCCTTCGCCTACCTCACGGGCACCCAAGGGTTCTATGGCCTAGAACTTTTGGTAACCAAAGATGTGCTCATTCCCCGCCCCGAAACCGAACAGCTCGTGGATTGGGTACTCGGCAAAGCGAAGAGAATTGAGAAAACAACCATCGTCGACGTCGGCACAGGCTCTGGTTGCATTGCTATCACCCTTGCCAAGTACTTGCCGAACGCAAAGCTCATTGCGAGTGATGTGAGCGCAAAGGCGCTCACCGTCGCCAGGAAGAATGCCCGGGCCCTTGGCGTTGCTTCGCGGGTTTCCTTTCGCCTGGGCTCACTCCTCTCCCCCATTAAGCAGACCGAAAGGCTTGATCTCGTTGTAGCAAACTTGCCCTACCTCAGCCGCGAACAGCTGCAGAATGTCCCGCACGAACCCACGCTGGCCCTACACGGTGGCAAACGAGGACTTGAGCTCATTGAAAAACTCGTACAGCAAATCACCAGCCGGAACCTTCCTGGGGCAATCCTTGAAATTGACCCGCAGCAGGAACGCTGGCTTACGGGCCTGGGCGACCGCCTGCATGGCTACAATTACAATTTCCTGCCTGACCTGGGTGGCCGGACGCGATTCTTTATCCTGAAGAGAACTTAGGCCTTCCTTTCTGCCACCATGGGCGGCGGCGCGGAAATGCCAAGTTGGGATCGCTCGAGAATTTCCTTTTCCACCTCCGCTCGAAGTTTGCCGTACTGCTGACGGGATTGCTGGATGAGGTGCTCGGCAAGACCAGGTGTGGCGGGGCTCAACGGCAAAGTCTTCATGGTGAACGGCTTTGACGCCGTATTGTCGATGAGGAGCTTCACGATCGCCGTATACTTGTCTACGTTCGTCACGTCGTACTGCGTAAACGTGGGGGCAAAGGCTTGAGCGAAAATCTCGGCGTCTTCCACGCCCACGCGGAAGGCCACCACTGTGCCGACGTTGCCGAACACCGCATCGCGAATCTTCGTATCCTGGCCCTGCACGAGCTGGCCAACGTACTGGTGCGCAATAGTGAGGTTCAACCGGTACTTGCGGGCTTCCGAAAGGATAGTGGCTACGGAGTCCGTCACGAAATTCTGGAACTCATCCACGTAGAGGAAGAAATCTCGACGCTGCTCCTGGGGCAAGCTGGCGCGCCGAAGCGCGGCCATCTGCAGCTTGCTCACAATGATGAGGCCGAGCAAACTGGCGTTCACCTCGCCGGTGGTCCCCTTCGCCAAATTGACAAGCAGGATCTTGCCGTCATTCATGATCTGCTGAAAATCAAACCCGCTGCGGGATTGGCCGATGACGTTGCGCATCATGGCGTTCTCCACGAACCGGCCTACTTTGCTAATGAGGTAGCCGAGCATTTCCGACTTATGGAAGTCACTGGTCTTGGCCATTTCCTTCTCCCAGAACGCCCGCACCATAGGATCGGTCACTTTGAGTACCTTGGATTTCTGGAAGGCGGGGTCCGTGAACATGCGGGGGATTTCCACAATCGTGCCCGGCTTTTCGGGATCCGCCATGAGCGTGAGCATCACATTGCGCATGTTGTGCTCGAACATGGGCCCAATGACCTCCGGCGGGAACAGCTTCATGAAAATTGCAATCATTTCCTGAACGGCAAAGTCTTGCTCTTCGGGCGTTGGCGCATCGAGCATATTCAAGCCCACGGGATGCTCCATGTCCGACGGGTTAAAGTGCACCACGTCCTTTAAACGGTGGGCGGGCATGCGGGCCAGGATATCGAGGATGAGGTCGCCGTGCGGATCGACGACACACACGCCATCACCGTTGGCAATGTCCTGCAGCGCCATTTGCGTGAGGAGTACAGATTTGCCCACGCCAGATTTCCCAATGACGTACACGTGGCGCCGACGGTCCTCCCGGGCAATCCGGACTTTGACCACTTCGCTGCGGTAGTGACTTTCGCCAAGCTGCACGCCCGTCTTGGGGATATTCACGGGCGGCGGTGCGCTTCGAGAGAGCACCCAGCGGATGTTGGGGGTTTCGGTGCTCGGCAGGGGCAGATGCCAGAGGCTGGCGAGCTCCTCCACGTTGAGGATTGAGGCGCGGCCCGCATCGAAAGCCCGGTAAATGAAGTGGTGTACCAACTTTTCTTTGCCAAAGGGGTCCTTCCGCTCAAAACCATTACCCGTATCGAAGGCGTTGTACTGCCCAAAAGCATCCTGGATATTCTTCAGGCGTATGGTGGCAGCCTGCAGCGTGCTACTCGAAACCACGAGCCGAATGTTTACATCTAGTCCCGCTTTGCTGGTCTTCTCTTGGATACGCTGTACGAGTTCTTCTTGGGAAGGCGAAAGTGGTTTGGGCATGCCAGCAAAGTCATCTTCTTTCTTCTTGCCCCCAAAGAACATCCGGAAAATTTCAACCGCAATGGTTTTCAAAACGTTATTCGACACCTTCCCCCCAGAGCGGAGCGAGCGGACCGTGCTCGCGGCTCGGTTATGCCACCGCGGGTGGGAAGACCGGCAAATGTACTGAATGACCGCGGCTTCATCATGGTCAAGCTTCGACAAGGCGTTCGTCAATCCAGCGAGCGGGTCCACATCCATTCGCCGGTACGTGAGAATGGGGAGCACCGGGTTCTTCTTCAAGCGCAGACTGCCCGCCACCACGTGCGACGTAGCGCGGAAGGGGTTGTACTCCGGTGTCACTTCAATTTCAGCGTCGGGGTACTGCGCGTGCAACTGCTGCTCCATGAACTCCCGCATAGGTTCGGGCACCACCGTGTAGAAACGAATTTCCCCCCGGTCCGCAACGATTTCGAAACTGAAGTGGTCATTGCGCCCACGCCCTAAGGTATTGTACCAGCGCTGCGCCCGCATATTCCCCAAAAACGACAGGAAAGATTCGCCCACGCTAATCTGCTCTTGCAACTTCTGGATACGCGACGCGGACCCACCAGCATCTTCATCCTGCTGCTCTTTGGGCAAAGTGACGAGTAAGCACACTCGTTTTACCGGAGTGAGGGCGTGACGGCGCTGGCGGTAAGTAAAAAGCACTATACCCCCCACGATGAGGAGTACCAGGACTGCACCGATGATGAGGACAAGGTTGCTCATTCTTTCTGCACCAGGCTGACGAGCTTCTGCGCTTTAATCTTTGCTTCCTGCTCAATGAAGAACTTGTTCACTGCGGGCAGCGATCCAAGCCAGCGCCGAATGACCTCAATGATCTTCCCGACCTGCACTTTCACTTGGCCAAGCAAACCTTGCACTTCCCGGGCCGCTTGCTCCCCCGCCACCTTAAATTTCTGCTGCTCAGCGGGCGGCAAGGCAACGAAAATCTCCTGCAGGCCCTCTGATAAGACGTGCTCAATTTTCTGCAGCTGCTCCTGCTCCGCCGAAATTGGGATAGCCATGGGTGCCGAGGGCGGCAGCGCCGAGGGCGCTTCCCGAACCTGTGCGGGAACTTCGGGGTGCTGCTCAAAACGAGAGCCGTGCTGTTCCAAAGCTTCCCGGACCTTCTCAATCTTCACCTCCGGTTGGCCATCGGGTTGTTGCTCAACTACGTCAAAAATATCCTCGGGCTCGTGCTCAAGCTGACTCTCTGGTCGAACCGGTGGGGGCGTAGCCATGCATCAAGTATAGCACTTTGCTACACGACAAAGGGCCTTCTAATTCAGCAAGATGAGCACAAACAACAAAATGAGGACACCGGGAACGCCAATGAATAGGCCCACAATGATGTATGGGTTGTAGCGCCACCCAAGCTTCGCCGGCTTCTGGGCGGACGCCACTGGGAAGAACTGCTTAAGCAATTCCTCCAGTGCCTTCCGTTCTTGGGGCGGGTAAGGCAACTGCACCGACTCTTGCTCGCTTGCCCTCACCCACATGGACGGCTTCGGCTGGAGCACGAGAGTAGGTGCCTCCGGAAGCAGTGAGCTCGTTTGGGTAAAACGCTTCAACCACGTCGACTTCGCTTCGGGAAAACCAAAGTGGTAGCTCTTGTACTGGGTCCAGGGATGTAACTTCCCTTTCGGCTGGAGAACTGTGTACCCATCCTTATCCAATCGAATGCGTCGTGGTGTGTGCCGTTTCAGGCCAAACCATCCCAGAATACTGAAAAAAACCAAAATGCAAACGGCGAGGGAGAGGGAGTACAGCGAAAAACCAGTACTGGGATCCTCGGTGAACACCTCCAAAACGATAATGGGGACCGCGAAGATTAAGCCAATAATAAATTTCTTGCGCGACTGCTGGTGGTACTCTTGGGGAACGTCGTACTCAACAACACCAGCAGCCTGCGCAAAGCCCGGTGTGGGCTTTGGCACAAAGCTTGTGCGAGACTGTTCCACCGCCGTTTGCGCGTCAGCGAGTTTCCACCCGCTGGCTTCTAGCTCATTCACAATCATCGCGTCGGTCATCCCCCGCTCGCGTCGGTCCGCATAGAACTGTTTCGTACTCTGGTCGGGCATACCGCTCAAGTTGTGGGAGGCGGCGGGGGAAGTTGCTCCCGCGCTTTCTCCTGCTTCCGCTGCACCCACAGCGTATGAAAGTACATGTACGCGCCAGTGAGCGCCATGATGATAACCACAATGGCAAAGTAGGTGCTCACGTTGCTGTGCAGGTATCGAACCCGGCCGGCATCTAGCCACGTGGGCAACCATGCAAACCACCCCGGGTATCGCAAGATAAGCCCCGTGCCGGCCATGACGAGCAGCAGCCCGAGCATGATGAGCACGAGGTAACGGTGCAGGGTTCGGCTAAGCGTATAGAGGTTAGTCATCGTCATCTTCCTCCTCACGGTCATCGTCTTCTCCTCCAGGGGTGAGCGTGCTTGCATTCGTATTGGACTGCGTAATGACTTTAGAAGTTGTGGTGCTGCCGAGGGTGCCCAACCGCAAGGCGGCGAGGTCAGCCGAAGCGCTGCTGGAATGCGAACCGGTGCCACCCTGCGTGGCAAAAGCCGAGGTTGCATCCTTCCCGCAGTACGGAGTGATGCGGCTTGCCCCGCCCGGGTGTTTGATTAGGTAGCCGGTCACATTGTAGACACTCCCGTTCACAATGATCCAACAGTCACTAGACCGACTATGTGTTGCTACCGTGGCCGTGGTCAGAGTAGTGCCTGCACTAGCAGAGGCATTGGTTTGTACCGGTGTACTGTTCGTAGGGGTATTCACGTTCACAGCGGGAGCGGTATTGACGTTCGCCACAACTGCGCCGGCTACATCGCCAAGGTATAGCTGCTGGAGCTCTTGCGTAGCCACGCTGGAGTGCGTGCCTTCCCCGCCCTGTGTCTGGAATGCTGTCGTTGCATCCTGGCCACAGAAGGGCGTGATTCGAGCGGCCCCACCCGGATGCCGAGGTAAGTACGCGGTCACGTTATACACTTTCCCACTCACAATGATCCAGCAGTCTGCGGCAGTACTATGGCCGGCGACAACCGCGGCGCTTACGCCGGGAGTGCTGACTACTGTATTGGTGAGCGTGGGTGCCGTATTGACGACCACGCCCGTATTGATGGGCGAGGGCATAACCAGGCTGTCATACCGGGCGGAATAAAACGCCACCAGGCCGATAATGGCAACCAAACCTATGTAGCCAATGGCATTCTCGGTCTTCATGAGGGTAGTTTAAGAATAGCATGATTGTGCGTTCTGGTTCACGCCTGTAGTATGCCAGTACAAACCCTATGAACAGATTTACTATGCTCATCTTCCTGCTGACCGCGACGGCAATTGTCATCCTCGGCCACCTAGGCCTCTACGGTACTTGGGTCAAGTTTTTTAGCTTGCCTGCCGGTGGCGCCCGCCGTAGCCTGCTGACGATAATCCTTGTGCTCTCGGTGAGCTTTACCATCACGTCGGTTCTCGTTTTCTGGAAAGAAGCGTTCTTCACGAACCTGCTCTACACCATTTGCTCAGTTTGGCTGGGCTTCGTCTGGTACGCGAGCCTCGCGACGGCGCTCACCTGGGGGGTGTGGCTCCTGGGGAAAGCTCTCAGCGCCAATGTCCCCATGGCGCTCGTGACTATACTTCTTCTCGCCGGTGCGGCCGGTGTTTCCGCCTATGGGGTGTGGAACGCTTGGCACCCAGTTGTCCGGCAATTCTCCATTACCATCCCGAACCTGCCCGAAGCCTGGCGGGGCCAAAAAATTGTTCAACTCTCGGACATTCACCTCGGTCCAGTGCACCGGCAGGACTTCTTACGCGGCGTCGTGGCACAAACCAATGCAGAGCAGCCAGTAGCCGTCTTTGTCACTGGTGACCTCTTCGATGGCGGCGGGCGTGACCTCAATTCCCTGGCAAAACCCCTGGAAGACCTGCGATCGACCTTCGGGACCTACTACATAACTGGCAACCATGAAACCTATGTAGGCGTAGACCGCGCGCTTGCAGCTATCCAAGACTTGCCGCTCACCATTCTGCGCGATGCGGTGACCGATGTTTCGGGTGTGCAGGTACTTGGCATAGACTACCCCATTGGCACGACCACGAAAGACATTGCTCCCCTACTGGCAAAACTCGATCCTGCCAAGCCGAGCATTGTTCTGTGGCATGAACCCAAATATGTTGATCAGGTGAAAGCCGCGGGTGTGAATCTCCTCCTCGCTGGCCACACACACGATGGACAGCTCTGGCCATTTGGGACAATTACGAAGTGGGTGTACAAGGGCTACCACGATGGCTTGCACACCGAGGGCACGTTCAACGAGTACACGTCCCCGGGTGTTGGCAGCTGGGGCCCGCCCATGCGCACAGGGAACCGACCGACTATTGCAGTGTTCACCCTCAAGTAGCCAAAACGAAAAAGGCCCGCGCTCAAAACGAACGCGGGTCTTTTCATCAAAGGGCAAATCCACAAATTACCGCGAAGATGGCGTAAATTGCCAGAAGCATGACACCTTCTTCAATTTCCCACTCGTAGTTACGCAGCGTCAGATACGCCGCGACAAAACTCACGAACAGGACGTACACGGGCAGATCAGTGAAGAGCAGGGACACGGGGTTACCAGTGATCACACCGAAGAAAACCGCTGCCGGAACGACCACCAGGCCCACTTGCGAGGCAGAACCAACGCTAATGGCCATACTAAGTTCCGGCATGCGTTTCATGGATGATTCAATGGCAACGTAGTGTTCAGCGAGGTTGCCAAGCATCGGCAACACAATGTACCCCAAGAGTTTTGGGGAAATGCCTAAACTGTGTGAGAAAGCTTCGATTTCCCCCACCATGAGTTCAGACATCCACACAGCGCCGGCTGCGGCTCCCACGAGGGCAGCGTAGGACTGGAACTTCGTCCAGTGCTGTGTCGCCTGCTGCGCTTGAGCATCCACTGATTGTAACTTCGTTGTATTCCGCATGTGGAAGAAAAACCACGCGTAGAGCGCAACGAGAAGCACTGCGATAACGTAGCTAGCCCCAAGCTGGCGATCGGGCGGCATTGCCCCATCAAAGGCGCTTAAAACTGAAACTGCTACGAGCACCAAGAACAACTGTTTGACGTACGCCCCAACGGCTACGGCGTTGAGCTTGAGTGTACCGTTCTTGCGGCACCCGAAGTAAATTGCAAATCCCATGACCAGTAGTAAATTACCAATGATGGAACCCACAATATTCGCTTGGACAAGCTCAATGAGATTTGCTCGAACCGCAGCAAAGACAATGATAAGCTCGGCGAGGTTTGATAACGTAACATTCACGAAGCCCGCCATGCTCTGCCCAAGGTGGAGTGACAACTGTTCGGTTGCCTCCCCAATGTAGCGGCTTAAAATGATAAGCGCTCCAGCACTGGCGAGGAAAACTACTGTCGCGTGCGGAAATGCAACATGGCTCGCCGTTGCAACACCAATGAGCACCAGCATCGTGATAAACCATATGCGCTCTTTCATGCGCGCACTCCCTTCTGTATCTACAACTATTCTTTTTTCAAAGGTATGAACGTGTTCGAAAATCGAACGTTGCAACCTACCAAAAAACCCTTGAGATGTCAAGGGTTTTATCGAGGTGCCGCAGTGAGAATCAAACTGGCCGGAGTGTTCCTGCCCACACTTGCCAGGCAAGGAGCGACTTCGCCACTAAGCTGAGGATGATGTACGCCCGTTCGCCGTAGAGGTAATCCTGCCACTTCCCGACTTTCTTGTACTGCAGAATCATGTTAACAGCGAAGACGTTAAAGAATAAGAAGATGGAAAAGAAAATCCAATACACGAAAGCCGGTGCCCGGGCACCCTCACTGCCCGCGTTGAACAGGTACAGAGCCACAACCACCCAGGGTACCGCCCCCGCAATGCAGCCAAAAATAAAGGCGGTCCAGTTGGTCTGCTTCGCCGTCTGGTTGTGCAGCTCCATCATCCAGCCGAACAGAATCATCATCATGTTCAGGAAGAAAATGAGGATGAGGCTAGAAAAATCGTACATGCCCGTGAGCATGACCACCACGATGATCATGAGCGAGCTGGAGAACGCGTATTCAATCCAACGGGCGTAGTTGGCGCCCTTCTTCAGGTTACTTTCGTACCAGCCGCGCACCGTTGGCAGGCAGGATACGGCAAAGTGCGCCATGGCCGAGAGGAACAAAAACCCGGCGATGAGCGGGCCAATTTGCAGTTCGGCAATGGTCTTGAGCACCGGGGTGAGCAGGTTCGTGAGGGAGTCCATCTCAACGTACGCGGTTGTCACTGGAAGGCTAAAGCTGCTACTCGCAAATAGCATTACCACCCCTTGGACCAGGTGGAGGCAGGCCATGATGATGTTGAAGCGTCGCAACTTCTTGATTTTTCGCTGTTCGGTGGTGAGAGCAGGCATTTCCATACGTGTAGTTTTACTTGTACAAGGTAGTAGGAGTATAGCAAATGTACGTGCCAAGAAAAACGCCGCCTCAGGGTTGTGAGGTGGCGTTAAACAGCTTAGAGTTTGCCCGCCCACGGAACGAAATTCTCTTTCCGCAGAATCAGGCGTGATTGGCGGGCGCGCAAGCGGCCTTCGTACACGGTAACCGAACAATTCTCGAACGGCGTTTCTTGCCGGTGCCGGAGCAGCTCTTCAATGCTCCAGTGGTGGACCAAGCGCTGGAACGCATGGAGCCAGTTTCCGTGCACGACGATGAGAACGCGCTGTCCTACCCCATCACGGCTCAGCGTACCCAAGAAACTGTGGATGCGGAGCTCAACATCTGGCCAGTTCTCACCCCCAAAGGGACGGTAGTGGTACAAGCCTTCTTTTTCTTTCCGCAGCACTTCATCGGGGTAGCGTGCCGCCACGTCGTCGTGTGACATCACCTGCCAGATCCCCCGCTGCGCTTCGGCGAGGCGAGGCTCCTCGTACACCCGGGCACGTGGGTACATGAGCGCCATGGTGTGCTTGGAGCGCGTGTAGTACGACACGTAATACGTATCGAAGTCACCGTACTCCTCCACCAGGTACTGGCCGGTGATCTCTGCCTGGCGGCATCCTCGGGGTGTGAGTTTGAGATCCTGCGTTGCCACAGAGTACCGCGCACGGTCATCTTCAGCCAGGACATTGCCCTCGGATTCTGCGTGTCGAACGAGAACGAGTACGTCGGGCCAAGGCATTGTCGCCTCCTTTCCAAAGTAACAGTATTGGTTTTCCAGCTGCATCTAACCGAACTTCGCTGCAAAGGTCAAGGGAACTGCCGAGGCTTGACAAAACGCGCCCATCTGCCTAGGCTAGCCAGTTCAGTCTTGCACCTTCCAAAACTGCATAGCCATATAGACACGGATGTACGAACCCATACACAAGGAGACATTGTGAAAACACTACCGTACCCTCGGACGGTCCTCGTGAGCGTCCTGGGCATCATCGCGATGGCAGTGATTGCCAGCTGCGGCGCAACGCAGAGCGCCAACCCGGAATCGCAGGCACCCCCGCGGTCAATTGCTGAAATCTACGTGGAGGAAAATCTCCTAGCATTTGTTGCCAATCCCTCGAGCCAGGCGCTCCACCGCGTGGGCTGCGGGATGTTCAACGCCCTGCACAGCCAGCCTGCGATCCAGCCCGAATCGCTGCTCGTGCGGTACGTCCACCAACCGGACGAGTACCGAGCAACAGTAAAGTTGCTCATTGATCACTCGGTCTGGTTCACCGACTACTGCACGGCATCGCCCAGCTTCCAGTGGCGAGAGCGTACATTTACCTCTACCCCAGAACTCCTGGCATCGAACCTGTGGAAAATGACCACGGGAACGAGAACCACCATCATTACCTGGGACGCACTGGTTACGACGCTCATGCAAGCTCACGGCCATTCACCGAGCATGATGGCAGCAACGAACTCTGCTGCGCGTAACACCCCCAAACAATGCCGAGAATACGGGCCGACTACGTAGTACGCACCCAAAAAACAAACCGACGCCGAGCACTATACTCGACGTCGGTTTTCCTTATCTAATATTCTATTCACTGGGCGCTTCCGGCGAGGTATCGGTATACGTACTAATATTCACAATGGTCTTCGACTTGTCCTCATTCGCACCTATGGTGATGGTTGTGGACCGCTTTGCTTTGGTCGCCATAACGGAGGATGAACCCTGAATATCAACGGTACCCGTAATTGTCCACCCATCGTCCCCAAGTTCCTTCACGTAGAGGGCCTTCACGTCACTGACACTTTTGCTGGTTTCCAACGAAACGGTGAAGCCCGCCGCGGCATCATTGGCAATCGCAACTTTCAGGGTCCCCTCAACCACGTAGATATCCTCGGGAAAATTTGCGGGTAAGCTCACGACATCACCGGTTTCCCAGCTTGTGCCATTCACATTCACGGCTACCTTGTTCTTGCTTGAATCTACGGTTGCGTCTGTGCCGGTTGTGTTCTCTATGGCGTTTTCAACGGCCTTATCGGCCGCCGATTTACACGCACTCAAACCAATGCCAAACAGCACAACGAGCATAAGCACTGCCCAAAGTCGAAGCGTAGGCATTCGGTGCATAGTGATGCAGATTACGTAGCGTGGCCGGGCACAAGGCCGGACAGCCCCACGGTACTAGATTGCGCTGCACCAAAACTATACCACAGTATTGTATGTTCTGGCGCACCGGCTTGGGCGCCTAGGTACCGTAGCGATCTAAAAACTCGGCTCGCGGAATGACCCCAAGCTGCACATCTTCGGGTTTTACTCCTTTTTGGTAGGGCTTGTCCTGCCGCGCGTGCGTCGCCCATGCAACCACGTTCATTTGCTGCTTCTCCTCAATGGGAATGGTAGGGAATGTGGTAAAGCCTAGTCGCCGAGCAGCGCCGCGTGACATCATCCAGGAGACGGCTATCACGCCCTTAATTTCTGGATGATCCGCAACGTAGGTGGCCATTTCGCGCAACGAAGACTCCACCTCCCGTATGCCAGCGGGCTTCCTATCGCCTTCGTCACCCGGCCAACTCACCTCGAGGACTTTATCACCACCGGCAACCTTCACCCCGTCTGCGAATTCGGCCTCGTGCCATTCAAAATCATGCACGCTCCCCTTGAGGTGCCCAAAGGTGATGAATTCGGTATTCTGTGCCGACCGTTCGGCTTGCACCGCATCCGCCCGTGCCCGAACTTCCGGATTGAAGTACACCTCCCGGAGTACTTCGCTAATGCGCGCGGTGGCCTGTTCCACAAACTCATCACGAGGAAGGCCCGCCAAGCGCTGTGCATCGGCAATGAAACGATCCACGGCTTCATCACCAAAAATCTTCCGGCCTTCATCCAGGTTCTCATCGAGCAGCTCGTCAACCGGCCGCTTGTCTTCGGCGACTGCTTTGTCGTACAGCTTCTCCATGTTGTGCCGAACGCGCGCCAAGCGCTCTTCGTACTGGTGCTGGAGTTCGGCTTGCTCGTCGTCGGGCTGGCTCGGATCGTGAGAGAGACGTTCGGGCATACCCTACACTGCTACGTCCCGCTTCTGGAAACGCCAAGCGGCGAGTGCCGTGGTAATGATGGCGAAGCCAGCGAACACAACAACAGATAACCCATCAAACTCACCGCGAATGAGCACCGCACTAGAGTCGTAGTAGTGAAAGAAGCTCGCGTACTTTAGGTTACTGAGCTTCTCTTGAAGTGCGGCCACAATGTTCAAAACGTACATAAGGAGCAGGATGCCACCAGCAATGCCGTAGACCCGACTACGCTCGGAGAACCACGTTGAGCAGAGCATGCCTAGGCTGTACACGGCCCAGCCGAACAGCAAACAAAGCCAAAATACGGAAACAAAATTCGCCATCTGAAAATCTATATTCTGCAGGGCAGCCAGCGGCCAGATTGCAAAAACCGTTACGCCCGTATAGCCCACGAGCACCACCAGGCCGGCGAGGTACTTCTGGAAAAAAATCTTGCGTCGGGAGAGCGGTCGACTGAGAAGAGATTCCACAGTCCCCTTCTCCACCTCACCAGCGAGTGACGTTCCGGCGAACGCAAGCAGCAAAAATATGACCACGAGCGGCCAGATGATGCTGTACTGCTCCATGGCGACGAAGTTCTCCAGGTGTGAAAAGTCAATCTCTTCAATATTGAATGCCTTCAACATTGCTTCCGGGTACCCCTGGAAGGCCTCCGCCAGTTTCTGCGATTCCTGCTGAATCCCGGGGAACATCCCCACGTAGACCCAGAGCATGCCCACCGTGGCCAAGGTGAAAATAATCAGTGATAGCCGCTTGTCCTTAATCGTTCGCCAGGTAATGGGGAACATACTACTTCGCGTTATAGAATTCGAGGAAGATGTCTTCCAAAGGCGCGTGGTCTATGGATAAGTCGCGTAAGTCGTACCGGCCGAGAGCGCGAACAACACCATTCAAGTCGCCTTTGACATTGACGACCACATGATCAGGCTGGGCTTGAACAATTTGCCCGCCGTCAAACACCAGCGCTTTTGGATCCACTGGTTTGGCAAACGTTGCATGCACAATGTGCATGCGCTTCGCCTTGAGTGACTGAATACTCTCAATGGCAACCATCTTCCCATCCCGAATAATCCCCACCCGATTGCACGTGCGGTCTACTTCGGCCAAGTTGTGCGAGGACATGAACACCGTACTCCCCCGCTTCGTTGCTTCGAGGAGAAGGCCGTACACCTCATTCTGCAACAAGGGGTCAAGTGCGTTCGTTGGTTCGTCGAGTATGAGAATTGCGGGCTGGAACATAAACGCCAGCACGATACCCAACTTCTGCTTGTTCCCGGAAGAAAGGTGGTGGAAGGGAATGCTGGGATCAAGGCTAAAACGCGCACAGAGTTCATCGGCAACATCTTTCGTGCCGGCGTTGGTGTGGCGGTAGAAGGCAATGTGCTCATGCCCGGTCCACTTCCCGTACAGCCGAACGGTGCCTGAGAGGTACCCAACCAGCTGCTTGACCTCCACAGCCTCCCGCTGCGCGTCTTTCCCCAAGATTGTGATATTCCCGCTGGTTGGCCGGATGAAATCCATCATGCACCGAATTGTGGTAGTTTTCCCAGCGCCGTTCGGACCCAGGAAACCAAAAACCTCGCCCCGCGCTACCGTGAACGAGATGTCATCGACGGCGGCTTTCTTGCCAAATACTTTGCGGAGGTGGTGTACGGCGACGGCGTCCATACCCTCAGAATACCACAGAATGTCTACGATTTCCGCCCAGCCCACACCCGATCCACGTACACCTTCCGCCACCAGAAACGACCGAGAGCATGCCCGCCGAGTACGCCGAGGACAAGGAAGCTACCTTGAATGACTGGGTGCAAGGCACAGCCGCCATACCAGATGACGGTTCTCCCGGTCGACTCTGCCCAGGCAAGGTAGAGCGCTTCAACGCCAGCGTGCACCAGCAGACTCAACAAGACGCCGAGGAGAACGCATGCCACCAAGTACGTAAGGCGTTTCGCTGCGGTTGGGTTTGATGAAGCCGTAAGAAACATGCCTCTATTGTACCACGATAAAAACAGGGGCGTGTTGTAAACACGCTCCTTTACTGACTTCTCACTCGTTCTCTACGCATGTGCACGTTGACCTTCCCACCGTTGTTTGAAGTTCTCCGGTCCACCGTGCAAGACGTAGTGCCTGGCTGCCTCAAAGAAATTCGGCCGATGACCGAGGGCTTGTCCGGCGTAGTACATGTTGTCTGCGCCTAAGACTTCTTCAAGCAGCGCGCGAACGAACATTTCCCGTGCTTCTTTGGTTTTACACATGGTGGCCTCCATTTTTGGCCTATTGGTATTGCCCTCCAGCGTACACCCAGAAAAACGCCGACGTCAAAGGGTGGGGCGAATTATTGACATTTCCCGGCCCAGCTTCTAGGCTGGAGGGCCACTGCAAACAGGTAAAACATACATAAACCAGGAGGTGTTTACTTGAAAACCGGAACCATCGTAACCCTAGCGCTCATCACCGCATTCATCGCCCTCGTCGTTGCCACCGTGCTCTTCAACAAGGCGATCGATAAGCAAGAAGCCCTGGTGGCCGAACGCGACGCCACAATCAGTGAGCTCAACCAAGGTCTGAGTGACCGGGACGCACGGATTGCTAGCGACGAAGTTCTGCTGGGCCAGAAGGACTCGATCATCGAGAGAACGGTTCTGCTCTACGCGAATGCGCAGGAGCGGAACACGAAGCTTGAACAGCAGTGTGCCGAGCTGTCGAGGCAGAATGCCAAGCTTGCACAAGACACGCTTGACCTCGCGTCGGCATACGTCCTGGCAGTGAATAACTACACTACTCTTTCGGCCGCCAATGAGGCACTCGTCAAAACGCACGCCGACCTGCAGAGGGTCAACGCGCAACGAGGCCAGCTCATTGGCGAGTACATGACCTACACCAGCGGCCTCCAACCGCACCTGGAATGGCTCCAGAACGAGGCCGACAGAAACTGGTGGGAGAAGCTGTGGGACCGGGACAAGCTCCCGAAACCCCCGTACCCTCTCCCCCAACCGCCCGTTATCACCGCGAGGTACTAACCCGCTCATTCCCAGCGGAGAACCCCAAGTTCTCCGCTGTGTTATTACTTCAGAAAACTGGCCTCACGATTGCGAGGCCAGTTTCCAGTTGGAGGTAAAATGACTTATAACTCCATGCCCCGATGCATACCCATTCCTCGCATGCCTTTGCCCATGCCTTTCCCTGGGCCTTCACCTGATGCGATGCGCTCTTCCATAACCTTCATGCGCTGGTCAGCTTGGGCTTGGGTCACCACGCCCTTCTCGACAAGCGTCTTCAGGTGCGCTTGCATCTCGGTCTTCCGGGCAGCCTGCATTTTCTCCTGCAGCTGCTCGTCCGTCATGCCCTTGGCATTGGCGAGCTCTTCTAGGGTCTGCCCTTTCGCCCAGGCATCCTTCACCTCATCGACAGTTGCACCGAGCAGGCTCGCTTGCTCTTGAAACCGCTCGGTCTGTTGCTGCGCCATTTCATCTGGTGTGGCCGTACTACCAGGGCCAAACCCCCACCCGTGGGCGAGGACGGCGCTCCCGCTGGCGGCGGCCAGGGCAACGCCGGCTATAACGGCTGCGAGCACACGCTTTCTTTTCATACGCACATTTCGTTAATGCGAAAGCTAACGAAATGCAGCATAAAACAGCCGCCTGAAATGAGGCTGAAGCCCACACGTGAGTTGACTACACGCTCTTCCGTCGCTTGCGGACGACTTTCAAACGTGCCAGTTCCTTGGCCAGCGCCGCCTGAGCATCGGCAAACCCCACATCATCGGTCGCCCGTTCCTGCATGAGCCTCTGGGCTTTCGCCCGCGCTTCCTGTGCACGGACTTCGTCAATCTCCTCAGCTTTCTCCGCCGTGTCGGCCAGGATGATGACGCGATTATCTCGCACCTCCACAAACCCGCCGGAAACCGCCATGGCTTGTACTTCACCACCGACCACGTAGTGCAGCTCGCCTGGCTGCAACACACTCACCAGCGGAATGTGGTGCGGCAGGATACCAACCTCACCCATCTGCGTGGGCACATTGACAGAGGCAACGTCTTCATCAAAGACGACGCGTTCCGGGGTAGTAATGGTTAGATGAAGGGTAGACATGCTACACGCGTACTTCGTCAATCGTGCCTTTCATGTAGAAGGACTGTTCGGGTACATCGTCGTACTTTCCCTCGAGGATAGCTTTGAAGCCTCGTACGGTTTCGGCGCGCGGTACGTATTTCCCAGCCGAGCCGGTGAACTGTTCAGCGACGAAGAACGGCTGGGAGAGGAAACGCTGGATCTTACGGGCGCGGCTAACCGTGAGCTTGTCCGCTGGTGAGAGCTCTTCCATACCGAGAATGGCGATGATGTCCTGCAAATCTTTATAGCGCTGCAGCACCTTCTGCACACCCCGAGCGACCTGGTAGTGTTCGTCACCCACAACGGCGGGATCGAGAATGGTCGAGGTTGAGTCCAGCGGATCAACGGCTGGGTAGATGCCGAGCTCAGCCAAACCGCGCGCGAGCACCACCGTGGAGTCTAAGTGCGCAAAGGTCGTCGCTGGTGCTGGGTCAGTGAGGTCATCAGCTGGCACGTACACCGCCTGCACAGACGTGATAGAGCCCTTGGTCGTGGAGGTAATGCGCTCCTGCAGCTCACCCATTTCTTCAGCCAGGGTCGGTTGGTAACCCACGGCGGACGGGATGCGGCCGAGCAAGGCCGACACCTCTGACCCGGCTTGGGTGAAGCGGAAGATGTTATCAATGAACAGCAAGACATCCTTCTGCTCCTCGTCGCGGAAGTATTCGGCCAAGGCGAGAGCGGAGAGGGCTACGCGGGAGCGGGCGCCGGGCGGTTCATTCATTTGGCCAAAGACCATAGCAGTCTTGTCGATAACCCCACTAGCCTTCATTTCGTGGTAGAGGTCGTTCCCCTCACGCGTACGCTCACCAACGCCGGCAAACACCGAGTAGCCCCCGTGTTCAGCGGCGATGTTGCGAATGAGTTCCTGAATGACGACAGTCTTGCCTACGCCTGCGCCACCAAAGAGACCTACCTTCCCACCTTTTACAATCGGGCAGATGAGGTCAATGACCTTGATGCCGGTTTCGAACACTTCGGCCTTCGTGGTTTGGTCTTTGAACGCCGGCGCTTCGCGGTGAATGGGGTACTGTTTCTTCGTCTTCACTACGGCGCCCCCATCCACAGGCTGCCCAACTACGTTGAAGATACGGCCGAGCGTCTCTGGCCCGACCGGCATGCGAATGGGCGCGCCGGTATTCACCACCGGGGTGCCACGCTCTAAGCCGTCGGTGCTGTCCATGGCCACCGTGCGCACCACATTTGCGCCGGAGTGCTGCTGCACTTCCAGCACCAGCGGGCTCATACCTTTGCGCTCCACGTTGAGCGCCGTGTAGATAGCAGGCAGATCTTTATCGAAGTGCACGTCTACAACTGGGCCGATGATTTGCGTAATTTTTCCATTCGTCATATGGGCATTATTCAAGAGCGGCGCGACCAGCGGAAATTTCCGCGATCTCCCGGGTAATCCCGGCTTGGCGTGCCTGGTTATAAGTGAGGTTGAGATCATCAATGAGTTCGTCAGCCGCCTCTGTAGCATTGCGCATGGCGACCATGCGGGCGGCGTGCTCCGACGCGAGGGATTCCAGCACCATTTGGTACAGCTGGCTTTCGACGAGGTTCCGCAACATTTTCTCCAACACCAGATCGGCCGACGGTTCAAACAGGTACGGATTCTGGAAGGCCTCTACCTGCTGCACGGCGATGCTGCTCTCCACATCATCCAAAACTTCTTTCAGTTCTTGCTTACGAATAGGGAGAATTTGACGACCACGAGCCCTCTGGCTAAGGGTGGAGATGAAATCTGTGTACACCACGACGACCTTGTCGTACGTGCCTGCAATGTAATCGTCAATGGCTAGCTTCACGATGGGCTGCAGGTCTGCAACTGTTGGATGGGTATGCGCATTTGGGAATGCCGCCACAATGTTCAGGTTCAAACGGCGCAGGGCATCCGCGGCTTTTGTGCCCACGGTGACAATGTCCACGGGCACCGTCTCGGCTTTTACCGCGTCGAGGGTCTGCCGAACAATGTTCGCATTCAAGCCCCCGGCGAGTCCCCGGTCAGAACTGATGACAACCACGGCTGCCCGCCGCACAGGGCGCTCCACCAGGAGCGGGTGTACATCTGGATTGGTCACCGCACTCACGTTCGTGAGGACGTCCCAGGCCGCCTTGGCGTAGGCCCGGGTCATTAAGGCCTGCTGGACCGCCCGGCGCATCTTGGAGGCCGCCACGAGTTCCATGGCTTTGGTAATCTTCTTCGTATTGCCGACGGACTTAATCCGTCGTCGGATATCGCGGGTGCTTGGCATGCTAGGCGCGGCTTGAGTTGAAGTCTGTGAGCGCAGTCTTGAGCTGTCCTTCAAGTTCAGCGGTGAGTTCCCCACCCTGCTCTAGGCTCCGTAGCCACCCAGCGTGCATGGCGCGCAGGGACTTGAGGAAATCTTTCTCCCAGGTTTGCACATCTTCCACCGCGACCTTGTCGACGTGCCCTTGGGTGACGGCGTAGAGCACGGCCACTTGCTCCGCCACCGGCATTGGCGTGCCCGTCCCCTGCTTCAGGAGTTCAGCCGTACGCTTGCCGCGCTCCAGCTGCTGCTTGGTGGCATCATCCAAGTCCGACCCGAATTGGGCAAAGGCCGCAAGTTCACGATACTGGGCCATGTCTAAGCGGAGCTTGCCCGCCACCTTCTTCATGGCCTTACGTTGCGCACTGGAGCCCACCCGGGAGACCGACAAACCAATGTTCAGAGCCGGGCGCTGGCCTTGGTAGAACAAGTCGGATTCCAAAATGATCTGGCCGTCGGTAATGGAAATGACGTTCGTGGGAATGTATGCGCTCATGTCGCCCGCCTGTGTTTCAATAATCGGCAGTGCGGTGAGCGAGCCACCGCCAAACTCCTTGTTGAGCTTGGCCGCCCGTTCCAGCAAGCGAGAGTGGAGGTAGAAGATGTCGCCGGGGTAGGCTTCACGGCCCGGGGGACGACGAAGCAAAAGCGAAACTTGACGGTAGGCCCAAGCGTGCTTGGAGAGGTCATCGTACACCACGAGGGCATCCTTGCCCTTCCCCATGAAGTACTCACCCATGGCTGCCCCAGCGTACGGCGCCAAAAAGGAGAGAGCGGCTGGATCGGATGCGCTAGCGAGTACAACAATGGTGTGCGCCATAGCGCCGTGTTTCTCCAGCTCGGCGACGATGCGGGCAATCT
>CAZAMC010000012.1:0-17796 GCA_964486505.1 uncultured Gammaproteobacteria bacterium
AGTCGCACATGACCATCCCGCAGATTGGCGGGATGTACGAAGGCGACAAGTCCCGCAAAACGGCACTCGTCGACTATGGTTTCCGCCTGCCCGCGGCATTCGATAACCGACCCCTCAAGTTCAACGAGTTCGAGAGCAAAATTAACCAAATGGTATTCGTGTCTGCCACACCAGCGAAGTACGAAAAAGAAAAAAGCCAGCAGGTCGTTGAGCAAGTCATTCGACCGACCGGACTGCTCGACCCCGATATCGAGGTGAAACCCACGAAGAACCAGGTGGACGACCTCGTTGAACAAATACGCGTGCGGGTGGAGAAGGGCCAGCGCGTACTCGTGACCACGCTCACCAAGCGCATTGCTGAAGATCTCACTGATTACCTGAAAGACTTAGACATCAAGGTGCAGTATTTGCACTCAGATGTAGACACCTTCGACCGCCTGGAGATCCTGCGCAGCTTGCGCACCGGCGAAATTGACGTGGTCGTGGGCATTAACCTACTCCGCGAAGGCTTGGACTTACCTGAGGTCTCGCTCGTGGCCATCCTGGACGCGGATAAAGAGGGCTACTTGCGCTCGGATGTGGCACTCATCCAGACCATGGGACGCGGGGCGCGGCACGTGGAGGGTCACGTCATCATGTACGCCGACCGACGCACGGGCTCCATGGAGCGGGCAATATCCGAAACGCTCCGCCGCCGAAAAATCCAGCAAGCGTACAACGAGCAACACGGCATCACCCCGGCGGGCATCATCAAGGCGATTCGTGAATCCCGCTTGGCGGGTAAGCAGAAGCCCGAGGAGGAGAAGCCAATCATTGACCCGAAGTCCATCCCGAAGGATGAGCTGCCCCACATCCTGCAAGACTTGGAAAATCAGATGGCCTTGGCCGCCGCGAACTTGGAGTTTGAGCGGGCGGCGAACATCCGCGACCAGATCACGCTACTAAAGGGTGACAAGCCACAGCGGGGTTTCGGCAAACGCCGGAAGCGGAGGTAACACACAAGCCACTAAGCGTTGACAGGAACGCATTTTCGTGCTACCTTTTGTGGTCAAAGAAACGAACAAACACAGGAGGTATTGATAATGACACCCAAGGAATACTTGGACCAACGCCTGCGCGATGTCACCGGTGGTTTAGTCGCAGCCCTGGAACGGAAACATCCGTACACCAAGGGCCACTCGGTACGCGTAGAGATGTACGCCGCGGCGATTGCCACGTACATGCGCAAGCCGTATGTCGGGGCGGACTTGGAGAATGCGAGGATCGCCGCCCGTTGCCACGATATTGGCAAACTGTGCGTGGAAGGAGCAACCCTTAACAACCAGAGCCGGCTGCTCTCCACTGACCAGGTCGTTGAGATCGAAGACCACCCCTACCACGGCGTGCAAATTCTCCGGAAGTCCGGCGTGCCCATTCCGCGCATGGTGCTGGATGGCATATTCAGCCACCACGAACGTTGGGACGGCCTGCACAACGGTGACCTCACCGGCTACCCATTGGGGCTCAAGGGCAAGCAGATTCCGCTCGTTGGCAGAATTATTGCCATTGCGGACACCTTCGACGCCCTGACTACGCCGCGGAGCTACCAAGCACCGCATAGCGAAGATGAGGCGTGCCAGATCATCCGCGCGCAAGCGGGGAAAAAACTGGATCCGACGCTCGTGAAAGTCTTCCTCGAGCTGGCTCTCCCCAAGTGCCGAGCGCTTGCGTAGTCTGAACATTTTCGAAAGCCACAGTACGCCACCTGTGGTTTTTTCGTGAAAAAAAATGGAGGTTCCATCACTGGAACCTCCCAAATGTACTTTTGTGACCCCTACGGGTCTGATTATACCGTCCAATTTGTGAGGAAAGGGCGGTAATGAAAGTATAGTCCTCCGCAAAAACTGTGCAAGGGCTTAGACAAGCACGGCGTACTGCTTGTCCGCTGGCAACGGAACAGGATACTTCCGAGTGAAGCAGCCTGAGCAGAAGTCCCGCTTCGGGTTCGGAATGCACGCGTGGAGCTGGTCCAGGGTGAGGTAGGCCAAGGTATCGGCCTCAATGTACGTGCGGATTTCCTCCACCGACCGGTTATTGGCAATGAGCTCCTCCAGCGTCGGCGTATCAATGCCGAAGAAGCACGGCCCAATAATCGGTGGCGAGGTCACGCGGTAGTGCACTTCGCGCGCGCCAGCGTTGCGCAGCATCCGCACAATCTTCCGGGAGGCCGTACCGCGAACGATGGAATCGTCCACGACGACCAGCCGTTTCCCTTCCACCACCGCCCGATCGGGGTTGTGCTTGTACTTCGACTCCTCGTTACGTTGGTTCTGGTTATTGTGCAAAAACTGCCGGCGGGAAAAGTGATGGCGGATGAGCCCTTTGTCGTAGGGCAAGCCGCTCGCTTCGTGGTAGCCCAGGGCACCGTGCTCACCCGAGTCCGGCACGCCAATAACGAGGTCCGCATCCACGGGGTAGTCCTGCGCCAGCGTTCTACCGAGCTGCTTGCGGACGAGCGAGACCGGAATGCCAAAAATTCGGCTATCCGGCCGCGCAAAGTAGATGAGCTCGAACTCACAGTGGGCGTGCGGGAGCGTCATGCACGGGTGCGTATACTCGCCGCTCGCGTCAATGGAGACAATCGTGCCTGGCTCTACGTCACGAACGTACTTGGCCTGCAGGATGTCGAAGGCTACCGTTTCCGAAGCCAGGACGTAGGCATCGCCGAACTTTGCATACGCCAACGGTCGAAAGCCGCGAGGATCACGCATGGCGTAAATCGCCTCGGCAGTGCTCACAACGCAGGAGAAGGCTCCGTACTGCAACTCACGCATAGCCCAGCGCATGGCGTCGACCATGGTGTAACCCTGATCAATCCCCCACGCAATGAACCACCCGATGAGCTCACCATCGTTGTCCGATTGCACGTCGTACTTCTCGGCCACGGCGCGGAGCCGCATTTCGTCATACCAGGGCAAATCGCCATTACTGGCAACGGCAAACTGCACCCCGTTCTTCGCGGTAATCACCCACGGCTGGATGTTCAACTTGTCGTTTGGGCCTTTCGTGGCGTATCGGTTGTGCCCTATGCCGTGCCTCCCCTGCAAACGACGCAGCGCCTCATCGCTGTAGACCTCGGGCACCAGGCCCAAGCCCTTGTGCGCTCGGAAAAGGGCATCGCGCACCGTGACCATACCCGAGGCTTGCGGCCCCCGGCTGTTCTGCATGTGAAGCGCGTCGTACATCGCTTGGGACGCGTCATGGATGTCGTACACGGCAACTACTGCACACTTGTCTTGCACGTGTGCTCCTTTCTTCTATTGCTAATGTTCTTTTTCCTTTTGTGAGTGCCTATCCTACCCCGGCGGTGTGGTGAGCGTCAACGGAAAAACAAAGCCGCCCTTTTTAGAAGGACGGCGGTGAGGGTGGAAGGTACTGGCTTTCACGCTGCTGGCGCTTGTGCGCGAAGTGGCAGGCCTTGCATCGTTTAGGATCATCAGTGATCCCCCGCTCAGCAAAGTACTGCTGGGCAGCGATGGTGAAGACGAACTCTTCGTGGCAATCCATGCAGATGAGCACCCGGGTTTCGTACGGGGCCGCAAGCCCGGTTGTAGGTGTCCTTGCCATCGGCAACCTCCATGTTTGGTGAGGGCGGTTTGCCTGCAGTATAGCCCTAGCTGGCGGGCAATGCCACGAGCGGGCCCGCGCCTTGCGTGGGGGAAGCGGGCGTGGTAGCGTGAAAAAACTGTAACGCTAACCCTCCAGATTGCTATGCCTATTCAGAAAGCCAGCTTCAAGCACGTCCGCCAAACCGTGAAGCGCACGGCCGCGAACCGAACGGCGAAGGAAGAACTCCGGGAAGCCGTAAAGAAAGCGCGCAAGCTCATCGCCGCCAAAGACAGCGGAGCGAAAACGGCTGTTCTTGCCGCCTGCAAGCTTCTAGACAAAGCGGCGCGCAAGCGAGTGATTGCCAAGAACGCGGCGAGCCGGAAAAAGTCCCGCCTCATGCAGGCGCTGGCCAAGACCAAGTAGCATCCCCCTGCAACGAAAAAGAGCCAAGACACGGTCTTGGCTCTTTTAGAATGTGCGATGCCTACGCTGGCTGCGTTTGCGTTTGGGTTTTGTGGTGTGCCGCAATCTGATCCAGCACTTCCACGGAAGTGCCCACGGCCTCTGCAACTTCCAGGGCGGAATCGGGATCGTAGTACCCCGTAAAGAACTCCGCTTCGGTAACGTTGAGGGTGGCTAGGTACGTTTCCAAGCCGCTTGCCGTCTCTTTGGAGAGGGTGAGACCGCAGGGGTGCTGCACCTGCCCCGGGAGGAGCAGGGGCACAGTAGTCTCGGGCTTGGGGAGGGTCGTCAGAACCGGCCGCTCAATTTTGAGCAGTACGCGGAGATTATCCGAACTGATACTGCCTGCAAAATCGGCAGGGTTCTTCTGGACGATCTCGCGCAGTTTCTCCAGCGTCGTGTTCAAACGCCGGGCTGTACCTGGCCAGTTTCGAACCTGGCCAAACGCCGAGACGATAATCTGCACCTCTGTGCCGCGTCCCAAACCGGAGGTAAGCACCGGCGCCCCGTCGCTGGGCTTGCTGACGGTCGTCCGCTTCGGGCGCACGATGGTAGACAGGATGTCTGCACCGTACAGCTTCTGTAGCGCAGTTCTAAACGTGAAGTAACTCACGTTCAACTTGAGCTCATCCAAAAGCGCAGAGGCGGAACCCGCGGCATTGAGGCGAGTAATCGCCTCATCGCGTGACCCGAGGATCGCCGGGAGCTGCGTGGCAACACTCGGGCGTCCCCGGCCCTTGGATGAAGACTCAACCTTGGCTGGCCGCTCGCGCACCACGGAGGTGGCGAAATCCTTGCCGTACAGCCTTCGAACAGCGCTATAGAACGTTGAGAAGTGCACGTCGAGATTGAGGTGCCTGTGCAGATTGGCGAGCGAACCCGCCTGCTGCAGTTGTCCGAGAGCGCGTGCACGGTCACCGAGCAGATCCTGCAGGCGTACCATGAGTTTCCCGGGTTTCCGACTGAGAACCGGTTGAACCACAGGACTAGGAACAGACGGTGCGCGTCCGGCAGCGGGTGTTCCAGCGGGCTGCACGAGGGCAATCCACCGCTCCACCTGCTCTGCCGGGCACCGGAACTCCTCAGCGATGGCAGCAGGATCTGCTCCTGCTGCCAAACGACGACGTATCACCGTGCTCGGAGAAATCCCATACCGAAGCTGAAGAGAGATCAGGGTGGGCAGGTCGCCGAGAATTGCATCGAAGAGTTCTCCGGATGGCGTCCGTTGTGTACCCATCCCCTACCTCCGTTGTTTCGGCAGACGGCGGTTACCCAGGATGTCGGACGCGCGCTTGCCAGTCATGCTCTTCACGAGCATGGAGCAGTTTGCGTCGGTCAGGGAAAAGCCGGCTTTCTTCACTTCCGGCAGGGCGTTGATGTACTTCGCGAGGCCCGCCACGGACTCCTGCGCGCGCAGGGTGTTCGTCAGATCGTCGGCCGTAAACTGCCGACGGACGAGCTGCGAAATGTTCTTCGGCGCACCTTCGGGGTCGGTCGCTTTCGACTTGGCCTTGCGCGTGTACTTCCGCTTCGTTTTGGCGGCCGGCGGGGTCGGGGGCGGCGCAATCGCACCACCCAGGAACTCCTCCATCGCAGACGCCTTCAGGCCATAGTACTTGAGCAGCAGGCTGCGGAAGTACGGATCGGAGAGCTTGAGCTTATGCTCCTTCTTGAGCAGTTTGCGCAGAGCTCCAATGCTCCCGCCGAGGCGCTGGAGAGTCGAGCGGACCTGGGTTTCGGGGCCGAGCACGACGAGCGTATCGTATGCCGACGACCCTTCCCGAGCGTTTGCCGGCGGCCAATCCGCGGTAGGCGCTACGGCCGGGGCAGGCGCAGATGCTGCCAGAGGCGTCACCGTCCCGCCCATCATGGGCAAGGGGGTGAGGTGGAGTGTCTGCGTTGTGGCGGTGAGGAACTCAACCAGGCGGAAGAGTTCGCGCGTCTGTTCCGCAGGGGGAACAGCGGCCAGAGCATCACCCAGGTGCTCCGCAATCATCTCGGGGGTGTAGCCCCCGTTCTGACGCGCCGCGACCATGAGGTCGAGCGCATTGGGGTAGCGCTGCAGGAAGTCCTGCAGGTTGTTCTTTTCCACTCGGCCAAATACTGCGTCGAGGCAGACGGCGAGTGCGGTTCGTAGTGACATCAATAACCTCCTTACGTAAGGGTCTTCAAATTGTTCAAGAGCGAACGGTTCTATTTCGGTATCGCAGCACCTTACGCCAGAGCAGCCCAAAATGTCAAGGATAAAAACACCGCGCCCGGGGAGGGTGCGGTGAAAGGTGCGCTAGTGGCCGAGAACGAGTTCCTCATACCACCGTTGGGGGTCGACAATTTGGAAGTGCTCCATGCAAGCGTGGCGGAGACGGGCAAGGGCTTTGGTGTGGATTTGAGACACCCGCGACTCCGAGATGAGGAGTCGTTCGCCAATGCGCTTGAGCGTGTACTCGTGCAGGTAGTACAGGTCAATGACCGTGCGCTCTTGCGGCGTGAGGCAGGTACGCATGAGGTACTGTACGTAGCCCCACACTTGGCGCCAGGAAAGCTGCTCGTCCTGTAAGGCGCGTGGCACAATAATCGTTTCGAGGCGGGAGACTTCGCGGCTGTCATCATCGAAGACAATGTCGTCGGTGGAGGCCACGTTGACCTGCTGGATGTCAACGAAGTGCTTGACGACTTGCTCGTACGGTATGCTCAGCCGATCGGCAATCTGCTCGTACGTGGGCACGATGCAGCCGATTTCCGCTGCCAGCTGCGTCACCAGGAAATCCACCTTGCGGGCGGTTGACCGCACACTCCGCGGGGCCCAATCTTGGTCGCGCAAGCTATCCAGCACGGCCCCGCGAATGCGCGGGACAGCGTAGGTCTGGAACTTCACGCCCTGAGAGGGGTCGAAGTGTTCGAAAGCCTCGCAGAGGCCAATGGTGGCGGAGCCAACGAGGTCGCCCACTTCAACATGGCGAGGAAAATTCTGCGACATCTTCCAGACGACAGTCCGCAGGAGAGGGAGGTAGTACGTGAGGTAGGCCTGACGAACGGCCTTCCGAGTGGGCTCGTGCGAGCAGCGTCGGAGCATCGTCCAGCGGAGGGGCGTGGGCGGAAGGTACTTCCGCGGTTCGGTAACAACGTAGCCGTCGTCATTGAAGTACACGGTAAGACCGGTGGTCCGATCGGCACTGTGTAGCCACGCATACAGGTCAAAGGCCGTACGAATGGCCGTACGGGGAGACGTGTACACCCGATTGTACACCGACGGCGCACAGCTCAGGAGCTGCTCTTGCGTGATGACATCACCGTGTAGCTCCGTGAGGTAGGTGAGCTTCTCCAGCCACGCATGGACGCGTGAGAGCCGGGCAAACACCGGCGGTGGCAAAACGTCGAACTTCTCCCCCACTTTCTCCATGAGGTTGATGCTGCCGTTGAGCCATTGGTGACGGTTCAAAAACCCAAGTACATTTCCATGCGAAGGAAAGCCAATCCCCCGCCGCATGGCCAATAAGTACCCGAGTACACTCCCTTCAGGGGGAGCAGACTTTTGGCACATGGCATGCCTCCTTGCATGTTTTTCGTGGACAATGTTTCTGTTGTAATTCGCCTACCCTACCAATCTCTGGGGGGCATGTCAATTGAAAAAACCGCGGGCCCAGAGGAGCTCGCGGTTACAAAACTACAAATGGGCCAACGCGCGCTGAAGGTTCTCTCGCGCCTGCGCCTCGAAGCGCTCGCGGAGCGGGGGGAAGGGGTAGATGACATCCCGATCCAACATGCCCTGGAAGAATGCCTCCTGCCCTTTGTAAAAAGCAATCGGTTGCATACCCCCGTACTCCACAAACTCCTTGAAGATGTTCCGGCTATACCGTTGGAAGAGATCAGGCGAGAACCCGAGGGTAGCAAGATCAACGCTCACAATGAGCTGGCTCTCAATACTGGATACGTCTCGACGGAGCTGATGAGCAGTATCCATGATAGAGGAGTGGACGCCTCGGATCGCCTCCGGCTGCGCACCAGCAACACGGAGCAATGCGCTCGACTCGTCTGCGCTCGCGAGCTCATTATCGTTCCGCCGTACATCGAATACCTTATCGTGGTAAAAGTACGCGAGCACAATCCAGTCGGGGTGTGCGAGAGCATCTCGGAATTCCTCGATGAGCTCCATGCCCTTTTCGATGTGGTACCAGACGTGATGCCGGCGGTGCGGTTCAGCGTAGCTCCGCTGCAAATCCTGATATGCGATTGGGATAAAAGCACGGTCAGCACCCACACTCGGCGATGCCCACGTCAAGCAGAAAAGTTGCCAAAGGTCCATGTTCCTCCTTTTCCATTTCTCTGTTCAAAAATCGTTCCAGCCTAGCACAGAGGCAGGAGCGCGCAAGGTCTGACCAATAGAAAAGCCGCGATGCTGGGAACACGCGGCTTTCATAACTAGGGCGTTGTCGCTACCGGCCACGCGGCTTCCGGGTATGAGTGTACCAGTAGGCCAGAAGCCAAAGCCCAATGAGGACATCGAGAACAATATTCTCTTTCGTCATGCAACCTCCAAACGCTTTGCCCCAGTTTAGTTCTGCGTACAAACTCTGGCAATGAAATGAGCCAAGGCGAGCTCCGGGTCAACTTGCCCGGTCTTCATGTCTACGTCGAGCTGCACCAGGTCCAGGAAGAGTTGGCGCAGCATTCCCGGTGGAAACTGCCGCACGGCGGCGACAGCTTTCTGGGCAACGAACGGGTGCAGGTCCGTTTCAGCGGCAACGGCGGCAGCGCTGGTGTTACGGGCGAGGCAATCTTCCACCATCACTAAAGAGCGCACGTGCCGCGTGAGCATGGTCTGGAGAACGAGCGGGTGCACGCCCAACTGCAGCTGTCCGTGAAACAGTGTCAGAGCCGCACGCGCATTACGCGCCGAAAGTGCGTCGGTAAAGTGGAAGATGTTGTCGTCCAAGGGGGCCTGCGTCCACTGGCTTACCTGTGCCGACGTAATCACGCTCCCATTGGCTGAAGCAACGAGCTGCGCCACTACGTTGCTCATTGCCCACAAATCGGGCCCGACGTTCGTTGCCAGCTGGGTTACCGCTGTGGGCTCGATTGTGCCGCCGAGACGTTTCACGTCGTTGCGAATCCACGTGAGCAGTTGGGCCTGGGCAAGGGGTTCAAAAACCTCAAGCTTCGCGTGTGCTGGCCAGGAAACTTTGCTGGATGAGGCAGAGGGTTTCTTGGCTTTTGCTTTTGTGGGCTTCTTCGGTGCGGCGGCTCTCTTCGCCGCGCTGGGCTTACCCACGTCTTTCCCTTCCCAGGCAATCAACACGGTATCCGGGAATGCCGCACTATCCAGCCAGGAGTTTAGCTGGTCACGATCGGCCGCGCTGGCCGTGGAATAGAAGTCGTAGAGTACAACTAAGCGCTTCTTCGCAAACATGCCCACCTGAGCGGCACTGGCCCGAATGGCAGCCACGTCGAAAGGCGCGGTAAAGGAAGAAATGTTTGACCCGGCGGGATCGTACTTCTTCTTAAAGCCCGCACGGAGCGCGACCAGACGCTTGCGGGACGTGTACGTGTCAGCACCGTGGAGGATGAGCAGGTCCATGGCGACATACTAGCACGCACAACGAAAAAGGCTGTCAGGTCTGACAGCCTTCGGAGGTATGCTCCATAAAGAGCCCAATGCTGACGCGGTCGGTGACTTCACGGCGGAAGCGGAGAATGCTTGTGACCACCCGGGCCAGCTCCTGGCCAATGCAGTCTGTGAGTGCATCCAGCGGATCAGTGCCATTCGGTGAGTACTGTAACCGCACCTGTGCGATGAGCCGAGGTACCACGTGCGTGCGCAGCTCCCCAATCGTGCTGCTGGACAGTCCGTGCGGCTCACCCTTGATGACTTCAAAGTAGAGCCGAGCGGGTTGTTCGAAGAGGTCGGGCAGGTCTACGTCTCGCGGGAGAGCAGCAGCAATGCGCCGTTCCACACCCTGGGCTATGGCTTGTCGGTAAAACTTCTCCCGGGCAAGCGTCCCCAAAAGCTCTTCCAACTTTGCCAGCCGGGGCCACGTACCCCGTGCCCACTCCAAGTAGGCCGCTTTGAGGTCTTCATCCGCAAGAGCCGCTTCCAGGGTCAGGGCTTCACCAACCTTGTAAAGGAATTGCCGAACGTTCATGTTCATTGCCTCGTATGGCTTTGGTGTTTCTTTTTTACAGCGAAACCTAGCAAGAAAACTCCTTGCTGTCAATGCTCGACGGGCTCACCGTCTGTCCCTTCTACAGGCTTGCCATCTCCCCCCAGTTGTTGCCCACCTTTACATCGGCAACGAGCGGGGCCGCAAGGTCGTAGACACTTTCCATTGTTTGCTTCACGAACGCGGCAACCTTCTTCACGTCCGTGTCAGGCACTTCAAACACCAGCTCGTCGTGCACGGTCAAAATCATGCGGGACTTTGGGCTGACGTCGGACAGACCTTTGTCACATGCGATCATGGCAAGCTTCAAAATATCGGCCGCGGTCCCCTGCACGGGCAGGTTCACGGCAATGCGCTCGGCTT
This sequence comes from uncultured Gammaproteobacteria bacterium, assembly GCA_964486505.1. GTDB lineage: Bacteria > Patescibacteriota > Patescibacteriia > PEXW01 > PEXW01 > CAIPSZ01. Next base: position 10,572 of record CAZAMC010000012.1, read on the forward strand.
GGGCGCGGATTTGCCCATTGGAAGAATTTATCTCGGGCAGGTTCCGGCGTCGGCCAAACAGCGTTTCCACGTAGCCGCGCTTCCGCGCTTGGGCTTTCGTCTCTTCCAAATACTTGGCAACTTTCGGCCGGCTGGCAAAGTACCGATCAATGAAGTCCTGCGCTTTCTCCCGGCTAATCTTCTTGCGGCTCGCCAACCCATACGCGCCCATGCCGTACAGCACGCCGAAGTTCACTTCTTTGGCCGCGCTGCGCTGGTCTTTGGTGACCTCCGCGACGGGCACGCCGAAGATGTCTGCGGCGGTACTTTGGTGAATATCGGCGCCGTCCTTAAAAGCGTCAACCATCTTCTGCTCTTTGGCCAAGCTCGCCACCACGCGCAACTCAATTTGTGAGTAGTCTACGGAAACGAGTTGAAAGCCTTTCTCGGCGATGAAGGCCTTACGAATTTCCCGGCCCAGCTCAGTCCGGATGGGGATGTTCTGCAAGTTCGGGTTATTGCTCGAGAGCCGGCCCGTGGCGGCCACGGTTTGGTTGAAGTCCGTATGCACGCGGCCGGTCTGCTTCTGCACGAGCTCGGGGAGGGTCTCGATGTACGTGGAGAGGAGCTTCGTGAGCTCTCGGTACTCCATGATCGCGTCAATGATGGGGTGCTTCCCCTGCAACTTTTCCAGCTCGTCAACGGCCGTGGAAATGCCGGTCTTGGTCTTCTTCAGCCCTTCGCTCGAGAGCTTCAGTTGAGTGAAGAGCACCTCGGTGATCTGAGCTGGCGACTTGATGTTGAATTCACCCTTGGCATACCCGTGGATCTGCTTTTCCAGTTTCCGAATGTTCGCACCCATAGCTTTCCCGAGTTTCGCCAAAAACTTCACGTCAATTTTTACCCCCGCTAACTCAATGTGCTCGAGGACAGGCACAAGCGGCATCTCAATATCCTCGAAGAGTTTCTGAAGTTTAAGAGTGTGCAGTTGTGGGCTGAACTTCTTTACCAAGCGGTACGTGTAGTCGGCATCCTCGCCCGAGTATTCGGCAATTTTCTCAACCGCCACGTCTGCCATTGTTATCTGATCTTTGCCTTTCTTGCCGATTAACTCCTCAATGGGAATCATCTGGTGGCCGAACTCGTTGAAGGCCAGGGCATCCAGGTTGTGGGCGCGTGAGCCAGAATTCAGGAGGTAGCTGGCGAGCATGCTGTCGAACGCGAGCGGACGCACATCAATGCCAGCCAGCGCGAGCACTTCGCCGTCGTACTTGCAGTTATGGCCCCACTTTTCCACTTGCGGGTTTTCCAAAACGTCCTTGAGAATTTTAAGCCAGCCCCCATGGCCGCCTACATTCACGTAGTGCGCTGCTCCGGCTTTCCAGGAGAAACTGATGCCCAGGAGCTTCGCGTCGTACGGGTTCAGGCTGGTCGTCTCGGTATCAAAAACAAAGGCCTTCTGCTTCTGGAGCTCGACGAGGAACGCTTTAAAAGATTTCTCATCATTCACCAAGGTATACGTGTGCGCACTCGCTTTCTCGCCGAAGAGCGACTGGCGCATCGCTCCCGGCGCCATGGTATCAAGCTTCTCTGCCGGTTCGACAGCAACCTCTTTGCCAGTGAGCTGCGGAATTTTTGCAACAAGACTCTTGAAGCCCCACTTCACAAAGAGCTCATGGAGCTTAGCGGCATCGGCGCTGTGCACTTTGGCGTCGTCGATGCTGAACGTGAGCGGCACGTCGAGCTTGATTGTCGCTAGCTTCTTGCTCATGTAGGCATTCTCTTTCTCCTGTAGCAGCTTCTCCTGCAGCTTTGCCGAGACACCCTTGGCTTTCTGCGGCGTGTGCTCGAGTGTGCGGTACATCGCTTCGATCGTATGGAACTGCTTAATGAGCTCGGTGGCCGTCTTTTCGCCCACGCCCTTCACGCCCGGAATATTGTCTGAGGGGTCACCACGAAGGGCTTTGTAGTCAACAATATCTTCGGGACCAAAGCCGTAGCGCGCTTCCACATCATTGGGTGTGTAAAGGACCGTATCATTGAGGCCCTTGCGAAGGCTGTACACGGAGACACTTTTGGAAACTAGCTGCATGGTGTCCATGTCGCCGGTGAGAATGACGACGTGTGCCTTCTCTTTCGCGAGACGATGAGAGAGCGTGCCAATCACATCGTCAGCTTCCACGCCCTGTTGCTCAACAACCGGGAAGCCGAACGCAGCAACGAGGTCGTGCGCGAGTGGAATTTGATCGTAGAGTTCCTGTGCAGCTTTAACCCGCGTAGCTTTGTACTGGTCGTAGATGTCGTCTCGGAAGGTTGGGCCTTTCATATCAAAAGCCACGGCCACGTGCGTGGGTTTGATATCTTTCAGGGCCTTGAGCAGCGCCGTGGCAAAACCGTACACCGCGTTCACCATCGTGCCGTCCTTCGCGGTCAGCGGCGGCAAAGCGTGGAAGCTGCGGTGGATGATGGCGTTGCCGTCGACAAGCAGGACTTTAGGGGCAGGCATAGGGGTAGCCTACCGCGCCTGCAGCAGCCCAGCAATCTGCGCGCGCTCACTCGGACAAAAATCCACAGGAATGTTCGCCCCAGCCAGGGGTTCGGCCGCGGGCTGCTCTACCGAAGGTGCCATGATGCAGGCCGCATCATCCATGTGCGCAAGCCCCAACTGGTGGCCGGCTTCGTGGAGCACAGTAGAAATGATGAGCGGCTCCAGCGTGGCCGGATTACGATTGGCAAGTGACGCGAGCTCCGCCATGAACAGCGCTATGCCATTGTCCCGGATAGTTGAGCCGAGGTTTGACGGCGCATCCACAGAACTCGTGAGGACGTACACGTAGAGAACCGGGCCGGGTGATGACGCACTAGGCCGAGGCAAACGCCGGAGCTGCGCGGTGGTATATGCTGGCGAGGCCGTGAGCATGCCGCCATTGGCAACTGCTACGCCACCTGGCAAACCAAGGAGTTCGGCCAGGCGCTCCGCGGCGCTCGCCAGGGCGCTCGTGGGGACAGTGATGCTGGGGTCTTGGACCACGACGAACGTGAGGGCTTCATCGGCGGGCACATGCAAGTACCCCGCACGACGATCACCAGCGCGGTGCAGACCGAAAAGCCACCGGAGGGTGGCATGCTCGGCAAATCCAGACCGCCAATGCGTATTGAACCACGTATCTTCGCGTTCGCTATTCGCCTGGTAGCGAATCGTTGCATACCCAAACGACACCACGATGATGGTGAGGAGGCCCGCAACAGTTAGCCCGCGACGCACAGCGCTTAGGCAGCGGCGAGTGGCACGGTCTTCCGTACAGTATCAATGACCTTCTGGATACTGGTGTGCTCCTTCACGTAGTAGCACTGCATTCCCAGCTCATCACACTTCTGCATGACCACGCTGCTCTCAACATTCGAGAGAATGATGACCGGCGTACTAAAAGCAGCCTTGTCCCCGCGCAGACGCTCGAGGAACTGCAGGCCATTCTGCTTGGGTAAGCCCAAGTCCAGAACAATGGCGGCAGGCTTCTCGGCTTTCACCTTGGTGATTGCTTCAATACCGTCGTGCGCAACGACCACCCGATACCCCGTGTCTTCCAGCATTTCCCGCAGGGCGGCAATGATAGAGAGCTCATCCTCAACAACGAGGATGGTGGGTGCGGTTTTTGTCGATGGTGTGCGTACTCCAGTGAGTGCCATGCGCACACTATACAGCAAGATGTGGGCTTTAGGGAGTACGGGAACGCCAATGTTGCCAGAGTGCGTACCCGGCCCATAGACAGATTGCTCCGCCGGCCACGGCAAGCCATGCCCACCGCGGGAGCTCCTGGCTGGTGGGCGGTGCAACGGCAGGCTCAGCCGCAACCCGGGTGACTGCAGCACCGGCGACTTCGCCGCGACTCTCCGCAGGCGCAGCCGTGGCGGCTGGCTCCGCCGAACTGGCGGCCTGTACCACCTCGCCCCGCCCAACTTTGCCATACTGTAGTGTACTTACCACCGTGCCCTCGGCATTGAGGAGTTCCAACGTGCCACCATCATTGCGCAAGGCAAAGCGCAGATCATCCTCGCCCCACCGCCGTGTGGCGGTGAGCACACCGTCTAAGGAGGTTACCTTCTTACCCAGGCGCAATGTCCACCCCGCCAAATCAACCGAGCGGGTTTCGGTGCTCTGCAGTTCAACCCATTCTTCTTCCCCTTCGGCTGGATTTGGCATGGCCGCAGAAAGTGCCACTTTCGTACTCCGGTCGTAGTCCTGCACAGTGAGCGTGATCGTCGCGGTACTCGACTTCCCTTTTCCATCCACGGCAACGAGGGTGGCCGTCACCTTTCCGGCTTTCTGAAAAGCGTGGCGCACGCTTGTGCCGTTGGCGGTTGCCCCGTCGGAAAATTTCCAGCGGAACTCCAAGTCGTCACCGTCAGGATCGGTAGAGTCTGCTGCGGTGAATGCCACCACTGTACGTACCCGAACGGTTGGCTCGCCTTCCCGGATGACGGCCACGGGCGCCCGGTTCGGATCTTCGTAGACATTTGCCTTCCCCGGGGTAAGTTGGCGCGTCCACTGCCACGTATCCTTCACTAGTGCGTAGCTCTGGCTCTCGGGCGCTGAGCCCTTCCAGGAAATTGTGGATGTCACTACACCATCGGGGGCGGTGAGGGTGACCGTTTCACCGCCGGTGTTGTTCAGCGCAATGCCCGTTGTGCTCCGCTGCACCGCGAGCCAAGTCCCGGGCGCAAGGCTGCCCGTGGTGAAGGTGTACCCGACTTTCGAGGTGTCATTGAGTTTCCAACCCGCCAGCTCAACGACAACGTCACCGGCATTGTAGAGCTCAATGAACTCCGCTTCGCCATCGGGCCCTGCAGGATCGGGTAGAATTTCTGAAAGCACAACGTGGTGCGGTACAGCAGTGGCAGGCGGCGGGTCCGGCGCAACAACTACGGGTGTGGGCGTTGGAGCGGGTGCCGTCGGCGGCGCGGGTTTTGGGGGCGCGGACGCCGTGACGAATTCCAGCTCCGCGCTCTGGGCCTGCGGCTCGGGCGTGCTCCGACTTACCCAATCCTTATCATTCTGGTCAGTGTCTTCGCCGTTTCCCCGAAACGCATCCTCGCCGCCGTCGGCGAGCGTCTCGCTGGTCGAGGTGGGCAGAGCTTTCCGCTCAATGCTCTTGGCGCTCCCGGGCGTGGATGCCGCCGCTCCTTCGACCACGGTTGCTTTCCCCCACCCTACCCGATCGACAATTCCCAAAGCATTCACCAGCTCCACGCTATTGTCCGCCGCGAGCGAATTCGTCGTATCGTACCGTGCGTCCGGCGCAACGCCGCCCGTGTAGCCAGTGGGGTGAGCAATGAGCAGGTACCCGTGCGCGGGAATAACCAATGCCTCGAACGTGGTCACTAACGGGTAGGCGGCGCCACTCGCCGTCCGCTTCACTACGCTCCAGCCCGCAAGATCTACGGGAGTATCGGTGGGGTTGTAGAGCTCCACAAATTCATCGGTGCTGAAACCGCTCAAGCCGCTAACCTGCACTTCGCTTATAACCACGTGAGCTGCGGGTGCAGCCTGAACCAACCGAGCGCTGTACAAGATGAAGATGATGAGGAAGCAATGCCCTAGTCGCATATGACGTTCACGATTGTTACGAGGATAGTGATGGGCGGGTGAATGGTGAGCGGGCACACATCGCCTGGTCGGTGGCCGAGAACGGCCACAGCGAGGGGCGCAGCCGCACTCACTTCGTCCCGCTGCGGATCGCTGCTGCCGGAAACAATGCGGAACGACCGGAGGACACCGTTCAAACGAACAGTTACGGTACAACCAACTTCAATGGGTAATGAGAGTTCTTCCACTTGCGCCCCAGTACGAGGTCGACACCTCATACCGGGCGGACAAGAGGACGAATTGTTAATGACGAACGACTTAGGCAGTCGCGGTTTCAGCCGCGACAATTTCGGGCTTCGCGCCTTTCCGAGCGGAACCCAGCATGATGAGTTGTTGCGCCACCACTTCGGTGCGCTCATGCTTCTGCTTATTGCGATCTTCCCACTTCCGGTTCGAGAGCCGGCCTTCCACGTAGAGGCGATCGCCCTTGCGGACGTACTTCTCCACGATCTCGGCCAACTTGCCCCACGCCGTTACGGGATGATACTCGACGCTCTTCTTGAGCGCCTTGCTCTTGGTGTCCCGCCACACGGCGTTGGTGGCGATGCTAAACGTCGCTACTTTCTGGCCGGCGGCAGAGCGAACCTCGGGATTGTGTGTGAGGTTGCCCATGAGCGTTGCTTTGTTGAGATTCATTCCTGTGTCACCTCCTTTCATGAAGTATGAAAACTCTCGGGAAATATGGGGCTTGACGCCCCTCCCGAACAGACGCATACTTTTCGCGGATGTGATTGTTCCGCCTCTGGCGGAGCGTCTGTCCGGACAAAATTGCCGAGCACGGGGGTGTCTCCTTTCCAAGGCCCCGGTGTTCGGTTTGGAAAATCTAGGGGGTACGTACTGGCAGCATAACCAGGCAGGATAGAAATGATGGCGAGGATAGGTGATGTGCACACCCAGACTAGCACCTCGTCTGCCCATTTCTGGCCGAGTTATCCACGAGCAAACAGCGCCGTCGCGACGGCGCGCACAAGCTACGACCGTGCCCTCGGGTACAGTCATGCATTGACAAAAGCACGAATTTGCCCTATTCTACGCAGTTCACTACACTACTACTATATTCAACACACCCCTATGAAAAAGCTACTCGCATTCGTCGCCTCTCTCGGTATCCTGGCTCTCCCAACTGTCGTCTCAGCGGCAGTGACCATCGAGAACGTCGGTGGGTCGTTGGGTTTGGGCAACGCCGACTTGAAGCAGACCATCGTTAACATCATTAGCTACGTCCTCGGCCTCCTCGGCCTCATCGCCGTGGTCATGATCCTATACGGTGGCTTTACCTGGATGACTGCGGGTGGTAACGAAGACAAGATTGATACCGCCAAGCAGATCATCTCGGCCGCGGCAGTGGGGCTGGTGATCATCCTCATCTCCTGGGCAATCGTCAACTTCGTCATCGGGGCAACCCGCAACGTGACGCGAGGCGGAATATAAACTCACTGCGTGTAGCCGTTGGCTAGAGGTTTTTCGCATTGACGCCAAGGAAGAACCTGGTAGAGTGAAACCAGGTTCGCTGCTTTTCGCAGACTCCATGAACGGAAAGGGGGTGGATGTATGAAACTCAACCGCAAACTCGTCGCCGGCGCTGCGTCCCTCGGGGCGCTG
>CAZAMC010000013.1:0-17635 GCA_964486505.1 uncultured Gammaproteobacteria bacterium
CACCAACGACCAGCGCATCTTGGACTTGCCGCATAAGGATTTACGCCGGGCCCGCGCCGCCGCGCAGAACATCATTCCTACCACCACGGGCGCTACGAAAGCCGCGGCGAAGACCGTTCCCACGCTCAAAGACCGCATGCAGGGGATTAGCTTGCGCGTGCCCACCCCGTGCGGGTCGATTACGGATTTTGTTTTCGTCGCGAAGCGCATCCCCGTTGACGCCGCCGAGGTGAACGCTGCACTGAAGAAGGCCGCGAGCACATACCTGAAAGGCATTCTGGAATTTTCTATGGAGCCCTTGGTCTCAAGCGACATCGTGGGTAACCCGCACTCCGCAATTGTCGACGGCTTGTCCACGCAGGTGAACGGCAACCTGGTGCGGGTCATGGCGTGGTACGACAACGAGTGGGGCTACAGCTGCCGGCTGGTGGAATTGGCGGCGAGGATGTAGGCCTTGATTCATTGAGGATAATTCGTTAGCCTACAAACCTGCACGAATTTGTGCACTGGGGCGCTATCGTCTAGCCCGGTCTAGGACACTTGGTTCTCATCCAAGAAACTCGGGTTCAAATCCCGATAGCGCTACCAAAGTTTCGGTGGTACCAAAAGGTAACAGCGGAACTTTGTTATCGGGATTTGAACGGGTGCGACCCATCGGGAGCACCCCGGGCCGAAGGCCAAATCCCGATAGCGCTACCAAAGTTTCGGTGGTACCAAGAGGTAACAGCGAAGCTTTGTTATCGGGATTTGAAGGGTCACTTTACGAACCCCACAGCAGTGCTAGGCTGGGGGTATGCGCGAAGGATTTGAGCAAGACCTCCAGCAGTACAGCAAACTCGCAACCGCCGAGCAGCGTTCCACGGGTAGGTTGTCTCATGAAATTATTGCCGAGGAAGTAGAGCAGTTGACCCGGGAGATGTCCGCCGAGCACTTGTCGACTATCCAGGCAGAGCAGGATGTCTACGAGATCCAGAAATCCAAGCAGCGCATTATGGAGCGTCTCCAACAGGAGCTCCACGCACTTGATGCTGGCAAAGGTGCACCCGAAGCCGAGCCCACCGCCTGGCACGTTGCGGAACACGCGGATGGTCGTTTTATTGCTGAGCGGGATGGCCAGGCCTTGGAGGTAACGACGGGGGATATCATGACCGACGGCGAGTGGGGGGTTACTTACGCGCTCGATCGGGGCATTGATCGGCGGGTGCAGAAACGCTATTTCGTGGAACGGGCCAAGCAACAGCTGAGTGACTTGCTGAACGAGCAAGTTGCCGTAACGGAAGCGACGAGTTACAAGAATGACCCGAAGAAGCGCATGGCCTACGAGAACATTGCGGCCGATCATGAGCGATCGGTTGAGCACTTGGGGATAGTTGCCGAAAAAATGGTCCGGACGTTTTTGGAAAAATTAACGTACGACTACCCGGAGCTCGACTTTCGAGTTGAGCGGGCAGACACGTTCCAGGACGTTGAGGAAAAGATTGACTTCCTTATCCACCGGAAGAGCCACACGCGCGCCGTTGACGTTGACGTTCCAGAGAAACATGCGGAGGGCGTGCAATTCACCATCAATCCAAAAGCAGAAGTGGCCCAACACAAACGGGAGCAAATTGCCCGCGTGCTTGGGGAAGCTCGTCGGCGGGAACATATCGACGACATCGTCCTGGTGAGCTTGCCCACCCAGGATTTTGCCGAGGCATACGCAACGTGGAAGCAGTGGCAGCAGCCCGGTGGGCCAGAGAAGAACTGGGAGCGGGACGTGCGCGAGAAGGTTTTTCGGAATGTTTTGCAGGACCTTTTCTCGCCAGCAGAGCTGGAGGCACAGTGGCAGAAGATAGCCGCCAGTGAAGTGAGCGCCGAAGCTGCCTAAGACCGCTGGGCAAAGACAACACCGCTCACGATAGGTGAGCGGTGAGAATGATCGGTGGGACCACTTAGAACATGGACGCCGGGTAGAGGGTCATGGGCTTTTCAGCGAAGATGAGCTTCTCTATGCCCTGCTCGCAGGTTACCTCGAGAACGCGCAGGTTCGTCTTGCCCGAGAATTCTTTCTTGAGCTTCTCCGGGACGGTGAGTATTTCACCTTTTCTGAACCGGGTTTGCGGACTTCGCTGGAAGATGTCGCGCCCTAAGAATTGTAGACGGCCCAACATACTACCTCCTTGCACTTGGGTTTTAAATCGTCACTCATCCCGTGAGTGACCCGGCACCTTAGACCAACGCCTGGGTTTTGTCAAGACAACACGCAAACCCCCGGGCACGAGCCAGGGGGTTGCAATGATCAGTCGAAGTACTCTTTCACGTCGAGCTTCAGGCCGGTATCTTTGAGCTTGTCTTGAATGGCCTTCAGAATCTTTTTGTTCGTGCAAATATCGTCTTTGCACAAACTGGTGTAGGTCGCCGTCTCGACGAGCGTCACGTGATATTTCGGGTCGATGCTGGTCTTCCAGCCGGTCTTCTTGGTATCCGCCTGAATCGTCTGAAGGTTCTGGCGAATGTCGGATGGAATTATAGCGTCGAACGCGATGATGACCGTACCGCCGAGGTTGTAGCAGAACCACGTATCGTACCCTTCCATCGCGGTGTTGGAGGCTTCACCCCAGGCAATGGGCGTACCGCCGCAGCTGTCCATGGATTCCTGGACGAACGGCGGGTACAGGGACGAGGTGTCCTGTGCCTGCACGAGCGGCACGAGGCAGAGTATGGCCAGCAGGGCCACGGTGGTGAGGAACAGTTTCTTCATTTCTTACAATCTCCTTGCGTTTTGGGTGGTTTGGTTTTCACAAAACCCTAGCGAAAATTTGCTGAAAAGTCAAGGGATGAGAAAACTCCCGGGTAGGAACCTGGGAGTTTTCGAAAGGTCATTGGCCAGGGAGGCCGAACAACCCGGTCAGCGCGAGGGAGATACCACCCCAGAAAAAAAGCACTTCAATGAGGAAGCCGATGGGCGCCAAGGGGTGGCGGCGCCGGCGGAGGTGGCGGTGTGGCTTCGTGGCCGAGAAGGCAACGAGCACAGCACCAACACCGATGGCTTCTAAACCAGTCGGGAAAACCATACGATTCACTATTCATTGCGAGATAGCGAATGGTCTGAGCGGTCGACGAAATCGCCAGACCGCTCGCGCTGCCAGGTTGGAAACGAACTGTTTTAGCAAGATACTATAGCGCCAAAAGACCGCTCCGTCAAGGGAAGCGGGCTTGACACATAGACTGAACTGTGCTAATTACTACAAGAACTGCATAGTTAGACAAACACCGTCCATCGTTTTTACAACCTCAAAATAGGAGTAGCAGATGCTATCAAAGATCACCCTGCACGTTCCCGGTGCGTTTTACAACCGCACATTCAATGACCTAGTTGATGCCTGCGCATGCGACGAGGTGTTCCCCGACATCACCGAGCAGAACTTCCCGCGCACGACGGAATCTTCCAGTGACCGCGATATCACCCTGGTCTGCTGCCATGAGATTCTGAGCAGCGAGGAGTTGGCAGCGAAACTCGATGCCGAAGGGCTCGTGCCTGGCAATAATGGCGACCTGTTGGCCGTCATTGCTGCCCACCCGACGATCATCACCAATTCCCCGATCCTGCAGGTGGGGCAGACCTGGCATCATGGCTGCGGCTGCCGGTACGTGACCATGTTCTACATCAAAGGTCAGACTCGGAAGCTCTGGATTGACTGGGACGAAAGTGACTGGCCGGCAAACTGCTGGGTCATCGCGGTCCCCAAGGTCGCCTAAGCAAGCAGATACAAAACCCGCACACGACTGTGCGGGTTTTCTCTTGGCCTACCTTATACCTTAGGGATGAACATGCCAACGTTCTTTGCGTACGTAGCGTATGCGCCATTTGTGATTTCACGCATTTGCATTTCTTCAGCACGTGCAACCCAATACCATAGTGGGCAGAAACCGAGGAGAACTATGAACCAAATTCCAGATTCGAACCAACTACCAATGCCCATGAGCACGAGATAGATGCTGGTATACATTGGGTGTCGCATGACACTGTATAAGCCATTTGTAGTTAGCTGCTTTGTGAACATTGCTTTTGCTAGTAGGCGGAAGCTCCAAATAAGCAAAGGTATTCCCAGAAGCAGCAAACTTGTTCCAAGTATTCGTAGTCCAGCATTCTGGGTAATCTGGAAATACCCATTCACCCACCGGTGGGTGGTGTACAGTGCTATGCCTTCAATTATCCAAAGTACACGGGGTAGAAATTCAACGACAATATGTTTCGTTTTCATAAGTACCTTTCTCACGTATTTAACATTCAGAAAAGTGTAGGAGTATTTCGCATCAATGTCAAGGGAAACGAAAAAGAGCCAGTCCGGAGACTGGCTCTGTGTTGAAGGTTCAAGTACGTTTCTGGTAGAGGCGCGTTGCATTCACACCCGCTTCTGGGAAGTGCGTTTCCGCGTACTCCGCAATAGCCTGTTGGTAGTTCACCAACTGCTCACCTCGGTAGACCAGGGCGATGGCTTCGTTGAGGAACGCAAGCGTCATGATTGGTTCTTTCCCAGCACTCTCGGCGGCATCATCGGCAAGTTCTTTGGCTTGTTCGACAATGCCATCGTTAATGAGCGCGCCGCTCAGCACATCCCGAAGCCCGAACTGGAGAGTTTCGGGCGTGTTGTCAGGGTGTACCACATCGAGCGTGTACAGTGGGTAGCGTTCTGAGAACAGCTCCTCCGTTGCGTCGCGAGCCAGTTGAGCCACGGACGGTCCGTCGGTTGGGATGCCATTCAGGTAGAGAGCGAAGAGCTGCTCTGTCGCTTCTCTGTTCGGTCGCCCGATGAAGAGCTTCAGCGTCAGGCGGCCTGGCCGGATGAGCGCCGGATCAATGGTATCAATCCGATTCGTTGCCGCCAGGAAGAACCCATGGGCATCGTCCATTTCCTTCATGAGGGTGAGCAGGATTGTTTCGGCCGCGTCAGAACTCAGGTTCGTGCCGCGGGTCTTGGCAATCCCGTCAACTTCATCGATGAAGTAGATGGGGCGCTTCCCCGTTTCCTGGAAGTACGCTTCGCCACGCCGGATGATGTGCCGCAGCAGCGCCTCAGCTTCCCCGACCAGCGAGCGGAAGAGCTCCGTCGCTTTGATGTAGAAGTAGAGTGTGTCTGTCTCGTGCGCGGCTGCCCGTGCGAGGTGCGACTTTCCACAGCCTGGAGGGCCAATGAGGATTGCACCTTTACGCGGTTTGCGCTTGAGCGGGTTGCTAGGCCGCGGTGGCCGAAGCGCACGCTTGAGCGCAGCGACCGCGGCTTCCTGGCCGATGACCATGTCCCACGTTTCCGTAGGTTTCTCGGCGAAGTGGAAGCTCGATTCCTGCATGCCCAGATTCCGGAGTACCAGGGAACCAGTGCTGTGCAGTACGACACGGTGGCCCATGAGTACCGGCCGCGCGCTCGGTGCGACGCTGACGGTTTTCAGTGAACCCATAACCCGCACGATGCAGGAGGACTCGCTGAGCACTTCTTCTACCGTTGCAAGGTCACCGTGCGCCTCACCCCAGCTCGCCACCCCAGCGAAGTTCCCATTCGCTGTCAGACGAATAGTGTCGCCTGGCATGACGGTGACGTTTTCAGGAATGGTTATCTCCAGGTGCCGTCCATCCTGCGTTATGAAAGCAGTTCGCGCGTTCGGCGGGGCTGGGCAGACACCTTCGAGAATCTCCGGCATGGCATTTGCGTCGCTGAGTACGGTGAAAACCCCTTGCTGCCCATCGTTGAAGACGACGAACTTCTTAGAGGCATCATCAGACTCGGGCATAGCATAGCCAAGCGATCCAACCAATTGCGGGTGCAAATGGCTGCGTACTACTTTTACACGTTCGCCGTTCACGTTGCTGTGCTGGTGTGGCTGCGCCTCCCCAACAGCTAGGACAGTTGCGAGGTACCGTGGGTTCTGACCACTGGCATCCAGTGCGGCCGCAATGCTGTAGAGCTGCGCTGTTGCACGCGCTTCACCAGGCGGAACATCTGACGCGTTGGCGCTCGTGGTATCGGGCGCTATGACGTCTGATGGTCCATCCTCGCTACTCGTAATGTCTTGCAGGTACCGATTCGCAGCTTCGGACAGCCCGCGAATGATGTTGCCTTTCTTGCGTGGGGTTTCTCCCATGCGTTCTCCTTTCTGTTTCTTCGAATTGTTAATGAATTGCAAACGGTAAACTCTAGCACGATACCGCAGAAAAGTCAAGCCTTTTCCGGCAAAAAGAAAAGCCGATTGGTTTCCCAATCGGCTTCTGGAGTACAAAGGACATTCCTCAGAGACTGTGGAACCTGAGCTTCATGTCTTTCACGAAGTTCAGGAACTCTGGGGTTTGGGTAATCTCTGGCTGCCAAGCCAGGCCCAGTTCGATGAGGTTGATTTCTTCGACGATCGTAGCACCTGGTAGCGGCCTCCCATCATTACCGTAGTTGTAACCGAGCAGCCAGAGCGTATCGGCTACTGCGACCACAGCGCTAATGTCGTGGGATACCACTATAATCGTGTTCAGATCATCAGCTTGCGCAACCTCGGTGATAATGCGCTGCGCGGCTTCACTCATAATTGGGTCGAGACCAGAGAAGGGCTCGTCCATCAAGAGGAAGTGCTCACTGCACATCAGTTGCTGGCAGATAGCGATACGCTGCCGTTGCCCACCCGAGAGTAGGAACGGCCACGTGCGCGCCTGGTCTGCCAGGCCGAAACGCTCGAGCAAGCCCATTGCTTTTTCCGTCGCTTGCGCTTTGGAAAGTCCGGCCTGTTTCCCGGCAACGATGAGATTACCAAGGACACGCCGGTGCTCAAGTAGTGGGTAATGCTGCGGTACAACACCAACCATTCCTGCCTTCACCGGTTCAGCATTGCTGTTAATGAGTACCTTGCCGGTCGTAGGTTTCAGGAGGCCGGAGATGATCCGGAAGAGCTGGGTTTTCCCGCGTCCGGATGGCCCGAGAAGGCCGAATGTTTGGCCTTGCGCCCTATCCGGTCGGAGAACGTTTCGGATTGTCGCGTTCACATCGTGCAGGATAAGTTTTTCAGCAGTGGCGAGTGTGCCATCGCTGTTGAACGTCATCTTGCCGTATGCTTTGGAAACGCCTTCTATGCGGAGCAGCGTTTCTCCGTACGAGTGTGGGAGAACCATTATAGCCTCCCACTCTGTAAGAAGGCCGCTGGGCAGGCTTTTCTGATAGTGAACGTGAGAACCATGTCCACAATCATGCCCAGGATAAGGATGGTGAAGACCATCGCGAAGATTTCGGGAATCTGCAGGTACTTGTCACCGTTGAGGATCATAACACCGATGCCACCTTTGGACCGGGAAAGACCTTCAACAGCAGTGAGCATAGCCCAGCCGTATGCCGCGAATTGCACCATAATGCCGAGCATGTCGGCGAAGGTGCCAAGCACGACGACTTCCCATACCGTGCGCCAGGGCCCCATGCGGAGCGTGTACGCGTGGTCGTACCGGTAATCGGGGATGCTCCGCACAATCGCAACGAGCGCTGTGAGGTAGAACCACGTTACCGCAAATAGCATAAGGGAGAAGCGAAGCTTCATCCCTGAGCCAATGTACAGCAGGAAGATGAACACAAGCCCAGTGAAACCGAGGAACCGCAGCTTGGTCAGCCAGCGGATTATCGGCCGCAGTCCAGGGATTGTGTACAGGTACGCCAGACTGAACGCCACAATCGTGCTCGTCGCTAATGAGAGCACGTTGAGGAACAAACTCGTGCCGAGTTCATCGAAGAGGCCACGCGTTTTCCATAGCACGGCGAAGGCTGTGAGCACTTCACCGAGCGTCGGAATGAATGGCATTTTAATGAACGCCCAGCACAGCAGGAAGGTAATTGCGAGGCACACGCTGTACACCCGCATCACTCCTGGGGAGAATTCCTCGAGGGGTGTAAAAAACCTTCCTATTGTTTTCAACCCATGTACGAGCTTTCTCCCGATGGACAGCAGCGTCTGCTTAACGTCCATGCATTCTCCTTTCTAAGAGAACCGCCCAACCTTTTGCAAGGTTGGGCGGGTGAAAGTTCGTGGTCTTACCGGCCGATGGTTATATCGACGCGGCGGTTCTTGTCGCGACCTTGCTGGGTACCGTTATCGGCAACCGGCTTGGCCTCGCCGTACCCGACAACTTCCATGCGCTCCAGCGGGAAGTTCACGCGGTAGTGCTGGAAGAGCCAGTCACGGACCGATGAGGCTCGCGCTTCGGAGAGCTTCTGGTTGTTGTACTCGTTGCCAATGCTGTCCGTATGGCCAGCGATGACGATCTTCAGTTCGTAGGCCATGGTTAGTTCGCTTGAGAGCTGCTCCAACATAACTTCCGCTTGAGGTGTTAGCTGGGCAGAGCCGAACGCAAACTCGATGCTCCATGACTTCTTGCCAACGATCGACGTCACTTCGGACCCGGCTTGGAATTTCGCCATGGTCGTCGGCGTCGTCACATTGGCTTTGTTCTTCGCCTGGTTGAGGTAGGTGAGGTTAATCACTTTCTCATAGGGCTGATACGAGGACAGGAACTCCGGGTACAGTTTCACGTACTGCCGTCCGAAGTAGTCGTACGTATCCTTGAACACATTTCGGCTTCCAGGAGTCTGGCCGAAGTACAGGAGGACATCGGCGATCGTGCAAACGCGGGATCCACCAAGGCTCACCATGTAGGTTTTGCCATTGATTTCCACGTTACGCGGTTCGCCGTCGAAGTACTTGTACCAGTACTCCGGGGTATTCTCGTTGTATATGGCCGCGCTAATCTCTGCAGCGCGCATGCGAGCCTGGTCACTCGACCGGACGGCCTTGGAACCAAGATCGATAGCATTGATCATGCCAGTGACGATGTCGGCGTGACGCTGGTTGAAAGCCTTGATGCCGACAATGAGACACGGCATTTGGCCTGCATAATCCTTTGTCGAAGCGATGGTAATGACACCACCACGCTGGTCCACGACCTGCTGGTCACCCGGCAACCACGTGGAGACACCCTGAGCGGTGATCGATCGCTTTTCGCCAGTGCGTTTGCCATTCTTCACCACGGGACGGGTTTCCGTCACGCCAGCGATGAACAGCTGCGCCGCATGGGTAAAGCTATTTGCCCAGTAAAAGTTAAGCGCATCCGGATCGTAAGTTGTCCCATCGGGATTCACCGGGATCTGGTTGTCGCTGGCCCACTTCAAGCAAATGTTGAAGTCGCCGTCTCTGGGGACTACGATTGTCAAGCTTCCTCGGGCAGACTGCGGATTGGCTTTCCATTCCGGAAGCCCAAGCCACTTGTCTTCTTCGTAGGAGAACCCGGCAACGTGGAAACCCTCGACGATGAATTCGGGACCGACTTCTTTTTCGATGAGCGGATTGACTGCTTCCAGAAATCCAGGAGCACCATCGCCCATGAAAGCGGCAAAGGTAACGCCTTCCCCGCTGAAGTAGTCGCCGCGAGCGCAGGCCTTGGCGTGCGCCAGTAAGCCCTGCTGCATTTGGCCGTAGTCATCGTTCCGTTCAAACGTGAGATCGACGCCGTTCTGATCCATGTAGCTACCCGTGGTAGTACGCGGGCCGCCATTCGAGAAGATCCAGCCCATCTGCGAGTTCCACGCAGCAACCATCACCTTCACCGGCTTGTTGCTGGATACGGGTGTAGTGCTGGGCATCTGCACGTCGACGGTACCGGCGTACTTATCGTCCACCGTTACTTTCTGCACCGTAGATTTCTCCAGAGTCTGGGATTCCGTAGTGGTCAGGCCGGGCATGAGTTTGTCCAGCAGGCCAATTTCCTTAGCACCCCACACGAGACCGACGAGGGCGACTACGATGAGTAGCCATCCACCGAGTTTCATTCCTTTAAACACTTTAACCTCCAAAATTGTATTGTTTCGTTCTGGTTGTTACGACCGGCGGCTACGCAGACGGAACATCGGCGCAGCAGTCGGACGGTTTGCGTTTGCGTGCTCGGCGATTTTCGAGATGTCGCCAGTATTGGCAACGTCGAGTCTCGCCTTGGCACCTTCAGCCAGTTGGCCCGCGTTGAAGCGCAGGTTCTGGATGCGATTCCGCATCTTCTCGCTGGCAATTTCCGACGAGATTTCCCGCTGGCCAGTGAATTTCTTGGTCAGCATGAGCGCGGTATCGATTTCGCTCGCCATGCGGCTGATCTCTTCGCGGACCACTTCGGCAGCGAGATTGAAGTTTCGCAACTTGGTGCTACCCACGAGGATGCCCTTGGCGGCTCGAGCGGACTTCGCGCCGCTCTCCATACCCCGGAATTCGATGCTCTTAATGCGCACCGTCTGCCGGATGTACTTCGTATTGTACTCGAGCGTCTGGTGGAGCTTCTCCAGCGCATCCAGGAGTTCTTCCAGGAGCGCACGGGAGTCCTTCAGCCGTTCGATTGACGACTCGCTTATTTCGACTTCATCAGAAGCCAGCTTCCACTGGTTGAAGTCCTCATCTTCGAGCTTGGTTATGTCACCGTTGCACTTCCCAAAGAGGTAGTTGGCGGTGTCTTGAGCCTTGCGTACTCCTTCTTCGAGTTCGCTGATGCTCATATCCTGCTCTTTGATGGAGGCGTTGAGTCCTCTGATGCCCTCTTCGCTCTCCGCCAGTTTCCCATCCAGGTACTCTTGGGCAAACCCTTCCATGAGCTCAATTGGGCCCATGCGGATAATACCCTTCGAGATTTTCTTAGAGAGGATGGTGAAGATGCGGCCACTGTTCTGAATCAGGATGATGAACAGGATGGCGAGGACGACGACGATGCCGCCAACAACGATGATCGCCGCGCTGTAGGACAGCGCCGTGAGGAGTTGCTGGAGGACAGTGATTAAGGTTGGTAAGATCATTTTCAGGATGAGGCCAACAATGCCTACTCCTGCGATCATACCTACGATACCCCAGAGCTTTTCCTTTTTGAGGAGGAAGAGCTTATTGGGGGCGTCAGTCAGTATGTCAGACACGCGTACCTCCTCCGCTTGGGGCGGGGTTTATGACGCCCAGGAGGACGTCGATGCCGATCCACTTTTGCTGCGGCGCACCGTTCTGGATGACCGCACACGTTGCTTCGAAGGCAGCGTGGTCGTTCGCCAGCTGGGTGTCGATGCCCTTCAGGGAATCTTGCAGCGTTGCCAGCTGTCGTTCATCGGCAGTCTTCTGGCGTTCGAGATCGGCGATTTGCGTCTTCAGCTGTTCAATGTGGTGCTGCAGGTTCTGCATTTCACCAGCATGTTCAGCCTTCTGGTTTTCCGCATCGGCGGCGATGCTCTTGGCGAACTCTTCGCGGAGCTTCAGTACCACTTCCTGCTGCTTGCGTAGCACTTGGATGGTCTGCTCGCGGGTGATACCCGTGAGCTTCCCAACCGTCTTCAGCGCGATGTCGAAGCGCTGGAGCAGCGTAGATCCGGGCATCGTCTCTTCCAGCGTTATGAGCATCTGGATGAGCTGATCAAACCCGTTCGGCAACTGCACGTCAGTGCCGATCCGCTGCAGGATGATGTTGAAGAACTCTTCGTCGAAGGTCGCCGGCCGACCGACTGCACCAACGCGCTGGGCGCGGGGTACAGATTGAGCCGAGGGCATTGACTGCACTCCCGGCGGGCGCATGTTCGCCCTCGGTACGGCTTGCGGGCTGCCAGAGCTTCCTTCAGAGTCATGGATGTACCTCTGCCAGAAGCTCTTCTTCTCTTCTGTCATTGATTTCTCACTTTCTCAGTTCAAAATTCACAATTCATGTTTCAACAGTCAACTGCGGTTAAGGGTTATTGGATGATGTTTGGATCACCAAGATCCTCTTGCCTGAAGTAGCGCGCTTTATGCGCGTTCCAGCCGGCCGGTTTTTCTCGGACATCTTCGACGACGAGGTATTCGCCCTTTTTTGGAGGGCTTGTACCCGGCCAAACATTAGGGTCGGTTGTATCAACCGTGATTGACCCTTTTAGCTTTCCTGCTTTAGCGAAATCTTTTCCCGCCTTAGCATTTGTCGGCCAAGTAACCGTCCAGGCATT
Source organism: uncultured Gammaproteobacteria bacterium (assembly GCA_964486505.1). Taxonomy (GTDB): domain Bacteria; phylum Patescibacteriota; class Patescibacteriia; order PEXW01; family PEXW01; genus CAIPSZ01. The sequence goes on from CAZAMC010000013.1 coordinate 11,985, forward strand.
TGAGTGCTTGCTTGCTGGCTGAGGATCCCCAACTAAAACCTTGTAGGCCTTAGGGACTTCAGTCACATGGACCTCTCCTTTCTCAACTCGTGTGTTGTTTATAGGTTTACGTATTGTCAACGACCACGTTCATGCAAATCTGCGCGGACAATGCGTACGATTTGTTGAACGCGATACTCTAGCGAAAATCTTTACTTTTGTCAACCCTCTTCGCATTCTTTCTTAGCGCTCCCAGCAGGCATTCGTTGCCCGCTGGGAGCTCAGCAGAAGGAGGAGGGGAAAGTAACATTTCTCACTAACGAACGCAGGTTGACGATCTGCGCTCGAATGTGAGGGCGTCGGTGGTTTTTGACCGACGCCCAGCAGTCACTTCGCCACGGGCTGCGTGCTCTTCTGCTGGTTGTGTTTGAACGCAGCGTAGAGCAGGGCAACCACGGCGATGGCCGCAATGAGTCCGGCTGCCCAACCAGCGGTGACGCCGAAGCCGACGCCAATGCCGAGGCCAGTGAGGACAATATTTGCGAAGTTCAAGATTTTCTTCGCTGCAATGACCAGCGCGAGAAGCGCGATCACCACAGGGAGCCACACGAAGCCGTGCGGAATTGCCAGTCCGGTTATAAAGCCGAACCCGAAGTAGATCAAGAATCGCAACCAAATAGATCCACTCTTCTCCACAGTACCTCCTTCTGGGTTGTTGTGGTCGTGGTTTGAGGAAGTGCTCCTCACGACGGATCAGGAAAGCGAGGGGAAAGAGATCCTCGGTTCTCAGGTATCCTTGGTTAACCCAAAGGACGCACGAGAACAATTCCTGATCCTGCGTGAGGAGACGTGCTCCACTAATCAAACGCGCGAATAGTTCGTGCGCTCGAGATGGAGGAGGATGGCTTTTCGCGCATCCCCCGATTTTTTCAAACATTGAGCTACAGCATGAGATACCTCATGATTTTGGGTTACCAGGCGCGTGTCACTGCGCGTCCCGGATAGCCTCGTTAATGCTCGCGCACACTACAATGACTTTCTGCAGGTCACAGATGGTGAACGCGCGTTGGAGCGCTTCGGGGAAGTGCGCAATAGCAAAGCGCATGCCTTTCTTTTTGGCCACGCTGCACGCGCCAATAATCGGGCACAGGGCCTCACTCGTGCGGCCCGTTGCTTCGCCGAGGTCGAGGATAACCGTGTGGATTGTATTCCGCGCGGAAATTTCCTCGATACTCTGGACAAGGAGCCGTCCACTTTCGTGGGCGAGTATGCCTTGTGCCTTCAGGATGAGAGCACCACCCTCGATAGTATAGGAACAATTGGGCACGTGTTCCTCCTTGAGAACTTGAGGTATTTCAAGTGCTCAAGTCGGAAGGGGAATTGCACGGTTGCAATTCCCCAAAATTTACCGCCGGTGACGGTTGTACTGGTACACCCAGATGCCAGCCCCGAAGATGATCAAGCTGATCAAAAATGGGTGCGGGACATCGAAGAGGTCAAGTGGCAACCATGCCACTGCGCCTACTAGGATGAGCAGTAAACCAAGAGCAACGCGGAGAGCGCGCATATATCCTCCAAACGTTTGTATTATTTCTTCACAATAGAAGCTCGCGATGTTCGTGAGCTTGAGCGTGAAGGGGAGTGAGATTGGTTTTCTCACTCCCTTCTTCAACGAACATAGTAACTAGAACGCAAAGGTTGCTTCGGCAGCCCATCGCGCTTGTGCATTTTCGCACACTTCGCGGAAGAGCCGCAGGAAGCACAGCTTCGAGTGCTCGTAGCTGATGCCGAGCAGGCCAGCGTTCTGGTTGTCTCGGAGGTCAGCTTGAGCGTATACGCGCACAGACGGTGTGGCCTGCCAGAAATTCTGGATGGTCACCGTCGTCAAGCCATGGGCGCGGCTGCCGAAACCGATGCTCGGGTGGAGCAGTGGTGTTGTCCAAGGGCTCTCGAAGAGCGTCCCGGCCAGCACGTCTTCTTCCCAAAAAAGGGAGAGGCCGTGAGAGCTGATTGCCCCCGACCATTGGTCATGCCCAAACTGCATGGCGCGGGCTGTTATGCCTTTGCCAGTCCAGGTGGCTTGCAGACCGACCGCGAAGCATGTCGAACCGTCGAACATGTGCGGCGCCTGCGTCAGCTGGCGGCCGCGCGAACCCGGGTAGAGCGCAGTCATCGGCGTCAGCTGTTTGCCGTACGCCAAGGTGAGTCCATGGCCAAAGTCCTTCTGCAAGTAGGCCATGACTAAGGTGTTCGACGTAAAGTCCGCTTCGACCTTGCCCGTGCCCTTGTTGGACACGTTGTAGTCAGCGCCGAGCCGTGCCCAGCGCAGTTTGTAGTCCTGTGATCCTGATGTCGGAATCGACATGCACGCCTGCCCATACGGCTTGGCGGTGATGGTTTGTCCCTGCGCCTTCAGGCTGAACGGCAGCAGCAACAAAATGATAAGGATGCCCAGAGCTTTTCTCACAATTCCTCCTCAGTTCTATGCAAACGTTACGAATTTCTTCGCAAGGAACACGCGAGGTCATCTCGTGCATTCAAGAGCGAAGAGGAGGCAACGAGTCGAACGTTGTCTCCATCTTCTTCAAATGAGCAGCTCTTTAGAAGCTGAACACACCTTCCACAAAGGTTTGCTCGGCTTCCACGTTGTAGTAGCCGAGAACCTTAGCGTTGGCATTGACCGTGTAGGCAATGCCCAAGCGTTCTTCCTGGACTTTACCCCAGTCGAAGACTCCGTACAGACGGAGGTCGTCGTTCACCTGAACGAAGTTTGCAGCGGTGTACTGATTCTCACCACCGCGGTGGTAGAAGGTCGCTCCGAAGAACGGATTGAAAACCTTCGTAGACCACGGACTTTCGAACGCCACTGTGCTGCCAAAGTTCTCCTGGTAAAGGACCTGGAAACCTTTGTACAGTGCAGCTGCGCTGAACATGTCCGTCCGGACGGCGTAGGCCGTGAGTGGGCCACTGGTGTAGTTCAGACCAAGTCCGGTTCCCAAAAAGGTGTACGAGTTGTAAACCTCGTACCACCACTGGGTGTTCAAACCTTCCGGAGCCGGCGTAATCTGGCCAGCAGCCGTAAACGTGGCACCGCTGGACACCTTGAAATTGCCGTACGTCAGGATACCCTCGGCCTGGATGACGCAGTTCGACGCCAGGTCGTACTGGAAGCCGATTTTCACGTTTTCCCTGTACCCAGCCAGCTTCGCAATCGCGAAGCGGTTGGTGAAGTTATGCTCGCCAGCATTCGTCGGCGCCTGTACCAGCACCAGGCCGTGGATTGTGGTACTGTCCAGATCCTGAGCAAAGCTCGAACCCACCAGGGTGAGCATGGCGATGACGATGGCGATTAATGACTTCTTCATGTATCTCTCCTTTTTCTTTCCCGCCCGGTAGGCAGGAGTGCGTGTACGCGTTTAATGTTTCTCTTTTTCCAACGGGCATCGTATGGATGTCAGCTGGAAAAAGAGGGTATGGCTGGACTCCATACCACGTTTCGCTTAGATCGCCGTTGTTTCTACGTCCAGGGCGGGCAGGTATTTTATGGAGTCTGCCACTCCAAGGCTCGCTTGGGCATGTTCTGTTCCTGTGTAGGTTTCAGATTGTCCACAACAAGCGCGCGAGATATTCGTGCGCTTGAGAGTGGTGGAAAGCAGACGGGGTTGAACCATCTGCTCTCCGAGTGAGCTATGACGCTACCGGATAGTAACGCCGTTATCGAGCTGCCAAACAGGGCGACCGACGCAGACTTTCGCCCGACGGTAGCCATTGTAGGCCCTCGACACCGTCAGGGCGACGTTGTCAGGAACCAGCTCGATTGAGAGATTCTTTCTCTTCATGACCGGGCGCAGCTTCCGTGCACCCACGAGGTCGATGATTCTGGGCATCTTGCACTCCTCTGTTGTTGAACAGCGTCATTGCTGTTCATATTTTTTTACGAAAGACTATTCCCCGCGCCAGTCCCTCCGGACTCGTGCGGGGTGTAGTCCTCCTAAGCTATCGTGACAAGCAACGGCTTAGGAAAACAAAACGGACTCTCTACCTTGCGGAGAGAGTCCGTTATTTAAAGTTGATCATGATAATGCTCGTTGAGTTACGAAAATAAGTATAATCAGCGCTTGGCATAGCTTTCGCCATGTATTAACGTCATGCCTTTTGAGGGGCGAAGACGCTCTCTCCAACCAGCGCCCAAGCGGGGCAACTGGCTAGTAATCCTATTCGGTTTTCAAGGGCGCATGAATGGAGGGCATGGAATCCCTTCTCAACCGTAACGGTGCAGCATACAGGAAGGGCGCATTTCTGTCAATGGTTGGCATGGCTAAGATTAGCCAAAAGCTCTAACCTTAGCCAAAATGGGGATGAGAAAAGCCTAGGGAATGCAGAGAAAAAGGAGCCGCGGTCACCGGCTCCTTATCATGATAATGCTGTGTGCGTTCAATAAAGTGCTTCGGAAAGGCTACGTGGATGTGATTACCTCGTCGCACCCAAGCAGTAGGGATGTTGTTTTTTGCCAGGACCCTCCACGAATTAAAGGTTTTTTGGTTTGTCGTATTGCGGACATGGGGAGTATAGCAGGCGATGTTCGCGGGGTGAAAAAGAGGTCAGCCGGTAGCTGACCTCATGGACAAAGGAATCCTCACCTGTTACTCATCCGTGATTACCCAGGGACGAAAAGCTACATGCGGCACACCTCCGGTTTGTGTTGACGTAGCCCCCGCAGGGGTAGAACCGATTGTATATTGCGGATACCGCCTGAGTATACCGCTTCGGTTGCTCGCCGCAACCCTTGACTTTTCCCTTATCAGAATGTAGAATTTTTGGTTCTCGTCTATACTCATACTATGCGTAAAGCAGGCATTATTACCGGAGGGATTCTTGCTATCGCCTTGATTGGCGCTGGCACGTATTTGGAGCGCGATGCAATTCGTAGCCGGTTCTTCGATGACCAGCCCGAGGCCTTGCCCGAGGCGGTAGAGGTTGCTACTGGCACGGCAAATACGACTGAGCCCATGGTAGGCGATGTTGAGAATAGCAATGTCAATGAGCCAGACGTGCAGGGTGATTCGGTAGAAGTAACGGCCGCGGCGAAGCTCCCGAGCCAATTCAACTTGGCCGTACCGTTCGTACTGCAAGCACCAACCGCGAACTGGGACGCGGTGCACAACGAAACCTGCGAAGAAGCGGCGGTGCTCACCGTGCACTACTACTGGACGAAAGTGAAGAGTTTTACACCAGCGCAGGTCGAAACCCAATACAGCAAGATGATTGCCTACGAGAACAAGACGTTCGGCGACTTCAAAGACACCACTGCAGTGCAAACCGCGAAGATGATTAAGGAGCTCTACAAGTACAAGCGCGTAGATGTTCTGCCCATGAAGTCCATTAACGATGCCAAGCCACACGTGCTGGCTGGTCGGCCGGTAATCATTCCGTCCTCAGGTAAGTTGCTGAAGAACCCAAACTTCAAGAACGGCGGCCCGCTGTACCACATGTTGGTCATTCGGGGCTGGCTAAAAGACGGCCGGATTATAACTAATGACCCGGGCACGCGGAAGGGGAATGGGTACGTGTACAAGCCGGACGTTTTGTGGAACGCCATTCACGACTGGAACGGTGGCAATGTCACCAAGGGCGCCAAGGTGATGATAGTCGTTTACCCCAACGGGAAGTAA
>CAZAMC010000014.1:0-16437 GCA_964486505.1 uncultured Gammaproteobacteria bacterium
ATGGTGTGCGCCATAGCGCCGTGTTTCTCCAGCTCGGCGACGATGCGGGCAATCTTGCTGGCCTTCTGACCAATGGCCACGTAGATGCAGGTAACATCCTGCCCCTTCTGGTTGATGATTGTATCAATGGCAATAGCAGTCTTCCCCGTCTGTCGGTCACCGATGATGAGCTCGCGCTGGCCCCGGCCAATGGGGATGAGAGCGTCTATGGCCTTCAGCCCGGTTTGCAACGGCTGCTTCACGGATTCGCGGGTGATAACACCGGGCGCCACACGCTCAACCGGCATTGTGGCGGAGGCAACGATTGGACCTTTGCCATCGACTGGATCGCCCAACGGGTTCACCACGCGGCCGACGAGCGCATCGCCAACCGGCACCGACATGACTTCCCCGGTCCCGCGCACCTCTTCCCCTTCCTGCACAATCGTGGCACCGTTGAGAATCATGATACCCACGGTGTCCTCTTCCAAGTTCAAGGCTACGCCCGTGGCGCCCGAAGCAAAGGTGACTTTCTCGCTGGACTTGATGTTGCTCAAACCCTCCACCCGCGCGATTCCGTCGCCCACGTCAATGACGTGACCGACCGTCGCTGTCGTGGCTTTGGCGGTGTAGCTTTGGAGTTGGGCTTTCAGGACGTCGACGATAGTGTGCGGCATAGGGGTTCGAGACAGTACGGATTAGGAAGCGAGGAGATGTGAGGTGAGGGATGCGAGTCGGGAGGCGAGAGCATTGTCGATGAGGCGATCACCGACTTGGATTTTTACGCCCGCGATGAGCTTCGGCTCGTGCACGTGGCGCAATTTTACCTTCCGTTTCAACACGGCTTCCAGGTTCTTCGTCAACTCAGCATCCTCAATAGTAGAGAGCGCCTTCGCGCTTCGCACCTTTGCCACTACGGGCCCACCCTGCTCGGCAATGAGCCGTTCCAGTTCGGCAGCAATCCGCGGTACCAGCCGAAGCTGGCGCTGGCGGGCGAGCTGCCGAATCAGCTGATTAGCAATGTCCACGCGCTTGTCTGCGGACGCATCGTGCGTGGCCGCGAGGTAAGCCTCGGCGTACTGGCGGATTGAAAATTTACGCATGTTTGCTTTCCTCAACTGCTTCAGCTACGAGTTTCGCATCGAGATCTTTAGTGGCGCCCTGGGGGACCACCTTCTGGGTCGCGCTGATAACCAAGTTCACCAGTTCAGTCTTTGCTTCGGTCAACGCTTGGGCTTTCTCCGCAGCAATTTCGGCTTTGGCACGGACCTTCTCCTGCTGCATCTCAGCGTCTACCTCTTGCAACCGTTGCTTACGGTAGCGCTCGCTTTCAGCTTCGGCCTGCTCCACAATACCCTGCGCTTGCTTGCGGGCTTCCACCAATTTCTGCTCCTTCAACTGCTCAGCCTCAGCCAGCTTCTGCTCCACGGACTTAGCGTCTGCCATACTCTTGGCAATCCGCTCCTGCCGATCCCGCAACACTTTGAGGAGGGGTTTGTAGGCGAACTTCCACAGCACAAGCAGGACGATGCCGAAATTGAGAACTTGGGCAATGAGGAGGGCGGGTTCGATGCCGAATTTTTTTACTAACTCTTCCATAGGTGTATTCGTTACTCGCTAGCCTTCCCCCGCCATACATGGCGAGGGATTCGTCAGCGAAGAACTAGACGAACTTGATGATGAGGGCAACGACCAGCGCGTACACGGCGATCGCTTCCGCGAAGGCCATAGCGATGAGCATCGGCACTTGAATCTTGCTCGCGGCTTCGGGGTTGCGGCCAATGGCTTCCATCGCCTTGGCGGCGAGCTTGCCGATGGCGAATGCGGGGCCGAACCCACCCACGGCAATTGCCAGTGCGGCGGCAAACAGCTTGGCTGAGGCTTCTTCCATACTACTTTCCTTTCGTACGTCGCGCTCCGACGAGGGTTGGATATTTAACGTCGGGTCTGGCGTACACTTAGTGACGAAACGTTGAGGGCTCACGGAGCCGCCAACGTTCGGCCGCTAGTGCTCGTGGCTAGCCGTGGCGACTTTCAAGAATACCAGGGTAAGCATGGAAAAAATGAAGGCCTGAATGAAGCCCACGAACAATTCGAGAAACAGGAATGGAATGGGCACAATGTACGGGATGATGAGGCCGATGACGATGAGCAGAACTTCGCCGGCGAAGACGTTGCCGAACAACCGGAAACTGAAAGAGAGAATCTTGGCAAATTCGGACATACCTTCCAGGGCGCCCACGAAACCCATAATTGGATCTTTGAAGTTCACGTACTTCTTCAGGTGCTTGAAAAATCCAAGCATGACAATGGCAATGACCTGCGTTGCGACCACGGAAATCAGCGCGAGGGCGAGCGTGAAGTTTAAATCTGCAGCGGGGCCCCGCAAGAGTGGGACGAAAACCTCTTTGCCTTCGTGGAGCTCGTGGAAACCAATCGAACCCACTCCCGGAACAAGGCCGAGCCAGTTCCCGAGCAAAATGAAGATGAAGAAGGTGAAAATGAAGGGAAAGTACTTCTCCGACTGTTTCCGATCCTGCGTTACCGAATCCATGATGCCCAGCGCCCCTTCAAAAAGGGCCTCCACAAGATTTTGAAAACCACGCGGGATAGTTTTTGCTTTTCGCAAAAACATTGCGCCAACAATGAGCAGCACAACCACAATCCACGTGGTGATGATGCTGTTATTCACCGGGATGGGCCCCAGGTGAAAGACGGTTTCAGCGGCAAGAGAGACTTCGGCGGCCATTTAGGATTTCGGTGGAGTGGTGGGTGGATTTTCGCGCTCAATAGTCCGCATGAGCTTCTTAAATTTCCAGACCAACCCTACAGAAGTGAGGATAATCGAGAGAATGACGCCCGTGAGAAAAAGCCAGGGCGAGGTGTCTAAACTTTTGTCGAGTAGCCGGCCGCCAATCCCGAAGAGCACGATAGGGATAGCAATGACGTACCCGAGCTCCCAGGCGATGCTGAGTGCTTGCCAAAAGCCGGATTTTTGAGGAGTCTGTGACATGTGGACAACCGGAAAATGCGCTAGTCTACGGCCTTTTGCCGCGGAAGTTGCTGGGAAATGGCGCAGAAAAAGTGTACGAACTTGGAGGGAAATGTCAAGGGCCGGCTTTTCTGGCTTCCCCTTGCACATCCCCCTGGACTGCCCTAGGATGCTAGGAAATGTACACAAACCTGGAGGAAGTCCCCGAATGTATAGAATTTTGCTCATTGAAGACGACAAGAACATCCGCGAAGCGATGATGAGTGCGGCCCAGGTCATGGGTGTTGTTGCCGATGTGGTTGCCGACGGCGATATTGCCAAGGGCAAAGCCGATGAAGCGTGCATACCGGGCAAGTACGACGCCGTTGTGGTCGGCGGGTACTTCCAGGAAGCGTTCATCCAGAACGGCCACCAAATCGTTGAACGCCTTCACCGACGCGATCGGAAGGTAATCATCGTTGGCACCGCTGGCGACCCGCGACGAGAAGCTGATTTTCGCAAAGCCGGCGCGACAGAGTTTGTTTTGCGCGGCTCGCAAAATCGCCCGGCCGCCGGTGTACTCATGGCCCTGGAGCTCCTCAAGCAGCGGGACGAAAAGAAACGCCCGAAGAAGGCAAAAGCCACACCTGATCCAGAGTGATCAGGTGTTTTTCTTTGCTGGACCGAGGACGACGGTGAATTCCCCTTTCACTGCATCAGCGCGCAATGCTGCTAGCGCATCTGCTGGTTTGCCACGGTAGAGGTGTTCAAAAGTCTTAGTAAGTTCGCGGGCAACGAACACTTCTCGGTCTGGGCAGTTATCCACGAAGAACTGGAGGACTTTCTCGATGCGGTGCGGGGACTCGAAGAACACTGCTGGTCGTTCATCCGCAACCATGTTTTTCAGGATGGTCTGACGGCCGTTCTTGAGGGGCAGGAACCCATAACCCGTGAAGCGCTGCAGCGGAAAACCACACACCGAAAGCGCTGCAGCCATAGCCGATGCCCCTGGGATAGGCACAACCTTCACGTGTGGGCACTCTCGGTAGACGCGCTCAACCAGGCGGCCACCCGGATCGGCAATATTTGGCGTGCCGCGATCCGCAACGAGCGCGAGCGATTCACCCTGCTGCAGCCTCGCCAGGATTGCGTCTTCCCGCGCGCCACGCGTGTGTTCGTCGTAACGAACGAGCTCCTTCTCGGCACCAATATGCTGCAAGAGCTTCGCGGCTTCACGTGTATCTTCCGCAAGAACAGCCTGAACATGGCTCAAGACTTCTCGGGCCCGGTGGCTGAGATCATCCAGGTTACCAATCGGCGTGGCGACGATATAAAGCGTGCCGCTAGACATTAATAATCGCTTGGACGTGACGGATGGCTTCCGGTAGCAACGGCATGAGGCTGCTCCCAATAGTGCCGAGGAGACTAGCAATGCGAGAACCTTCGAGGTACGCCGAGAGGCTTGCACTCACCTTCAGCGTCTGTGCGAGGTTCACCAGCAAACCGAGAACGAGCGCACCCTCCAGTAGACCAACGAGCGCACCGCCCAAACGATTTGCCGAAGCCACCCCCGGCACAACTTTTGCAACGTTCAGCACTTTTCCAACCGTTCCCGTCGCTATAGCCACAGCGCGGTTGACCACCACGAATATCGTCGTGAAGGCAAGCCAATTGGCCAAGCCGGCTCGATCGCCAGCAGCGCCCAACCAACCACCCGCAATAGTGTACGTCCGGCCGGCAATAATCGCCCCGGCAATAACGCCCACCACCCCGCCCAGGGTTTGAATGAGGCCGTACCAGAAACCCGCCCAGACGAAACCAAACCAGAGCGCGAGGAGAGCAATGTCGGTGGTACTCATACAACGCGTTGGAAGAGCGGCGGAGTTTTTACAATCTTCCGGGCCCGCAGCGCCCTGGTGATGGTCTGCGCGGTGTGCGGGAGGTACGGCGTTAGAGCCCGGCTCACTTCTTGCAACTGCGCCACAAGTTGAGCCAGGAGATCATTCAGCTTCTTCTTGTCCGCCGCCTTCTCACTCTTCCCCAAATCCCACGGCTGGGCACGATCGATGGCTTGGTTTGCCCAGGTAACGCTCTTCCAAATTTCCGCGAGCGCCTGACTGAAAGCAAATGCTTGGGTGTGAGCGACCGCTCGAGTAAGAGGTTTGGGGGCTTTCACCACTTTCACGGCTCCCCCCAGGTAGCGCTCCACCATATTCGTTGTCCGCGACACTAAGTTGCCGAGCCCATTGGCCAGATCCGCATTGTACTTTTCGGTAAAGCGTCCGATGGGCAAATCACCATCCTGACCAAATGGAAAAGCCGTGAGGAGTAGGTACCGCGTGCCGTCCACCCCGTAACGGCCGACGAGTTCCAGGGGGTCAACCACGTTGCCCAGGCTCTTACTCATCTTCTGGCCATTCACGGTAAAAAAACCGTGCGCCACAATCGTGCTCGGGACGGGTTCGCCCACGGCCAAGAGTAGGGCGGGCCAGTACACCGCATGAAACTTCAAGATGTCCCGCGCCATGACGTGTGTCACTTCCCCGCGCCACCAGGTACGGTACTTCCGCGCGTCCTTGCCGTAGCCAACGCCCGTAAGGTAATTCGGCAAAGCGTCTACCCAAACGTACGCGGTCTGCTTGGGTTCCCACGGCAAAGGAATCCCCCACGTTACGTGTTCTCGCGAAATGGAAAAATCCTGTACGCCTTGCTTGAAGTACCCCAGCACTTCCTGCTTGGCTGTCGCGGGAACAATGCTGAGCTCCCCTTTGGCAATGGCTTTCTTCAGCGCAGGCAGGTAGTCGGCCAGCCGGAAAAACCAGTTCTGTTCTTTCACGTGCTGCGGCGGCGTGTTGTGGAGCGGGCACTTGCCCTCTACGAGTTCTTTCTCCGTCAGGAAGCGTTCACACCCTTGGCAGTACAAACCTTCGTACGTCCCTTGGTACACGGCGGGTCGGCCGAGCGGCGTGCGAGCACTCTTCAGCTTCTCCAAAAAAACCTTGACGCCAGCGAGGTGGTCGGGCTCGGTCGTGCGAATGAAGCGATCAAAACCAATATCCAGCCGTTCAAAAGCTTGCTGGAACGCTCGGGCTTGCTGATCAACGAAGGCTTGCGGCTCGACGCCGGCCTTCGCGGCCGTATCAGCGACTTTCTGGCCATGTTCGTCGGTGCCGGTGAGGAGAAAAACTTTTCGGCCTTCTTGCCGAAAAACCCGGGCCACCACGTCAGCGGCAATAGTCGTGTACGCCGAACCAACGTGCGGTGCGCCGTTCGCATAGTAAATCGGCGTCGTCAGGAGGAGAGGGACGCGGCGGGCCATGCGGGTATTCTACTGTTCCAACTGGAGCTCCGCGTCACGGCGCTTCCCGAAGATATCTTGGTACACGGTCATGACGATGAGCGTTACCGGCACCGCCAAGATGACGCCCAGCAGGCCGGCAACCTTTGCCCCAATGAGGAGGACGATGATGGTCACAATGGAGTGGATGCCAGTCGTACTCTTCATGACCTTTGGCACGATGATGTTGTTCTCAATCTGCTGGATAACAATGTAGAGCCCAATCACCAGGATGCCTTTCATGGGGCTCTGGGTAAACGCGATGAACGCGGCCGGAACCGCGGCGATGGTGGAGCCAATCATGGGAATGAACTCCATGAGACCGGCGAACAGTGCTAGGACGAGCGCGTACTTCACCCCGAGAATGAGCAAGCCGATGTAGCACATGATAGCCACAATCAGCAGGAGCAGGAGCTGGCCGCGCAGCCAACCACCCATCTTCACCTGAATTTTCGTAATGAGCTCGTGCAGGTACGGCTGGTACTGCAACGGTGCAATCGAACGGAAGAATTTTTTCATGCCGCTCTCCTCGGTGACCATGTAGAACGTCATGATGAGGACAGCAATGAAGGCAATCACCCCGCCGAAGAAGCCGCTCAGTGCCGAAAAGACGCTGCTGCCGGCGCTGGTAACGCTGCCCTGGATGTTCTGCAGGACGCTGCTGATGTTCTGTTGAATGCCTGCCTGGCTAGAGAAGTCCCGCAGCGCTTGGAACTCATCTAAGAACTTCTGGTAAATGGCCGGGAAGTTCTGCGTAAGCTCGCTGAACTGGTTGACGAGCGGTGGGATGAGCAAACCCAGTATGACGCTTATGCCACCGAAGAGGAGAACGTAGATGATGATCAGCCCCAACGTCCGCGGGAAGCGGCGCTTCTGCAGCGCGTCGACCCAGGGGTCTAGTGCCGTGGCCAGCACCACGGCCACGAGGAGGAGCACAAAGACCTCCCGAATGGCGTACGCAAACGCGAGAACCAGAACCACCGCCACAACGCGAAGCATTGTGGAGGTTGAGATACTGACGTTAACGCTTCGTTTTTCGGGTTCCATTGGCCCAGTATACCGCGGTTAGGCGGATTGGCGCAAAAGCTTGGCAAACGGTGTGGCGGAGGTATACGGACCGATTATGGAGAGCCGCAGCGCCCCGGGTCGGAGCACCTGCGCGGCAATGGCATTGACCGAACGTAAGGAAATTTTTTGGATATCCGCTAACCGCTGTGCGGCTGACCGCACGGAGTGCTCGAACAGCGCTTGCTTGCCCAGCCAGCCAGCAACGTTCTCAGAGTCTTCCAGCGAAAGAATGAACTTCCCCTTCACGTACTCCTTGGCCCGAGTGAGTTCTTCCAGGGTTACGCCGGTACGAGCCGCTTTGCGCAACTCCCGAACAATGGCGGGGATAGCCTGGGTAATACGGTGCTTATCAATGCCGGCCTGCACGCTGAAATGGCCTACCTGCTCGTAGGGGTTTACACTGGAGCGAATGTAGTAGCACAGTCCTCGCCGTTCGCGAATTTCAATAAAGAGGCGGGAGCTCATGGTGCCACCGAGAACGATGGACAGCAGCGTCAGCGCATCGTTGCGCCTGTCGGCATAGCCAAAAGCGGGCGTGCCGAACGCCAGGTGCACTTGCTCGGTGGACTTGCGCTTGATGACCACGGGTGCACTGGCCTGGCGCGTTTGCTGCACAAAACGTGAGCGCACTTGCCGGGCGGGAACCGCACTGAACGACGTTCGGATGCGGCGGCTAATATCCTTTGGAACATTGCCAGCCACGACGACGGTCATATTGGACCCCACGTAGTATGCGTCCTTGTACCGCAACATGGCTGCCCGGTCCATGGCTGTAATCCCCTGCTTGGTGCCAGCGATATTCCGCCCCAGCGGTGTATTGCCGTAGAGCTGACGCTCGAGCACATCTTCAATGAGCGCCATGGGGTTATCTTCGTACATGTTGATCTCCTCGATGATCACCCCTCGCTCCCGATTAAGCTCAGTAGCATCGAACTTCGAATGCACCAACATATCGGCGAGCATGTCGAGGGCCAGGTTAACGTGCGCTCGACTTGCTTTAATATAGTACGCGGTATGGTCTTTGCTGGTGAACGCGTTGTACTCGGCACCAATACTGTCGAGTTCTTTGGAAATGGTAAGCGTATCGGGCCGGCGCTGCGTACCCTTGAACATCAGGTGTTCGAGGAAGTGCGACGCCCCATTCAGCGGCACGCTCTCGTACCGGGAACCGACTTTCACGAACACCATGACCGTGACGGCCTGGGTATCTGTGCGGGGGGCAATGAGCACCCGGACGCCATTGGAGAGTTTTGATTGCGTAAACATTGGTGGTTAGTATTGTAGCACGGACCTCGCGATCACTTGACAGTACGCTGCTTGCCTCGTAAGCTCCCCCCTGAAAACGAAAATCTACGGAGGTTTCATGCAAAGCGCATTTTCCACCATTAGCCTGCTGCTCTTCATTGCGAGCGCTGTGCTGATTACTATTGCAGAGTTACGCCGCGAGAGTGATGCTCGGGAGCACACCATCGTACACGTTGGGTCAATTGGACTAGGTGTGTACGGCATCATCATTGCACTCATCTTCGCTACGGGAGGTGAACCACAGTCGGGTTCGGAGGCAGGATACGCCGCCATCGGCATAGCGTCGCTCGCTGCGATAGCGTCAACCATAGGCGCCTACTTCTACAAGGCCCTTGGCAGACTGGCAAACCAAAAGCCAGCCTAGCAACGTCGCGCGTCAGGCCGGACTACAACCCTCTCCTTACCGAGAGGGTTTTGCTTATGCTCGATTCTTCAGAATCCAATCAATTGCTTCGGCTACCCCATCCTGGTCATATGAACTCACTACGTGATCCGCGGCGCGTTCGACCACTGCAGGGGCGTTCTTCACCGCGAACGAAACTCCGGCAGCCTTCAGCATTGGCACGTCGTTGTACCCATCGCCAATTGCCGCAGTCTCCTGCAAGTCTAAATGGTAGTGCTCGGCCAACTGCCGAAGGGCGAAACCCTTATTCACGTGGGGGTGCAAAAATTCCAACAGGTTTGCCCGGGTCCGTGTAATGTAGAGCTTATGGTCCCACTTCGCCAACGCCTTCTTTTCCAACGCAATGACTTTGTCGGGACTCGTGACGAACATAATCTTGATGGGCGGGTGAGGGAAGGGAAAAGTGCGGAGGTTCACCAGGCTAATTTGCCGCACCTGCTCAATACGGTCTAGGTACTCCTTGCCGTACCGATCAAGGGGCCGCTGGAAGTACACGGTATCGTGGTCAAGCGCGTACACACACACCTGCACTTTGTGACGCAGACCAAAGTCAACGATGTCCAAGTAATGCTGCGGTGGCATAGTGCGCGAAGTAAGCACTTTGCTCTTCCCTCGCAATAACGCGCCCTGGAAGCACGCGAGGGTATGGGTGAGACCTAGTTTTTCCGCAAAGGGCAATGTGGTCGTAAATGTACGCCCTGTGGCTAAGGTTACTTTAATGCCCGCTCGCACTGCCCGACGTATAGCGCGCTGATTACGCACCGAGACGCGTAAATCCTGCCCGATGAGCGTATCATCGAGGTCTATGGCGAGTAGCTTTACCGGGCGGGCACGCGTCATTCGGTGGTCAACGTGCGGCCCTCCGGGAGCACTTCTACCCATGTATTCCCTGGGAGGAATGTCAGTGCCGTACCGTCGGCAAGCGTAAAGGTGGTGCGTGATTCGCGAGCAGGTTTGGACCACGTGGCATCCACCACCTGACCCTGCTGGTACACCTTCGCTTTGCCTGTGCCGGTGACAGTCATTGACAGGCGGCCCTTTTCCCCGACTGGAATATTATTGGAAATGCGCTGCACGACCAGGTTGGTCACTCCAACTTGCTTGTTCGTCAGGCGATCATTGTGCGCTTGGCCGGCCTGGCTGCGCAACCACTGCTTCCGCGTGGCGTCGTAGGTGTAACGAACTTCAGTGGTCTTCGCGCTGCCCGAAAAGTTCAGGGTCACTGCCTTTGCCGGTGTGCCCACAGCGGGCGTTGCGCCAAAAGTCCACGGGGTAATGTCCGCGTCGCTATAGGCCAGCTTGTTCGCCTCGGTAGACAGGAAAAGTGCAAACGAAGAGGTGTAGAGGTTATGCGGCGCGGGGCGCGACTTGTCGCGGGAGAAGGCCTTCGCGGCATTACCAATGCCGTTGATGTCATGGATGCGCTCGCGACGGATGTCGGTGAGTGCCTCGGGTGAACCGCCCGCGTGGGCATAGGCGGCGTCGTACTCCGCTAACCACTGCAAGAAGTACGGCCGAGCAGAACGCACGGGGCCAATCTGTTCAATGCTGCCCTGGTCGTAGACGGCCATGAAACGCGTAATGCCACCCTCTACGAGCGCCTCGTACACAACGGCGGCGGCTTGCAAACCCGACTGGGGCCGAGCCGCACTGTGGTTATCAACCATCACGGCCACCGGGTAATTGTGACCATGCAAGTTCCGGTTCCCACCGGTGAGGTCGGGCGCAAATGGTACTTCCACAACGGGCGCCTGCTCAGTGGTTGTCGCAACTGGCGTGCCATCATCATCTGAACCAAAACGTACGAAGGCAAAGACGCCAAAAGCGAGGGTTACCGCCGCAATAGCCGCGAGTGCAAGATACGTCCAGCGGGACCAGTGATGGTGGGAGAGCGGTGCTAAGCCAAGTGGACCGGTGGCCGGCTTCCCTTTCGGCGCGACGGGCGCTGCTGGGGTTGGTACTGGGATCACGGACTGGGGTTTCCCCGAAACGACGGACTTTCGCGGCGCCGCTTTGGGCGCTGGTTTTTGTGCAGGCATGGTTTCCTCCTTAAAGGACGAGTTAGTAAGTAATAGATTTTTCGGCCACGTCCACGACTTCTACCCAGGTTTGACCGCGGTTGAGAGCCAGCGATCCACCAGTGCTATCCAGGAGTTGCAGGCGAGAATCAGCGGCAGCCTTCTTCCACGTCCCTTGGACCATCTCCCCGTCGCGGAAGAGCAGAAGTTTACCCTCACCAACAACCGCAATGTTCCGACGAAGTTTGTCGTACAAGGTTGAGGTCGTAAGGAGCATGACCACGTTCTTCGGTGCAATCTTGGTGCTGTCGTTTTTGTCAGTTTGCACTGTCCCACCCTGGCTACGGACGTACCGGTTCGTCGCCGCATCGTACGCGTAGGACACTTTGTAGCTCGGCGTAGAAAAATCTACGGTTATGGGCTTTGTCGTTGGGGAAGCGGCAGGCGCATCATCCTTGTACGTCCAGCTGGCAAACGAGCCCACGTCATCAATCTTCATGTCTTTTCGGCCCAACTCTAAACGGCGGAGGTCGGTGAAGAGTGCGTGCTCACGCGCCCGGCCAGTAATCCGGTAAAAGTTGTACGGCCGGAAAAATTGGTTGAAATCCGCAATTTTCGTGGCCGCAATTGCCTCCGTTGCCTGGGGTGAGGCGCCGGCGTGGACGAAGAGGCCGCTGTACTCCCGGGCCAGGTTCACAAAGTAGGGTCGGGCCGAACGAACCGGGCCAATGGTCACATCACCATTGGTTGCAAAAATTGCCAGGAACCGGGTTATCCCGCCCTCGGCCAACGCTTCGTACACTACGCCGGCTTGGCTCAAGCCACTCTGCGGCCGAACCGACGAATGATTTTCGATAATGACTGCGAGGGGCAAATAATTCGCTCGGTCAGCGTCCACGAGAACCCCGTCGAGCACCCGAGGGGCCTGCGTGGCGGCGGTATTCGTATTGTTGGAGTTCGGGTCAGCTGTCGTCCCGGAGTTCCCTCGGAAAGTGAGGTACCCACCCACAGCAATGACCACCAGCGCCAGGACACCCGCGCTGACAATCCAGGGCCAGCGAAGCTTCCGCTTGCCGAACGTATAGTCGCTGGGTCGATCGGTAAGCTTCTCTGGCATACGCTAGGCAGTTTTTTCGGGAGTCTTGCTCTCCGCCTCGGCTTCTTCGGGAGCTTCTTTCTTCTGCTCAACCTTTTCAACCGACTCCACATTTTCTTCAACCTTCTCGTCGAGCGCCTTCAGCTCTTCTTCCGAGCGCGGCGGCTCAACAATGGCCACAATTTCATCGGGTTTTGCCAGAACTTCCACCCCCGCCGGAATCGCGATATCAGTCACCGCAATGCGCGCTTCAAAATCCACGAGCGCGCTAATATCAACGGTAATTTCTGACGGCAAGTCCTTTGGCAAACACTTGACCTTCAGGGTATTGGCATTCTTCACCAGGATACCGCCAAGTTCCTTCATCGCCTTAGACTCACCGGTGAACACGAGCGGCACATCGTTGGTGATCTTCTCATCCATACGCACCTGGTAAAAATCGACGTGCAGCGGGAGACCCGAGGTGGGGTGGCGGTCAACATCCTGTATGAGAACAGCCACGCCCTTCGCCTTGTCGACGACAAGGTCAACCAGGGTTGACTCCCCGGCTTGCTGGTACACTTTTTCGAAGGTGGCCCGGGGGACGGCGACGTTCTGATTGGCTATCCCGTGGCCGTACACGACGGCAGGAATGAGGTCGTCAGTGCGGAGTTTGGAACGCTGGCGCTTACCCGTTTCACGAGGGGCGGCCTGGAGCTGAAGGGTCATAGGGACTTTCAAAAACTGCGTGATAGAGAAAAGGCCCAACGGGCCTACAGCAAAGCAGAGCGACTATACCACTCTGGTTGGCCGCGGTCAACTCCCACGCCCGACCAGGACTATACGCTGGTTGTCCGACGCCGGAGGGCAACACTCTGCACCAGGCCGACACCAATGAGGCTGGCGATGAGCGAGCTGCCTCCCGCGCTCACGAAGGGCAAGGGAATGCCGGTTACGGGGACCAGCCCCATGTTCATGCCAACGTTGATGAAGAGGTGGATAGCCAGACCAATGCTAATGCCCGTACACAAGAAGGCGCCAAAGTCATCCCGGGACTGCTGAGCAATGCGTATGCTCCGGGTGAGCACGATGGTGAACCCGCCCAGCAGGACGATGACTCCCACCAACCCAAACTCTTCGGCGAGGACGGCGAAGATAAAGTCTGTCTGCTGTTCGGGCAAGAAGTTCAGTTGACTCTGGGTGCCCTGCCCAAAACCGCGACCGAGGAGCTGCCCCGACCCAACGGCAATGATCGACTGCGTGACGTTGTAGCCACTCTTCAATCGATCTTCCGTGGTTGGATTGATTAAGACTCGAATGCGATTCTTCTGGTAGTCCTGCAAGAGGAACATGTAGCTCAGAACGGACCCAATGATGAGCAACGACGCGAGGAGAAAAATTTGCGACCGACGTACGTTGGCCGTGAGGAGGAGCCCGACGTACGTCCCCGCGACGACCAACGAAGACCCTAAGTCGGGTTGCTGCAGGATGAGGATGACCAGGCCCAGGGCAAACGCCCCGCTAATGCCCAGGTGCCGCCACTGGTCAAAGGCTCGGGCGTACCGTGCCAGGTACGCGGCAAAGGCTACCACCCACAAGAGTTTGACGAATTCCACAGGCTGGAAGCTGACACCCGCAATGTTAAACCAGCCGGTCGTACCCCGGATGGTCGTGCCAAAAATGAGCACCGCCACCAACAGGGCGACGGCGATGACGTACGCAATCCCACTAAATCCCCGAATGACCCGATAGTCCAAGAGTGTGGCAAGCAACGCCGCGCTGACACCAATCCCTAAAAACAAAACCTGCCGCAGGAAGGTGTTCCAATCCGGCGGGGTCTTTGCAATAGTGACGCTCGCAAGAGCGACGAGGCCCACGATGACAAGCACGGCACTGGCCCCGAGAAGCATCCAATCGGCGTGCGCCAGGGCGCGGACATTCCAGCGGGCCATACAAGCTTAGCGAGCAATGAGATCGCGGTAGACTTCCGGGATTGCTTCGGCTTTTTCGACGCCGGTTATGACCGTATCCCACTCTACCGAAAAGGGAATGTTCGTCTCGGCTTCAATGCGAGAAATGATGGCATTCCCAATGCCCACCGTGGCATTACCCCGGGTGAGCACTACGGCCACGCGTAGACTCTCAAACGCATCGAAGGTGCGGTTCTCCAGAATGCCGGTGACTTGGGTAACCGTGCGCTGCTGGTTATCGCCGGTGACGAGCGTCTGCGTCCCGACTTTCAGACCCGAAACCCGCACGTCGAACTTCTCAGCGGCGTCTGCGGGCGAGAGCCGAGTCCAGGTGAGCTCGCTGGTGGTAAACGCAGCGCGCGGCGCGCTTTCGTTGGCAACGTTGAGTGCAAGCGCGTAGCGGGTGGTCTGGGGTGGCAGAATGACGCGGACCGGGGTGAGCTCCTTAGCACCCCCGGTAAACTGAATGGTGGCCACAGCCACCCACGTGGTGTTGGGATTTTCGAGGCGCACGGAGAAGTCGTAGCGATTCTGGCCCCGCGGCGTAGTGAACACTGTCCCCTGCACCAAGGCTTTGGGCTTAAGGTTTGCCTCAGCTTTACCGACCGTTTGGGTGGTGGCCACTATCGAACCCACGGGGTCGGTGGCATCACGGAAGCGAAAGAAGATCAGTGTCCCTTGGGTGAGAGTGGCGGCCAGCAAAAAAACATCCAGCGCCACCAGAACGAGGACCCACCACTTGCGAAGCTGTTGGCGATTGGTGAGGTACCAGTAGTTAAGTTTTAGGCCTAAATCAGAAACTTGGTCAGCCATGCGTGCAGTATACCCCACTCCGCTGCGGACCTACCAGGAACCAAAAGACATGGTATACTGGCCGCCTATGGACACCGGAGATATTCTCAATATTGTCATCGCCATTGTCCTGCTGGGCGTAGGCGGTTTTACGATGTGGCTCCTCTACTACCTGGTCCAAATAGTGAAGGACCTGTATAGGGCCATCGAGGAATTTCGCCAACTGCTGGATGGGGTAAAGCAACGGCTTGAGCACATCGGCGATTTCCTCGATAGCATCCAGTCAAAAGTGACGTCGTCGGCCTCCGCAATTGCGGGCATCGTTCGCGTTGTTGGCGATGTGACGAGCTTTGTGAAGAACCGAAAAAGCAAAAAGGCTGCCCCACCTGCTGACGACCTGGAGTAAGGTGCGCATCGGCGTTTCAATCCTGCACGACGATTTGTCGAGCCTGCTTTCTCTATCCGCATGAGCTTTGTTCACCTCCACGTTCACTCGCACTACTCCCTGCTCGACGGTCTGCCAAAAATCGACGACCTGGTGGCTTTTGCAAAGGCCCAGGGTGCGCCGGCCGTGGCGCTCACCGACCACGGCGTGCTGTACGGTGCAGTTGAGTTCTACCAAAAAGCAACGAAGGCGGGCATTAAACCTATCATCGGCGTAGAAACCTACGTGGCCCGGCGGACACTGCACGACAAAGAACCGCGCATTGACGAGCGACCTTTCCACCTGGTCCTACTCGCCAAGAACGCCACTGGCTACAAGAACCTCATCGCCCTCATTACCACGGCCCACCTGGAGGGGTTCTACTACCGCCCCCGAGTGGACCACGACTTCCTTCGCGCACATAGCGAGGGCATCATTGCCTTGTCGGCGTGCTTGCAGGGCGAACTTGCTCACGCGGTCCTGGGGAAAATTAACGCGACGCCCGATGAAGTCGTTGAGAAGTACATCCAGACGTTTGGCAGAGAGAATTACTACCTGGAAGTCCAGCCCAACGGCATGCCCGATCAGGAACGCGTGAATGCCGCTATCTTTGACCTCGCGGCCAAGCACAGGCTTCAGGTGGTCGCAACCAACGATGTGCACTACCTGAAGCCCGAAGATGCCGACATCCAAGACGTCCTGCTTGCGATTCAAACCAAGACGACGGTCGACGACCCCAAGCGCATGTCGTACAAGGGCGTAAACGTGAGCATGCGGCCCGAGCAAGAAATGGCCGCCGCTTTTCCCGACCACCCCGAGGTCATCGCGAACACCCTTGCCATTGCTGACCAGTGTAACCTGACCCTGGAACTTGGTAAGACCCAACTCCCCCACTTCGAAGTGCCGAGCGGCAAGACCGCCGAATCGTACCTCCGGGAACTGTGTGAGGCCGGCCTCCCCCGCCGCTACCCTGGGCACGAGAACGATGCCAAGGTGCAAGACCGCCTGGAGTACGAACTCTCGGTCATTGAGAAAACGGGGTTTGCGAGCTACTTCCTCATTGTGCAGGACTTCGTCAACTGGGCCAAAAGCCAC
>CAZAMC010000015.1:0-11600 GCA_964486505.1 uncultured Gammaproteobacteria bacterium
AGGCGGGTCGCGCTCTCACGCCCGCTATCTGTCATTGCCTTGGTGAGCCATTACCCCACCAACTAGCTGATAGACCATAGGCCCCTCTCGGACCGGCTTGCGCCGTTTACGTTCTCACCTTGCGATGAGAAGGACCATCGGGTATTAGCTCCGCTTTCGCGGAGTTATCCCCGTGTCCGAGGTAGGTTACCAATGTGTTACGCACCCGTTTGCCACTCGTTGCACCTTGCGGCACAACGCGTTCGACTTGCATGCCTAAAACACGCCGCCAGCGTTCATCCTGAGCCAGGATCAAACTCTCAAAAAGTTTTTGCAGAAAACTTTAGAAACTGGATGCCACCCGAAGGTGACACCGGAAGTTAACTCTATTGAATTGGCGTTCTTCTTTCCTTACCACTCTTTAGTTGTCAACGGGCGGAGTACTCTCCCGAGGGTAGAAAAAACAGGGAGGCCGTAAGGCTTCACTGTTCTCTCTGTGCCAGATCTCCTGGCGCGCTTGGGAAGGGGAGGGTATGGACCGAATCTACTGTAGGTTACGGTAAATTATCGGCTCCGGTAGCATACGGGAGAACGTCAGCCTTGTCAAGAGCGGAGGGGTGGGTCGGCCGTAAGCTGATGCCGGTGGTAGTACACCGCCCCGGCAACAGCGGTAATGGCCACAATCACGCCCAACCCCGTAATCACCGCGGGCACGGGTACCACGCCGCTCAGGGCGCCAATGGCGACTACCGGCACGAAGGCGAAGAGGTTCTGCACGGTATTCTGCAAGCCAAAGACCCGACCTTGCTCCTCATTGGGCGTCCGCTCCTGCAAGACGGTCTGAGCCGACACGAGGATGAAGGGATCAGCAAAGCCCGAGGCAAGGGCAAGCAAAATGACGAGCGCAAGGCGCACGCCGTCTGGAGTGAACACCGGGATGAGGTCGGGCAGCCACCGTGTGAGCGGCACAATAGCCACAGCGAGCATGAGTGCCAGTGCATCCAGCGTGATGCCAAAGTTTACGAGCCGATGTTTGGGCACCGTTCGCTTAAGCCGATTAGCGACTGCCACGCCCAGGAGAGTGCCGAGTGCCGTTGGCACAATGAACACGAGGGTAATGTCACGAACCCGAAAACCCAAAAAGTCCAACGCAAATGACGGCATCAGCGACGCAAATGACTTCTCCACGGCAATGAGAATGGATACTTGTATAAGCAGCAGGGCAATGATGGCGTCTTTGCGCACGTACTGTACGCCCTCCACAAATCGCACCCATACCAAACGCAGGTGGTGAGTGAGCGCTAGCCGAGGGCCTTCGAGTTTTGCTAAATGGTCGGCGAGGTGGGGTAGGCGTGCCGTCGCGAGTGCCGCCAACAGATAGCAGCCCAGCCCAATGATGTAGGTCAGGCGGTCACCAACCGCATCGATGAGTGGCGCGGCGGCGCCGTACCCAACCAGGAAGAGAGCATACGTGGTGAGCGTGAAAAACGAGTTGGCGGCGAAGAGCTTTTCCTTGGGCACGATCTGCGGGATTGCCGCAGACGTTGCCGGGGTGAAGAGCTGGGAGAGCGTGTGCATGGCAAACGCCGCCACGAGCACGCCAACGGTCCACTGGGCAAAGGCAATGGCGAGCACGACGCTCGCTGCCCGGGTAAGGTGCACGAAGAGGAGCACCCGCCGGCGGTCATAGCTATCGGCAATGACACCCGCGACCGAAGAAAACAAAATTGGCGGGATACTCTGCATGCCCACCAGAATTGCTACCGCGGCGTTGGACTTGGACTGCTCATATACCGCCAGCACAAAGGCGAACGTCAGCACGTTCGTGGCCGCAAGCGAGGCTACTTGACCAGCCCAGAGCTTTCGGAAATTGGGGAAACGCAGAACCGCGACGTCGACCTTCATACCGTCCGCTTCTTCGCATGCGCCTCCCGCCACTGCCGAACGGCAGCATGGTCGCCAGAGAGGAGGGCTTTGGGAACGCGTTTCCGCTTGAACACCTCGGGCCGGGTGTAGTGCGGGTACTCCAACCAACCCGGGGTGCGGTGCGACTCGTCAGCCGAGGATTCGTCTTTGCCTAAGATGCCGGGCAACAAACGGGCAACTGCATCAACCACGACCATTGCCCCCAGCTCGCCGCCGGTGAGCACGTAGTCGCCGATCGAAATTTCTTCATCAACGTAACTCAGCACGCGCTCGTCAATGCCTTCGTACCGACCAGGAATAAGCACGAGTTGATCGAGCTTCGTCCACTGCCGGGCTATGGCTTGCGTAAAAGTTTTGCCTTTGGCGGCGAAGAGAACGACTTTCACTTTTTTCTTTTTCAGTTTCACCGCGGCAATCGCTTTCACCAGTGGCTCAGCTTTCATGACCATGCCCGGCCCGCCGCCGTACGGCCGGTCGTCCACCGTGCGGTGGTTGTCAGTCGTCCAGTCGCGGAGATTGTGAATCTTCACGCTGAACCGTTTTTTGCCTTGCCCCCGACCGAGAATGCTCTGGTTGAGATAGCCAAAGGCATCGGGCAGGATGGTGATGATGTCGAAACGCATAGGCTTAGTGTAGCAAGAAAAAGAAAAACCCGGCTGACGCCGGGTGTTCCTTATGAATACGCTTTAGAGCTTCAAATCGTCAGCCAGGTCGCCGCTGGGCTGCTGGTCCTGGTGCGGCTGCTCGGCCGCCGGCTTCCCACCCATCTCGCCCTTATACTTGCGGTAGCCTTCGGGCTCGTAGATCTTCATGTTCACCCGGGCGTGGTTCTTGGCGCCCACCACACGCAGGAGCGTGCGGATGCTCTTCGCGGTCTGGCCTTGGCGGCCAATGACCTGCCCCAGGTCGTTGGGGTTCACGTGGAGGGTACAGAGGACCCCCATGTCATCAACGGTTCGTTCCACCTTCACATCCTGCGGGTTGTCGACAATCGCCTTCACGACGAATTCGACGAACTGCGCGTCTTCGTGCTGTTCTGCCATAGCAGAATTACATTAGGAGAGAGCAGCCAGTGACCGTGAATCCTGCGACTCATCCAGGACCGGTGTAGCGTGTGTGGGAAAAATAGCAGGGGCGCGGGAGCGTGTCAAAAAAGAGCCTTGCGGCCCTTCCAAATGCAGCTCAATTACGCAGCGGGCGCTTCTTCTTTCTTCGCTTCTGCCTTAGGTGCTTCCGCAGGCTTCTCCTCGGTCTTCACTTCTGGAGCTGGGGCTTCAGCTTGCTTCTCCTCAACTTTCGGGGCCTCAACCTTCGGTTCTTCCTTCTTCGGCCCCTTGGCTACCACAACTTTATCGGCCTTCAGCACACCCGCGGTAACCAAAAGGTTATGCGCCGAAGCAGAAGGCTTTGCGCCCTTGCCCAACCAGAACTGTACACGGTCGCCCTTCACTGCAATAGCAGCGGGGTTAACGTGAGGGTCGTAAGTGCCGAGAATCTCTAAAGCTGGGCCATACAAGTCCTTCCGCCGGTCAGAAACGACGAAGCGGTAGGTGGCGTGATTCTTCTTGCCGACACGAGAAAGACGGATGGAAACCATATGTGGGCGTAGTGTAATGACTTCCGGAACTTTGGTCAAGCCTGGGGCTACTACCGGTTGTTTACCACCTTATCAACCTCCTCCATCTTCACGGAGAGGAGCTTAGAAACGCCGTCATCGCCCATGGTCACCCCGTAGAGCAAGGCCGCCCGCTGCATGGTGGCGCGGTTGTGCGTGATGGTGATGAACTGGGTCCGGTGGGCAAGCTTCTCTAGGATCTGGGCGAAACGGATGGAATTAGACTCGTCCAAAGCCGCGTCTACTTCATCCAGCACCACAAACGGGGAGGGGTTGGAAGCCAGAATGGCACAGATGAGCGCAATGGACGTGAGCGCTCGCTCACCACCAGAGAGCATGCTAATGCCCTTCAAGCGCTTGCCTGGGGGGGTGGCAAAAATCTCGACGCCGGTGACCACTTTCTCGCCCTTGGGCTTGGGCCCGGCATTCAGAATCGGATCGTCATCATCGACATCTTCATCTTCATCATCGTCCTCACCGGGTTCTGGTTCGGGCAAGATCTCTTCTTTCACAAGTTCAATGCTGGCGTGGCCACCGTTGAACAACGTCTTGAAGTACTTGCTGAATTCCATGGCAATGCGTTCGAAGCTGGCTTCGAAGCGCTCCTTAATGTGGGCTTCCAGTTTCTGGATGGCCACTTCCAAGTCAGCCGCCGCGCGGGTGAGATCATCCACTTGCGTGGTGAGAAAGTCGTACCGTTCTTTCGTTTCCTTGTACTCCTGGGTGGCATTCTCATCAATACCGCCAATGAGCTCCAGGGAATGCTTCCCTTTCGCGATTTCCTGTTCGCTGGCACTGATATCCACCGTCGGGGCCTTCGTGGCTTTTTCTACGTGCTCAATGTGCTCGGCCGGCAGCTCGATACGAATTTCGCGCAGTAAGTCTTCTTCCCGCGTTTCCAGACGGGCCAGCTCCACCCGCAGGTCGCCAAGTTGGGATTCAATTTCTCGCACTCGATCCTGGGCTACCCGGGCATCCTTCTGCAGGCTGAAGAGCTTATCACGTTTCGCCTGCTCACCGTGGTTGAACTGCTCAATTTCCGTTCGGGCTTTTGCCAGCTCTGCATCTACTCCTGCAAGCTGCGCGTCCACATCGGCTTGGGCGCGCTGGAGGGCCGCATCCGCGTCGGCCTTTGAGGAGGGCTTGAGCGCCGCAAGGCTAAGTTCCCGCTCGACTTTCGCCAACTCTTCCTTCAGCCGAACAGCGTTCTGTTGCAAGTAGGTGAATCGCTCATCCAGGATGCGCTTCTCCGCACCCACGTCGTGGCTGCTGGCCGCCGCGATTTCCCGCCGTTTCATGGTTTCGTGGAGTCGGTGCTGCAGGTCGAGGAGTTCGGCCGGATCGACACTCGGTGCCTGATTTTGCACCTTGCGAACAAACTTTTCTGCTTCCACTTCCAGCCGATGCGCTTCGCGTTTGAGCGTGGCGAATTCCTCCAGCGTGCTGGCACTCCGCAATCCGGTGAGGAATTTCTGGTGACCCGTAACCACATCCACCACCTCTTTCGCCAGGTCGGGGAGGGTCATGGTCGTCCGCGTTTTCAACGACTGCTCCGCCTTAAGAAGTTGGCTCTCAATGGCCTTCAGATCCTTGGCCAGAGTATCCGACTCCTCTGCTGCCACCCGCACCTGCACGTCCAGTTTCTGTAACTTCTGTTTCAGCGTCTGCTGGTCTTCGCTATTGTGCGTCAGCTGACTCGTGAGGTCGGCCTTGCGGTTACCGAGCCACGTGACGTTGCTCTGGCCCGCTTGAGCCAGCGTGGCGGCCACCTTGCCGGCGAGTGCCGCCCTATCCGTGAGCAGACGATTCCGCGTATCCACCAACTGCTGGAAGCTGCGCTGGAGTTGGGTAAAGGCCTCTTGGCGAGAAGCGCCCCGCTCTTCCACATCCAGCTTCTGCTGAATACCGCGAACTTTTTCCAGGGCGGACTGCTGGTCTGCTTCGCTCTCCGCAACCTTACCCTGCACTTCCGCAAGCTCGTCGCGCAGGCCTACAATCTTCGCCGTGTACACAGCTACTTGGTGCTGCCGTAGCTCTTTCTGGATTTCTTCACGCTCGCCTAAACGCTTCACCTGCCGCGTGAGTGAGCGCAATCGCGGAGCAATTTCATCAATGAGGAGCTGGGCCTGAGCCAGGTTCTCCCGCGTTGCGGCCAGCTTGTGCTCGGCGTGCTCCCGCTTAATCTGGTGCGGTCGTACACCCGCTGCTTCGTCGAAAAATTCTTTGCGCTCCCGAGGGGTGGCAACGAGCACCGCGTCTACCTGATTCTGACCAATAACCGAATACGTCCGTTGGCCAATGTTGGACTTTGCCAAAAGCATCTGAATGTCCACAAGGCGGCTTGCCGCATTGTTCACCAAGTACTCGGAGGTGCCATCCTTGAAGATCCGCCGGGTGATGCTGAACTTCTCGTAGTCCACCGGGGCCTGGTGATCGGTGTTGTCGAGCGTCAAGGTGACTTCAGCGGAGCCGAGCTTGGTCTTCTTGTCGGAGCCCGCAAAAATGACGTCCTCGCTCTTCTTGCCGCGAAGCTGCTTGAGCGACTGCTCGCCCAAAACCCACCGAATGGAATCGGCAATGTTGGACTTCCCCGACCCATTGGGGCCCACCACGGCGGCAATCCCGCGCTGGAACTCCAACGTGGTCTTATGGGCGAAAGATTTGAAACCCTGAATGTCTAGCTTTTCGAGATACATTGCACAACAAAAGCGACGGAATCTGCCTCTAGTGTACCAGCGGGACTGCTACACTGCAACGCGCTTGACGGCCACAATGCCAATCTTTAGGGTAAGAGCAAAGACCATGGAGGTCGGCATGCTGAAAACGATCCTCGTTGGATTAGGTGTGGTAGCAGTAATGATTGGCATAGTTATTGCGGGGCTCGTGCGAGCTGACCGCCGTAACCAGCGGCCACCCCAATCCTGAACTGCGCAGGGCTTCCACCCCGAGCGCGGTTACCAAGCCACGGCGAGCAGTCCCCGTGGCTTTTTTACTTGACGAAAGCACCGCCCGCGCATACCGTAACTACAAATTGCACCAGAGAGGGTACTCTGTATGTGGGAAACGATTGTCGTAATGGTACTGGCAGGTATCAGCATTGTCCTGCCCCTTGGCCTAGGCCTCTACTTTGCCTTTCGCCGCACTCCGGGAAAGCCCAGCGCCCAGTAGGCCCATTTCTCCGTACCATCATGCCACAGGCTCCGCGCCTGTGGCTTCTTCTTGACGACGCGATGTGGCCGACCTAGGGTGACCGCACATACACAAACCTGGAGCCTGGAGGTAACCATGGATGAACTGTCACCAGGATTGATCATTACCCTAGTGCTTGCCGGAGCAGCCATGGGCGGAGCGATTGTCTACGCCATCAAGCACGAAGGCGAGTGCACGCAATGTGGGGCAAAGGTGAACAAAGGCCCCCTGGAAGAAACCCTGCTGGGCTTCAGCTATCTGGAGCATTGCCCGCAGTGCGGCTTCGAAAAGCGGCGGCACCTACCGAACAACCTCGGCGATACACTGGTGCCGTAAAGACCAGAGCGGATGCTATCCATCCGCTCTTTGCTTATAAAAAGCGCCGACCAGTTTCCTGGTCGGCTTTCGGCTACCTCAGGCTGAAGTAGCTTGCAAGGGTCTTCCGCAGATCTCGCGCTTCCCAGCTGCGCAGTCGGGCGAGCTGTTCGTAGATCTGCTCAAATGAACGAACCTTCTTGCTCCGCGGCAGAAGTGCCTCTGCCTGTGCTCGAAGTTTTTTCTCGAACCGGCGCTTCACCGCATTACCGCGTTGGCAGGTGATACGCCCGCGTTTTTTCGTTGCCCGCATCTTCATGGGTCCTCGCACAACAACCTCCTTGTGTGTTTGGTGTACACGGAATTTACGGGAGCGGGGGAGCAGTGTCAAATGAAAACCGACCAGGGGTCTGGTCGGTTTACAGAAATTACGATTTTTGGGGCTGACCGTGGAGGAACATTTCATCCTCCCCTTTACCATACTGCGTACTGAAAGGTACGCCGTCTCTGCAGAGCGGACACTCTTCCCGTGCCCAGGTTTGCATCGGCTCGTAAAAGAGCGCGTGCACGGGCACCGCGTGTGGGTGGGCAAACACCCAATTGGTCGTCAGCGGGTTACCACGATCGAGGAGGAAAAGCGCTCCGGCCAGGTTTGCTCTGCAAGTAACCAGCATTTCGCTCAGATGAACAGCGGAAGCTCCGGTACTCAGGACATCATCCAGGAGCAGGATATTCTTCCCCTGCACCACTTGGGCTTGGTCACGCCGAAGGGCGAAGTGTCCGAAGCGACTACGCTCGGCGTAGACACTCGGGGAGCCCAAGCGTTCGGCCACCATGGCAGCGTACCAGTACCCGCAGCCCGTGCCCACGACCACCAGTTCATCCCAACGGCCCAGGTGCATGACCTGCGTTTCCGCCAGGCACTCGTTTACCAACATCGTTCGTACGGCAGGTGATAAAAGGCCAGAAGCAAAATTGGAATGCTTGTCCCCGTGCAGGCGACTGGAAAAGATGTAATGGCCAGGATGCACCACCTGCGGTTGGATCTCCTGCCAGAGATTTTCTCGGAGCATGAATACTGCCTCCTTTCAGCAGTAGGGGGTTGGGAAAGTTCTCTTCTCTTTGCCCAGCAGCTTACGCCCGACACAATGTCACGTCAAGCAAAGGGTCAGCACTCATGCTGACCCTGAAGATTGCAACGCCTTGCGGACATCGGCTTCTGTCTCGAAGATCTCAAAAATGGTTTTCAGACGAGTAACAGTGAGCACGCCATCTATGGGCTGCGTGCTGCACAGGATCATCCGACCACTCACATCCTGTACCATCTTCTGCGTCGAAATGAGCATCCCTAATCCAACGCTATTGATCCACGTTGCACCCGAAAAGTCCACAATGAACACTCGGCAATTCTCGGCTAGCCGCTCGTGCACAATATCGCGGAAAGCCGTCATTGCTGCCCCACCAGTGATATCGCCGGTGATGCGGATGAAAACGTAGCCGTTCTCCTGTTCCGTTGTAAATTGCATTCAACCTCCTGGTGAACAATTTCTTTGCCGCAACCGTACGCCGCTCCTGCCGCCCTGTCAATGAAAAGAGGTCAGCCGAAGCTGACCTCGAGAACGGTGGACGAACGTGCTACCGCCCTTCCGTGCCCTGGAGGGCTCCGACCTTCTCCTGCATCAGGAGGTCGGCCCAAGCGCTGAGACGCGCAATCCAGTGCGGCCGCAAGTACACGGTAAACGTGGTGTGGTCTTTCACGACGTGCTGCTGAGCCCGCGGCGAAAGGACCTTGATCTTTGCAACGTCTTCGGGAATGACAACGAACTGCTGGTTCCCAGGGCAGTGAAAGGTTACGCTTTCAACGCCCTGCTCGATCTTCGCAATGGGGAGCTGTTTCAAGTACCGTCCTCCTATACTCTTTCGGTTGCCTCGACCCTACCAAAAGCCTACCGCTGGGTCAACGGCAGGAGACTACGCTGCTGCAGAAAACTACCCCCACTTCTTCACTTGCAGCCCTGCGGCCGCGGCAGCCATTTGGGCTTCCTGCTTGCTGGTGCCTTCACCTTCGGCCACCTTTTCCGTGCCGATGAACACGGCCACCACAAACTGCTTATTGTGGTCCGGGCCAGTTTGCGACACAACTTTGTACGTTGGCGTCACACCGAGCTTCTCCTGCGCCGCTTCTTGGAAGAGGCTCTTCGCATCCCGCGCCAGGTCATTGTCCAGAATGAATTTAAGGCGCGTGAGCACATGGTCAGAAATGAACTTCTCCGAAGCGGTGTACCCTTGGTCGAGGTAGATTGCCCCCACAACCGCCTCAATGGCATTAGCCAAAATAATCTGCCGGGCCTTGCTCTTGGTGTCTCGCTGCTCACCGCGGGAGAGGTAAAGGTAGTCGTTCATGTCCAAACCCGCGGCGATTTCTGAAAGGGTTTTCGCATTCACCAAACTGGCCCGCCAGTTGGTGAGCACGCCTTCGGGATCGGGAAACGTCTGATACAAATACTCGGTAACCACCAGTTCGAGAACGGCATCGCCCAAAAACTCCAGGCGCTCATTGTGCGCCAAGGGAAACTCGGGGTGCTCATTCAAGTACGAACGGTGCACGAACGCTTGCTTCAACAGTTCGGGGTTCTGGAAGTGCAGCCCGATTGCCGCTTCAAACTCTTGGAAGTGTCGCATACCCTACGCTGCTGGTGGAGTGTCCGACTTGGGTGTCGGCTCATCCTTCTGCATGCCCAAAACCTGATGGACATTCTCGGGCGTTATGACCTGGCTCTCCGGGTGCTGCTTCTCATCTTCCGCCATATCTTTAAAAATCGAGCCCAGCACCCCGTTCACGAAACGGCCCGATGATTCACCGCCAAAGCTCTTGGCCAGTTCGATGGACTCGTTGATGGCCACTTTCGGCGGCACGTCACTGGTGGCGTACTTGAGTTCAAAAATCCCCAGACGCAGCACGTTCCGGTCAACGTTCGTTATCTGATCCAGTGGCCACTCTGGCGCGTACTGGATAATGAGCTTATCAATATCCGGCTGATGCTTGAGCACCCCCCGGACCAAGCGCAGGCTAAAGTCATGATCGTCGAAGTCCGGAGCAAACTCCTGCTTGTTCCGTTCGACCAAGGCAATGGGGTCAACGCCGCTCGCCTGAAAATCCCACTCGAAAAGTGACTGGAGGGCGATGGTACGGGCGAGGTGACGATTGGACATACCTTACTTATCGGCTTCCTGCTTCTCCTTCCGCTTCTGACGCTTGCCGGCGCGCTCTTCTCGCTGCTTGAGCTTGAGCACATCCCGGCCGCGGTAGTACCCACAGTTGGGGCACACCCGATGCGGGCGTACGGCATGCTTGCACTTCGGGCATGTGGTAAGGCTAGTGGCCGTCAAGGCAAAGTGGGCGGCGCGCTCGCGCTTAGATTGCTTGGTTCGTCGTTTGGCAGGGAGTCCCATAGGGGTGGTTTCAGTGAGAGCGATGTGTGTCCCCATCCTACGTACATTTTCCATAGCTGGCAAGGATTTCTTGACATTTACCTGGCTCCAGCGTAAACCACCCTTGAAAACCAAGGAGGTGTATGACGAATACTGTTCACAGTCATGGCGGCGTTCCGGCGGTCATTCGGCCAATGGGCAAGAAGTGGCACGCCCCCGGCCACCCCCTCGACGGCAAGGACATGTGCGAATGCCTGCAGTGCGGCACCTCGGTATCGCACACCATTACACCGTTCGTGTTCCCGCAGCTCCGTCAACCCCGAAACAAACCCGCCCCAGCATAAGAGGCGGGTTTCTCTTGTGGCGAGGTTCTACACGTGGTAGAACAGAGCAAAGAAAATACACCCAGAACCACGAAGGGAGAACGATGTACTGCCCAAAATGCTCTCCTAAAAAAGCAGGAACCTTGCGGGTTTCACAAGTCCTGGGCACAGACCCCGGGACGAGCGTCCGGCTCATCATTTGCGATCACGCCCTGCACTGCTTCAGCGTACTCGAAGAACGTTTTGAACATGCAGAGGCAATAAGCCTCAATGATCTGATGCACCGAGACGACCTGGAGCACATGCGCATGCTCTGCGAGCAGAGGCTCCAAGCGGAAGGGCTCGCCCTGGAAGATGACCGGGCTTTCGTCGCGAAACTCCCGACTCTCGAAACGTTCTTTGAGGAACGGGGGACGAACCCACTGGGACTGCAGGGTCCAGGATGAACGAACGCCCGCCCCCATTCGTGGAGGCGGGTTTTTTGTCTCACCCGAAAATTGTCTCGGTGTTGCTTGACGCCACCGGGCCGGGGGATATGGTATGGGTACATAAACCCTAAAACACCAATACACCCAAGGAGTACTGCCAATGCAAAAGGAAGGTTCTCCAGTGGTTACGGACCACGGAGGACGTGCACGTTGAAAATTCCTCACTAGACAACACCGCATACACCCAAGGAGGGTATACCCATGCGATGCACCCTTGCTCTCATAGCAGCAGTGAGTGTTGGGCTCCTGGCCATGACCGCAAACGCCACGCCCCCAACGTTCACCCGCATCGACTACCAGACCGCCACGACCCCCCGGGACGTCATCCTCGCC
>CAZAMC010000016.1:0-9543 GCA_964486505.1 uncultured Gammaproteobacteria bacterium
GCTCTGCGGCACGACCGCGAGCCTCTCGCCCTTCGCCCTGGTGGAGGCGTGCTGCCGGGGGATGCGGGGTGACGTCGACCTCGACGGCATCCTTGACCTGACCGACCTCTCGATGATGGTCGCGTACCTCACCGGCGCCGGTTTCACTCCGCTGTGTGCCAGTTCGATCAACATGGACGGCAAAGGAACTACTGACCTGACCGACCTCTCGATGATGATTGGTTACCTCATTGCTGGCGGCGTAACCCGCCCACCGTGCTGACACAACATAAAAATCCTACTGATCATTACCCCAGGCCCTCCGTTGCACAAACGGGGGGTTCTTTATTTTCCGTTACGTTTTGAGGAGGTGGGCGTAGTGCTGCCGGAACTTCGCTAACTTTGGGCTAATCACTACTTGGCAGTAGGGTTGGTCTGGGTTGTTGGCGTAGTAGTTGCGGTGCTCATCCTCGGCCGGGAAGAAATTCGTGAGCGGTTCAATGGCCGTGACGATTGGAGCATCAAATACGTTCTCGCGTTCAAGCTTCGCTTTTACGGTCTCGGCAATGTTTCGCTGCTCGTCATTGTGAAAGAAAATAACCGACCGGTACTCTTCGCCAACATCGTTACCCTGTCGGTTGAGGGTGGTGGGGTTGTGCGAGCCGAAAAAGACCTCCACGAGCTGTTCGTAGGAGATGATGCTCGGGTCAAATTCGATTCGTGCTACTTCAGCATGTCCGGTGGTTCGGCTGGCCACTTGTTCGTAGGTCGGGTTTTCCACGTGCCCGCCTGCGTAGCCGGGCACCACACTCGTGACGCCCTTAAGCGATGAATAGATTGCCTCGGTACACCAAAAACATCCAGATCCAAAGGTAGCTTGCCGTTGCTGTTTCATGATTGACAGGGTAGCGTACCGTTGGTAGCTTGTCATCAAACAAGTTCAGGAGGTGTTATGGATGTCATGGTTCTCCTTCGCGTTTTGGTAACGCTCATTGCAATACTGCTGGGGACGGCGTGGGCAAGCGCCTTGTGCCATCGGTTCGGGCAGAGCATGCAGGGAATACTACGCAAGATCAGCGAAGCTGCTAGCGTCACCATTCTCGCTCTCGGTATACTTGCCGTTATTGGCCTCGTCGGCGGACTGGCCTTTGAAGCGTGCAGTGCACTGGTGCAGAGTATTCGTGGAGTAGCTACGCAGTGGCAGAACGGGAATCACGGGCCCGCCCTGGGGATGCTCATTGGCCTCGGGTTAGGCAGCGTGTTGCTCTGGCTCTACTGGAAGATCGCCGGTGGACCCGTCAATCGTTTTGCTGACAAAGCTTTTCTCTCTCTGTTCCCCAGAGAAACTGTTCAACGTGAAGCATCGAAGTAAAGAAAAATACGCGAGTTCGCTCGCGTATTTCTATTTGTGATACTTTTACATGCTCTACGGTACGGGGCTTTTCGGGGGCCTACATCCGGGAAATGCCCAAGGCGATGAGCAGGATGAGCACTTCGAGCGCCAGGAAGCCAATGGTCGCGCCTGCGAGTTGCACGGCGTCGCGCTTCTTGCCATCTAGGTAGAGCATCACTGGCTTGCCGAACATGAGGCTCCCCACAATGGCGGCCGAGAGCACGAAGAGCGAGAGGAAGACAATGGGCGTGAGGTAGGTGTCCTCTTTTCCAAAAAGCTCTTCGCCGTAGCTCATGAATACCGAAACAATGGCAATGTACGCGACAATGCCTAGGGAGTGTGTGAATGCAACTCCTGTAAGCGGCGATCCGGTTGGCGCTTTGATTGGTGCTCGCTGCTTGGTTTGCTTTGCCATACCTGGGGTGTATTACGGCGAATGAACGCCATCCACTATACCACCGTTACCGTGCCGTGTCAGGTGGCGGAGGCAGCGTCCGCCTTTGGCGCACGTGACGGTAGATGTACGCCGCGAGGAGGATGGCGAGGAGCAAAATAACTACCAAGTCAATTTTTTCACCGTACTGGCGGATGCGCTCCCAGTTTTCCCCAAGCTTCACCCCAATCCAGGCAAGGAAGGTGTTCCACAGCGCTGCACCGATAACCGTGGCCAGGAGGAACTTCGCCAAGGGCATTTTCGCCACGCCGGCCGGTATGGAGATGAAGTGGCGAACCACCGGGATGAACCGGGCGATGAACACGGCCCAACCCCCGTAGCGCTGGAAGAACCGGTCGGTGATGTCCAGGTCGTGGTGCGTCACCAGGACGTACTTGCCCCAGCGCTGTACCAGCGGTCGGCCACCCGCCGCCCCTATCCAGTACGAGATGAGTGAACCAACGATGCTGCCCAACGTACTGAAGAAGATAACGCCGACCCAGGAGAACGTTCCATCGGCAATGAGGAAGCCCGCGAAGGGCATGACCGCCTCGCTGGGTACGGGCAGAATCATGCTCTCCGCAACCATGAGCACAACCACGCCGGTGTACCCGGCGCTCTGCATGAGGTGTATTGCGAAGTCGACGATTGGTGCAGTGAGGGTCATGCGTTACCGGGTCTTCTTCCGCTTCGGGTAGGCGAGGTCCTGCCAGATGTAGGGGAGGAGCGTGCGGAGTTTTACGCGCTTGGTGGGGCTCATGATGACGTCGGTGCGCAGGTTCTGCGCATCGGCCTGGCGCATCACCTCGCGGCAGCGACCGCAGGGGGGCAGGATGTTCCCCTTCGCATCGACCGCAACAATTCGGGCAATGCGCTGCTCGCCGGCGGTAAGCATGGCCGCAATAGCGCTGCTCTCGGCACAGTTACCCACGCCACAGGCCGATTCAATACTGGTCCCCACGTAGACGTGGTGCGTGTTCGTAACGAGCGCACATGCGACGTAGCCCGTAGACATACTCTCCGAAAGGCGCCGCTTGTGGGCTAGGCGTCCGGCTCGGCGAATGAGTTCATGGTCAGTAATGCGCATAGGCGTGCTTAGGTGAAGAGCTTCTGCACCATACCAATTTCCACCATGGTGAGGCAACCGAGCGCAATGCTCGCCACCCCCGCCGCCAGCGTGAGCCCCGTATGCACGCGTTGCATGCGGGAAGCCGCCAGGAAGGGCAGGCTAATGAGCATGGTCACCACGGCCATGCCCACCATGGTGCCCAGGCCGAAAATGAGGATGTAGAGAACGCCGAGTGGCAATGATTGCACCGTGGCAAGAACGAGCAGCATGAGCGCCGCGCTGCCGGCTAAGCCGTGGACCATGCCAACGGCGAAAGACATGTGGCTATGCTGATGAGTGGAAGTGCTGGCATGTGCGTGCAGGTGCGTGTGCTCGTCGCCGTTATGCTGGTGGCGGTGGATGTGGAGTTGGTCTTTTCTTATGCGCCAGAGCACGCGGACGCCCAGGATAACCAGCATAATGCCGACGACAAATTCAAACCCCAACCCAATGCGGCGGGGGAGTGTCAGGCCGAGGGCAAGGACAATAATTCCAGCCACCAGGAGCGTCGTGGTATGACCCAAACCCCAGAAGGCGCCAATGCGCGCGGCTTTCTTCAGGCTCTTGGTTTGGCTGGTAATTGTTGAAACCGCCACCACGTGGTCTGCGTCGAGCGCGTGCTTGAGGCCAAGTAAGAGTCCAAGGCCGAGGATGGAGAGGAGGTGGGGGAGGGTCATGAGTTACAGGGACGCTATTGGATTTGCAAGATGGAAAATGTGCCTTAGCTAATCCCACCGAAGAAACTCAACAGGCCAACGAAAAAGACGTTACGGTTCTTCCCGCCCGGCACGCCTTCGGCGAAGCCGTGGCGGACGGGTGGTTCTTCAGGATTAGCAGGATGGGGTTGTTCTGGAATCATGTTCATTATTTTTTTACAACACCTCTAGCTGGGCGTGGATCTGCAGCCGTTCTACCTTTCAGCATCTCAGTTCTTAGGGCATCGTTTGATGCGGCCAGTGCTGTATATTTCTTAACATATTCGGGAGCATACTTTATAACGTTTCGGCCCGCATTTACTCCATAAAATAAATCAAGAAGACCGCGAGCGATATTCGCCATAAACCATAAGTCAGTTTTTACTTGGTATCTATCCTCGAAGTCAAAGTATGGGGTTTCAAACTTCCCAGCGGCAGTATTTAGACGAAAATTGTTCAGTGCGTATACAATGTTCGCGTGTGCCACGGAATCATTTATTATTCCCTTTAAGGCCTTTAAAGTATCCGAACCCGTTTTAAAATTGCTATCTAGCCACTTATTTCTTGCGTCCGTCAATTTTTCGGTGACCTCGAGAAGACCATTAATCTTAACTGCAAACTTTTCTTGTTCTGGGTTAGCTAGTGCATATGCCGCCCACGCACCCGACTCAAGCATTTGGCGCAGGTCCATATTTGCCTGAACATGGTGAAGTCGTAATGCTGAGAATAGTGCAAGGAAGTAGTTTTTTCTTATTTGGGACAAAAAAGCGCCAAATACATACCTATCTGGATCTATTGATGCCAAGAAGCTGCTTAAAAAATTTCCAAACTCAAGGGCATGAGAAAAATATTCCCCATATTTGTCCTTGGCTTCAGCTAGCAATGCCTGCTCACCATTAATTAAGTCTTGTACCGTGTCCTGCTTGAGCATTTGCTTCTTTTTAAAGGGTGAGAGCAAATAATCAAGAACTCTATTTAGTATGTTCATGTTCTTGATTAACATTATTTATTACCACAAACCGCCCCTCTTCCATTGCTGAAATGGGTAGCTTGGGGTCGCCGAACTTCTCAAGCTCGGCTAAGGCGGCGGCCCAGTCAACTGGCCCGCGCTGGTCGGTGCTGCCGTAGCTTGATTTGTAGTGCGCCAGGAATTTGATGGGCAGAATACCTAAGCCATCCATGCACATGCGCCAGTCAGCGCTCCAGAAGTGCGTGGACAAGGCATGCGAACTGGCAGAGCTCGTAGCAACGGTTTTGCCGCCGAAGATTTTTGACAGGTCAAATTGCTTCAGCCAGTGCATGAGTAGGTGATCATCGCCACCGCTGATGTAGATGACGTCCGCTGCTTGGGCTTGCTGGCTAAACGTGGCGGGGTAGGCAAGTTCGAAAGTCGGAGTAACACCTTCTGGTGTTACCGTCTTTATTCGCTCGATGCTCGTCTCAAATCTGGCATCCCAGTCTTCGCGTGGCACGGCAAAGAAGCAGAGGAGGACCTTTGGTGTCTTTCCAACATCTTTAAACACCTCGGCGAAGAATTGCTTTGCGCGGTCAGGCTCGTTACGCCAGCCACCAGAATTGAGGACGAATTTTGTCATAACCGCAATTTAGATGAACAAATGAGGCAATGCCCCGAAGATCCATAGCTTCAATTGACTATGTGCGCATTTATTCTAGACTTTCGGTACCACTTTGTGAAAGGAGGAACCTTGCTTCAGAAGTATACCCGTTAAAAATGCGAGCGTACCCAAAGCCCACACATGAGACCTCTCGGGTTTAATAAAGAGTACATCTTGTGCTGTCATGTGGGTGCTGTTCTTTGA
Source organism: uncultured Gammaproteobacteria bacterium (assembly GCA_964486505.1). GTDB lineage: Bacteria > Patescibacteriota > Patescibacteriia > PEXW01 > PEXW01 > CAIPSZ01. The sequence goes on from CAZAMC010000016.1 coordinate 5,429, forward strand.
AGAGCATGTGGTGTAAGTGTTCGTACACTCGGTGAACCGGCTGCTCGTTAGAATTTACGAGCAAAGCATGCACTTTTGGGAATTGCTGTTGTAACCCCGAAGAACAGGGATAGAAACTGCCCATAGCTTATATGGCTATGGTAAACAACAGATGGGTTGACCATGGACACGCTGACTGTCCCAGGGGAAGGATGCAACATTCCAAGCCAGCATACAGCGCACGACCCTTGTGGACGTGCGCTATTTATCAGGCACTGTGTCGCCAAAAGAATTTCTTTCATCAAAAAGTCGTCCCCGAGCGGAGACGACTTTTTGGACATGGGCCTAGATGATTCCTGCCAAGTGCAGCAGGTAGAGGGCGAGCCCGCTGGAGACAACGAATATTGCCCAGCCCAGGCTTAGCCCTACCGGAGAGCCCCATTCTTCCCAATGCCATCGCCGGCGTGCCCAGTACTTCTCATCGGACATCGCGCCTATGACGGCCTGCTCCACGCGTTCGGCGTTTTCCTGCTTTTTCTCTGTATCCATAGGTGTTGGAAAGTTTATAACGAAGGTTATTCACTCGACCAGATGAATAACGTATGGGGCCCTTGATTATGTCATTGGGACTCCTTGTAGCGTCTCAAGGGCAAGACAGGAGTGCAATTTCCAATGGGTAAATATTAGCACATTTTCCTTGGTAGTATTGATAAACAATAATAGTATATTGACAAACGATAAGCACTAAGATACGGTGGAAGTATGAGAATTGATAAGAACCAACTATGAAAAAGACCGCAACCGTATTTCTTCAGGTAGTCATTGTGCTCATCGGCGCCGGCGTTCTTGGCTTTCTGCTTTGGGAGCCCCACCTTGAGGGCAGGAATGTAGATGCCACGCTTTTTGCTATGTACTTCAAAGATCCTTTCTTGGCGTACGTGTATGTTGCATCAATTCCGTTCTTTGTGGCGCTCTACAAGGCATTCAAGCTGTTGGGGTATGTCGGGCAAAATCAGGCGTTCTCGCAAGCATCCGTGCATGCTTTGCGAACCATAAAATACTGCGCGTTCGTTACGGCGGTTGCGATTGTTGCGGCCGATGTCTACCTTTCCATAGCCGCGCGCAGCACTAACGATGACGCGGCCGGAGCAGTCACGCTGGGCATAGTAGCGACCTTCATCTCGGTTATTATCGGTACAGCGGCGGCGGTGTTTGAGCGGGTGCTGAAGAAGGCCGTAGCGATAAAGTCCGAGCACGACTTAGTAGTGTAATCAAACGAACATGTCTATCATTGTGAACATCGACGTGATGTTGGCAAGACGGAAGATGAGTGTCACCGAACTTGCGGAGAAAGTTGGCATTACGATGGCCAATATTTCTATACTGAAGAACGGCAAGGCAAAAGCAATTCGCTTCTCAACGTTGGAAGCTATTTGTAGGGCATTAGATTGTCAGCCCGGAGATATTGTAGAGTTCCGGAAATAAGGTAGGGCGAGGGAGCCATTCCAGGGTTCCAGTATGAGCACTACGCTACTGTGTTCATTTTTCTCACGGTCCGCATACGCAGCCACTCGGCCCCGGCATTCAGCAGACCAATGCCCAAGCTCGCGGCCGTCAGGTAGCCAAAGGCGCTGGCCGACCAGCTTGCCATTGCTTCGGTGTAGTGGAAGGTGGTGATGGCATTCCACACCATAGGGAGCGCAAAGCGCGCGGCCGCCGCGGCAATGAGGAACGCGAGCGCGAGGTCTATGACCGGATGCTGCGAGACAATGAGCTGCCTGCCGGCGGTGACAACCATGACCCCGTAGCCGATGACGGCGTAGGTGCCCAGGAAGTCCAGGATGGGCTGGATGTGGATGGTCCACACTGACGTGCTTCCGTCCGCAGATGCCACGAGGAGGTAACCCGTTGCCTGCATGAGTTCTTGCTGGATTGCGAAGCCTGCCGAGAAAATAATTGCCAAGACGCCTGCGTAGATCCAGCGGTAGCGCATCCGGCTCACCACATGTGTGCCGTAGATGAACAGGATAGGGGAGATGAAGGGCACGATCATCCACAGGGCGTTGAGCAGTGGCGAGTCTGTTCCATTCGCGCTGGAGCGGACGCCCAGGTACGGAAGCAGCACGTCGAAGAAGAGGGTTGTAGCCACAGCGACGATAGCGAGCGTGCGGAAGGATGCAAAGAGCCCGAGGTGTACGCGGTTCAACTTTTTGGCCAGCTGTGCGGGGTCGCCCAGCTGGTCTGGAGATTGCTGCGCTACGTGGCTGGCCATTTCGGCAATTATCGCTTCTCGTTTGGGCCCGCCCACTGTGAGGTGGTGGCGGAAGTCACCGGTAAACTGTTCGTTGGTCATATGGCGCTTGGGTGAATAATCTTTTGGACGAGAGAAGCCATGTTGGCCCATTCGCGTTTCTTCTCCTGGAGTTCCTTCCGGCCTTTTGCGGTAATGTGGTAAACGCGTTTGCGCAAGCTGGCAGCTCCTTCCCACTGCCCGACGATGTATCGCTCTTTTTCAAGCTTGTGGAGCAGGGGATACAGCATGCCCACGCCGAACTGAAAAGTCTCAGCCATTTCTGCCTTGAGGTACTGCGAGAGCGCGTAGCCATGCATGGGTTGGGCGCGCAGGGCGGCGAGGATGAGGAGTTTGGAGTGGCCTTTTAGGAGTTGCTGGTCCATATATATCGCAATGCGATATACAGAGCGTAGCACGAAGCAAAGCACTGTCAAATGCTTGGGCCAATCAGCGCGGCAATGGCGGAAGGGGTGAGATTCGAACTCACGGTACCCTTACGGGTACACCGCATTTCGAGTGCGGCGCTTTCGACCACTCAGCCACCCTTCCGTGAGGGATTACTGTAAACGTATATCGCGCAGAGATCAAGCACGTACACGCGCATGCCTAGAACGCTCCATCGTGCACGATGGTTAGACTCAACTAGGCACGTTTTTGTTTTCTTTTCCCGATGATGTCCCGGTACACTTTCAACACTTCACCCGTAAGATTTTTTTCGGTGCGATAGTTTCGAATGCCTGGCGCAACAAAGCGGATGTCACGTTCAACGTAGAAGCGTTTGACACCCAGGGCATCGAAAATGCACTGTACCGGCTCAAGGGTGACTAATTGCCGGCCCCACTGCAAGGTGTTGAGGTCAGAAATCGTTGCCAGAGTGAGGTAGATGACTACCGGAAACGTGAGGATGATGAGGGAGTAGAAAAGCTGTGAAGTGTCGAGCAGAAGCACAGAAATGAGGATTGTTATGGTGAGAAACGCGAAGAGCAGCCAATCCGTGCGGGAAAGTCGCTCCCGGTAGAGTGAGTCCATTTTAACCGTCGTGCTCACGTAGTTGGCATGTTGGCTAACCATCGCGTTGAAGTAGGCCTCATCTTTTGGGCTCTTCACGGGGACCAGTAAGAACGCTCTACTCACCTTACGGTAGTATTCCTCTTCGTAGTCGCCTTCATCCCAAAGAATCGTCTCATCGGCAATACACGCAAGTTCCATTCGGCGCTTCAAGTCACGCTCAAACTTTGTATTTCGAGGGTAGAAGTACAACGCGAGGTCGAGCAGCATTAAGCCCGAAGAAGATCGTTCACCTTGGAGCGACCGAATCTCTGTATATCGAGACCACAGGACAGAAATGTAAAAGCCTGCAAGCAAACCAAAGAGAATGCTAGAAACGCTTAAAATCACTCCGATGACCGAAATGTCAGCGGTGGGGAAGGCGAAGACAAATTTTATCAACCACGTAGCTGCTATGACCGCAATGACGAACCAGATTTTCTGTAGATTTTTCATACTTTTCAGAAAATGCGTTGCTTCCGAGAGCTTCAGTATAGTCTATTTACTGCTTCTTATACACGTAGAACTTCGAGCCCGTCGGTCGGTCAGGTTGAGGATCAATGACCTGCGTGGGCGCCCAACCTGGCAGGGCAAAGCCGTAGCTGATAATTGTCTGTCCGGGGCGAGTTTCCGTTTCCAGCTTTTGTGCCAGGTTGGGGATTCCCGCCGGAGCCAGGAAGTTGAAGATGACTGTGGCTGGCGAGAGGTCCACGTGCATGAAGTTCACCAGGTGCATTTGCCAGTGGTGGGAAAAGGCTGCGCGGACTTCGCCGAGAAACCAAAAGAGCGGTGAAAT
>CAZAMC010000017.1:0-4422 GCA_964486505.1 uncultured Gammaproteobacteria bacterium
CACTCTACGAGTATCCCCCACATTCGTCAACCCCTTGGATGAGCCTCAACCTCAGCCGTTGGCTTCCAAAAGTCGTTAAAATCCTCTCGGTCTTCTTTGTGTTGTGGGTCGTCAGCTTTATTGTCAGCGACGACATCCAGTCTAAAGTTCTGGAATGGGCACAGGCCTTTGGCTACGTGGTCATCTTCCCGTGGATTGTGTTGGCGAACATCATCGTTGGTCTGCCCTCCAGCTTCCTGCCCATTGGCATGGGCGTGGCTTCGAGCAACGGCGCCTACCATCCGGTAACCGCGATAGCCATCATTACCATTGCGTCGCTCATCGGCGACGTGTTGGCGTACGCTTTGGCTCGCTACTACCGTCACACCTTCCTCAAGTGGTTGGGCGTTTCGGAAAATGATCCGGGGTACCAGAAAGCCTATGCCTACGTGAGCCACGGCGGTGGGAAGCGCTTGGTCTTCATTACGCGCTTCCTCTTCGGCGCAATCTTGGGCTTCGTCAACTATGCCGCCGGCATTCTGCGCATGCCGTTTCTGTCATTCTTCTGGTTGGCGCTCCTTGGGGAATTGGTATGGTCGCTCATTTGGTTTGGCGTAGGGTACTACCCCTTCTCGGTGAGCGCCTGGATTCACGCACACGCCCTCCTTACCGTCGGCATTGCGCTAGTGGTGGTTGCGTTGGTGTGGTGGGCGCACGTTTGGCACAAGCGGCAGAATAAGAGTTTGCTCATGCGCGTGTGGTATCTCCTCGTCGGGAAGGTGGACGCCTAACCTATGTTCACCTTGCGCACGTTTACCTTGCCGGATGGCGAAGTTATTACCTACGGTGATGCCGGCGGGCCGACCGCTGATTCGCCCGTGCTCATCCTGTTGCCGGGTCAAAAGCGCATACCCCCCGGGCGGCTGGGGCATGATTTCATTCCCGAGCAAGTGCAGTTCCTGCAGGAACGCTTTCGGGTGATCAGCTGGAACTACCGACTGAACAACTACCCGGGTGAAGGAACGAACGTTGAACGCATGGCAAAAGACCTGGCGACTTTTTTAGCCACAGAAAATTTTCGTAACGTGTGCTTGTACGCTTACTCCTACGGCGGCATGGTCGCCACTCGCACCGCAGCCATTGCGCCAGACCGGCTACGCTGCATGGTGTTCTTAAACACGTTCCCGACCCTGAGTTATGAGTGGTTTGGTTTCAATCGGCTGTCGCTCCGCTTCTTGCTACACCTTCTGGTTATTCCTGGTCCATCATCCTCGCATATACGGGAGAGCATGTACCCCAGCTTCCGCCAACGGCCTCAGGGGTACCGGTCGTGGATAGGCATTGGTGGTAACTGGATAATGAACCGCAACATCGGCTGGTTCTGGTCCCGCTTGTGGAGTCCGCGGATTTGGGCGGCCATGCAAGACAATACCGCGTCTATCTTACCGAACATCTCCACGCCCACGCTGGTGTTGGGCGGGAGGGCAGACGCCGCGTGCTTGTTGGAGTCTGCGCGTACTCTGGCCAAAGGCTTGCCCAACAGCGAGCTGGTTATTCTGGAAGATGCTGGCCACTACACTGTGCGCATCTGGCCTGAGGGGTTCAGCGTCCCCATTCGGGAATACCTCATCCGGCAGTACGGCTTTCCAGCGGACGCCTTGCCCCTGCACCACACCGAACCCCCACCTCGGCTAAGCACGCCTCGCATCCTGCGGACCCTCATGGTACAGTACTGGCAGTGGTTCCGCTCGCGATTTCGCTAGGTTTGCCTATGAAAATAGGGATAGTTTCAGAGAGCTACTACCCAGCGGTTGGCGGCATTCCTGAGCATATCCACAACCTGGCTGTGCACTTGCGGCTGCGCGGCCACACAGTGAAGATTGTTACTACCTCCTACGGCGAGTATGCCGACGCGCCGTTCAACAGCCCCGACGTCATCCGCGTGGGGAAGTCTTTTAACTTCCACAAGAACGGCTCGCAGTCCCACGTGGCGCTGGGCTGGGGCCTGAGTAAGCAGCTCCGTGCAATTTTTGAACGTGAGCGTTTTGACGTCCTACACATTCACGGACCCGAACAACCCATGTTGGCCCAGCTTGCTTTGGTGAATTCGAATACGGTGAATGTTGGCACCTTCCACGCCACGTATGACCGGAGTCTGCCGCTTGGTATCTGTCGGCCAATTGTTGCTGTGGGTTTGGCGCAGCTTCACAAGCGCATCGTGGTTTCTTCCACAGCCCAGCAGACCATTGGGCGCTATTTCCCGGAAGGTGAGTACCTCACCGTGCCAAACGGCGTGGACGTGGACCACTTTGCTAGTGGCAAGCCCATCCCGCAGTACACGGATAGGCCCAACGTGCTCTTCGTGGGAAACTTTGTCATTCGTAAAGGTTTTGTAAATTTACTGGAAGCATTTCTTCGTTTGCGTCAACGCATGCCCGAGGTTCGCCTCATTGCGGTGGGGGATGGTAAATTGCGATCCGTATATGAAAAGCAGCTTGGCAGCCTTGTGGGTCGGGATGTCATTTTTACGGGTCGGGTATCAGCAGAGCAACTACCCAACTACTACGCATCGGCATCGGTGTACTGCTCCCCGTCAACAGGTCGAGAAAGCTTTGGCATTGTCCTCATCGAAGCTATGGCTGCCGGCGTGCCAATTGTTTCTTCGAACATAGCGGGGTACCGGACGGTCTTGGATGGTACCCAGGCCGCCCTCACTTTTTCGCCCACCGATATTGTTGCGCTTACCTCATTACTTGAACGGGTCATTCGTGATCGTGATGTAGCACAGCGCATGGTGGAGGCTGGCAAGCGCACGGTGGAACAGTACCGGTGGAGTAGTGTCGCTCTGCAAGTAGAGCGCGTATACACTCAGGCCCGGCAGGCGTACCCCGCAACCATTCCCGTCCTGCCCGGCTGGCGGTGGCTCGCACGGTTCGTGCCGTCGCGGCGAAAGGCTATGCAGCGCGTGCCCGCTTCGGCCTCGCCCCGGCGAGGCGAGCGAGCCGATGAGTGACGGGTCTTTCATCTACGGGGCGTTCCAGACCTACGGCCTTATTGGCTTGTGGTTCGTCGTTGCTTTTGAGGCCTTTGAGTTTGTGGCGTCGGTGCCCGTGGGGCCGGTCATCGTTCTGCTTGGCGGCGCGGCCAGCCAGGGCATCATTTCGGTGGGCGGGCTGTGGCTAACGGTGTACACTGCTTTGGTGGTGGGGGATAACACCGGTTTTTTCGTGGGCCGGAAGTTCGGGCGGCCCGTCTTGCTCAAGTTTGGAACGCGCATGATAACCGCTGGAACCCTGGATAGAGCCGAGCGGTTCTTTCTGCGCTACGGAGCGCGCGCAATTTTCTTTACCCGCTTCATCTTTGCCACTATTGCAGCCCCGCTCAACGTGCTCGCCGGCGCTTCGGCGCTGCCATGGCGAAAGTACCTGCCCGCAGAAATGGCTGGGCAAGCCGTGTGGGCCACTCTGTACATTAGCTTGGGATACTTTTTGGGTGATCGCATTGAGCAAATCATTCGGCTGGTAGACCAGGCCAACGTCACGGCCGTGAGTTTGCTCACGTTGGCGGTCGTCCTCTTCGTGGTCTGGCTCTACGGCCGAGCTATTCGCCACCACGTGCGCGTCCACCGGAAGCACCGTCTGGGGTAACCCGTCGTCATTGCGAGTAACCCGGCGAATGCCGGGGACGAAGCAATCCTACTGAACTTCGGGGCCAGTTCGGTTTTCTTGCACTTCCTGCACAACGACCCGCTGCCCGTTCGGCGAGATGTGGTTTTCACGATCACCACCCTTTCTTGGTGGCAAGAAAGGGTGGGTCCAAAGAAGCCAGCAGGGGTTTTCAATTCGCACGCAGGGAGCACGCCGTACAGCGTGTTGAAAGGCGCTCAGTGAAAACCCCTGCACCCCACGTGCTAAAACGATAGACTTCTTTTCTTGGGGGTGCAGGGGGAAGCGCAAGTCGTTGGGCAGTCCGAACACAGCAAAACAGAACGACCCACTCGGTGAAGAGTGGGTCGGGATAAGGTTCAAAGTTTAACCGCGGATGACGAGGTAGACCACGTACACCGCGTACAGGGAGAGCAGCGCCAGGCCGTGCGTGCGGTTCAGCCGGTACCGCGTGCCGGTGAACATGAAAATGAATAGCAGGGCAGTAGCGGCCAGGCACACTTCCACATCAACATTCAGGCCAGCCTGGAACGGCAGTGGGCGAAGCAGAGCAGTCGCCCCGAGTATCCAGAATACATTCAGGATATTCGAGCCAATCACATTCCCAACAGCGATGTCCGCATTACCGCGACGTGCCGCTACGGCTGAAGTTGCCAGTTCGGGTAGCGAGGTGCCAACGGCCACAACCGTAAGACCCATGAGGGATTCACTGGCGCCCAGGATCGTGCCGAGCGCCAGAGCGCCATTCACAATCCACTGGCCGCCGAGCGAAAGCATC
>CAZAMC010000017.1:4522-7947 GCA_964486505.1 uncultured Gammaproteobacteria bacterium
GACAAGCCAAAGCGCCGGGCGATAGCTGAAGCACTGCTCACCAAGAAGTCTGCGCCCTTCACCAGGACGTAGAGTCCCACGGCGAACAGCGCGTACGTGATGAGATTTTCCAAGGTATCTCCTTTGTATTTCGTTTTCGTGTTAACCGCGAAAAGTAGCAGAAATCTAGGCAGGTGTCAACGGTACTGCCCGCGGCAAGTTTCTCGGCGCTCGCTGTAAGCAACGAACGTCCGGCCACATGGCGGACGTTCGCGCGCAACACCGGGCAGACCGCTTCGCCGCCCGTTTTACCCGACGTCACCCCTTTGAGCTTCGTGACGTCTTTGGGTGTGGTCGGCCTGGGGTTCCGCAACATCCTGTCCACGTGCCGTGTGCAAAAAAGGAGCGGCCGCTGTTGGTCGTCGGTTGGGCCGGCTCAGCTTTGGGTTGTTCGACCGGGTGCGGTCAGCAGTAAAGCCGCTGGCACCCAAAGCCGCGCCCGTGCTCATGCCGAGAGCAATAGCGAGTATAAAAGCGCAACTAATGCGTCGCAGAACGAGGGTTTGCATACGCAGTGTAGGCTAGGCAAAGGTGTAGTACACCCCACAGCAGGGTTTCTTTCACTTGCCTTCGCACTGCGCCTAATCGCGGTCTACAGCGCTCGTTGCCGGTTGTGTATCCTCGACATCATCCTCACTATCGTCCGGATGATCGCCGTCATCGTCTTTTTCCTCAGCGTTTAGTACATTGCTTTTTTCCTCGAGCTCCTTCTGCAGCTCTTGGGCCTTTTTCGCAATTTCATCTCGAACCTGCTGCTGGTACTTCTGCGACGGTACGCGTACGTGCTCATACTCGACCGTTTCATCATCGTCATCCTGCGATTCGCTGGTCGTTGGCTTTTCCGCTTGGGGTTTTGGTGTTTTTTTCTCAACGAAAATGAGCACGTCGCCTTTTTTCACTTTCGGTGCTGTTGGGGCGGCAGACGTTTCTGGTTTTACCTGCACGTTGACGGTTTTCCCGTGTCGATCTTGTACTGTAATGCTGGAGTCCTGAACATCCTGCACTTCACCGACAACTGCAGCTTCGGTTTCGGCTTTGGGGAGGGATTCGTAGAGGGGCTGCACAATGGGTAGGGCATGGTTTTGCGCATAGCCCGCAATGGCTGAGTGGATAGACGTTTGGGTTACCGCAAAGCTACCGGCGATGAGCAGAATGGCCACGCCGCCCAAGGTGTAGGCCACGGGCATGCGGAACGCGCGGGTCTGCCGGCTCACCAGAATGCCGAATGCCATTGCAACGCCAATGCCAATGAGCAGTGGCAGCCAGGGTACAGTGCCGAGGAACGTCCACACGCCGTTCCAGCCCGCGAGGAGCAAGAACGCGCTGCCATTTTGGTACACGCTGTACATGAAGAAACTCAAGAGGAAAACCAAGAGCAGGGCGAGGCCACTCAAACCCACGAGGAGCAGGGCGTGAGGGGCGCGCACGCGCCAGCCAGACTTCATGCGCACATTGCGGTCATGGATGGCCTGGAGGATGCGATCGTGCATTGGAGAATTAGGGAGGGTCATAGGGTGAGGCCGCGGGCAATGGCAAGTTGCTGGAGCTTCTTGCGGCCACGGCTGATGCGGACGCCGACGGTGGCAACGGGGAGGTGCAGGACGTCGGAAATCTCGATGTAGTTCAATTCTTCGTAGTAGAACAGGACAAGGGGCTCGCGGTACTTGGCGTCAATTTCTGCGAGGAGCGCATCGAGCAGCTCACGAATTTGCTTTGCGTCCAGGTCCTGGTCTGGGCGCTCATGTGCCACGGGGTGGGGGAACAGGACTTCGGGATCGAAGAAGGGAAAGGGTTCGCGTTCCCGTCGCTTGAGCGCATTCACGTAGGCGTTGTGCGCTATGCGGTATATCCACGGGGAGAAGCGGCGGTTGGGGTCAAAACTCCGGAAGTTCTCGAACGCGCTGAGGAAGACATTCTGCACAATATCCTCGATATGTTCACGGTTGGAGAGGAAGCGATGCCCGTAGCGTTTCAGCTTCTCTTCATATCGCAGGACGAGTAAGCCAAAGTGCTCTGCCTGGCCGGCGAGGACGAGTCGTGCAATATCTTCGTCGGTTTGCCCAGGGGTGGGAACCGGTTCAGTCATAGTGGTTCCCAGTCTATCCTGTACTACAGTTTTTGGCCACATTTCTTACACTTTTGGGGGAGTTCGGGCCTGGGGGCTTGACAATTTCCCCAACCTGCGCTACCATGGCCTGTACGCTTGAAAAGCAAATGCTAGCTACTGCTGGCCAAGTGTACATAAAGAGAACACTTTGATATCTGAGTAACGGCGGTAAAGGAGCACATCTCCCTACACGCCCCATACGTGCCGCATCGTTCGGCACCCATTCCGCCCCGTGGCATTTGTCTGGCCTCACAAAAGAGAGTCGACGCCCCCGGGCGATGACACACTGACCCTTTCGGGTCTTACGCGCAGCACACGGTGGCCCCCATCGTGTGAAGCGATGGGGGCCACAGACGGTACAAGTCGCACCACTTTCGGTGCCCCACTCGAGCTCGTCACATACGAGCACTCAGTCCACGTTCAATCAGTGAAAAGCAGTTGTCTCTCAATATGTGCTAGCCATACGAGAGAAAAAGCAACAGTTATCCTGATCAGTATCGAATTCAAAGCCGGGCAATGTCTATGACATCCCGGCTCTTTCTTTTTTAGTCCCACTGTTTCTTTGAGCAGCTAACGGTCTGTATGCTGTTATAGCGTGGTTTGACCGGTGCTGGTAAAACGCAGTACAGTTGTCGAAACCTAAAAGGAGGGAATATGCAAAAAGAAAGCACAACATCAAGGATGTTCGGACGCCTAGAAATGACTATGCTAATCCTGGTAGAACGCCTTTCGTCTGTCGGTCATTCGTACGCATTCCGCATACAGAAAGAGCTTCGAGAAACAGTGGGTATTTCTGTAGCGCAAGGAGCAGTATCGACAACGCTCGTACGGTTGGAAAGGTCTGGTTACGTACGTTCCGCCATGAGCACTCCAAAAGCAACACGCGGTGGTCGTCGGTGCCGGGTATACAGCATAACGCCGACTGGTGAAAAACGGTTACGCGCAACAGTCCAGGTAATGCAGCGTATCCTGGCTCTCGCTCGGTAAAATTGTATGCTTTTGCAAGCCAGCACCTCGGTGCTGGTTTTTGCTTTACGCATGGTTTTGATGCTGTAGCTACGCTTCATTGGTCATTGCGAGGAACCCGCCGAATGGCGGGTGACGTGGCAATCCTTCTGCAATACGGGATTCAGCATGCTTCGGTTGTCACTAAACTCTTCCCGAAGTTCAGCAGGATTGCCACGCCCGCTTGCGCGGGCTCGCAATGACAGGGGGGATATGGCAAGTCCTTGACGCCCTTTTTGGCAGGGGATATAGTATTAGCACTCCCGCTAAGAGA
>CAZAMC010000018.1:0-6425 GCA_964486505.1 uncultured Gammaproteobacteria bacterium
ACCAAGATACCCGCCTCCAAAGGGCGGTGTCCTACCATTAGACGATCCCGGAAGATGTTTCTAGACTTTCAAACAATTACTACCCTACCTTGAACTGCTTAGACCTTCAAGTACCGACGCGTGGCAACAGCAGCGCTGAGCGTACTCAAAGCCACAGCACCGAGGAATTGCCAACCAATAATCGTCCAGAAGTACTGGCGAAGTAACCCCGACACCCCAACGGCGGCTTCATCGAAGAAGAACTTCTGCAGCGCCGGTGCGGCGCCTTGCCAGAGAAAGATAACCAGGACAATTGCGAGTCCCGCCCCAACGGCGCTGTAGAGGACGCTCTCCAAGATAAACGGTGCTCGAATGAAACCATTCGATGCGCCGACCAAGCGCATAATGCCAATTTCTTCACGGTGTGTATAAATGGCTATGCGGATTGTATTAAGCACAACAATAAGGGAAAGGAGCGCAAATACCGCGCTCACCCCAAGGCCAACATCCCGAATGCGATTCGTGATGTTCGTTAACCGCTCAATGACCAATTGACTATCGGCGAAGTCGCGTTGACTATCGGTTACCAAACCAGCGTCCTCCCCTTGATTCACAAATGCCAAAATTGCGTCGTAGGCCGAAATATCGGTAGCCACAATGGTAATACTCGCCGGTAATGGATTTTCCGTGAGCTCATCGAGGAGCTGCTGAATATTTTGCTCACTTGCGTGCGTGGCTCGAAAATCTTCGAGCGCTTTTGCTTTACTAGTATACGTCGCGCTCTTCACATCGGTACGTTCGCGCAGCCGCTCCAAGAAAGCATTCGCTTGATCATCGGTAATGTTCGCAACCAGCTCAAGCGTCACGTCGACACGCTCTTCAACCGAATCGAGTGCCCGCTGCCCAATGACGTTCAGGGCCGCTACAAAACTTACCGAAAAGACAGCGACCGTTACGATGATTGTGGTCACAACGGATAGCCAGACGTTCCGGCGGATGTTCTGGACAGCGAAGCGGAATGCTCGTGAAGCTTGAAGCAGCATCATAGACGGTATTTTCCAGTGGCTTGATCCGAAACGAGATGGCCGTGGTCGAGGACGAGCACGCGCTTGCGTAAGCCGTTGACAATCTCCCGGTTGTGCGTCACGAGCACGACTGTAGTTCCAAATGCATTGATTTTGAGAAGTAGCTCAATAATCTCATTGGCATTAATTGCATCTAGGTTACCGGTCGGCTCGTCTGCCAAGAGAATCTTTGGACGGTGAACGAGCGCCCGAGCAATGACCGTACGCTGCTGCTCACCGCCCGAAACTTCGCGCGGGAACCGCTGCATCTTATGCTCTAAACCGACAATCTTAAAAACCTGGGGGACTATCTGCATGATCTTCCGGTGAGCCACGCCAGATACTTCCAGCGCAAAGGCAACGTTTTCAAAAAGCGTCTTTTGGGGCAAAAGTTTGAAATCCTGGAAAACCACCCCAATCTGCCGGCGCAGGAGCGGCACATCTTTTAAACTAATCCGAGTGATATCCCAGTCACCAATAATGACCCGACCGCTGGTGGGCTTCTCCTCCGCAATGATCATCTTCGCAAACGTCGTTTTACCAGTACCCGACTGACCCACAATAGATACAAACTCGCCGGCATCAATACTCACGCTCACATCTTGGAGGGCGATGACGCCGTGGGAGTAGTGCTTGGTGACGCGTTCAAAGGTGATCATTGGAGATTCGCAAAGCCAATACTCAACGCTTTTTCCGTGTCTTCATACTGCTTGGCGGCTGAGGCGGCTCCAAGGACCACCGTGACTATTGTCCGGCCCGTGGTCTTCCCCTTCACCTGGGTTATTAAGCAGTTTCCAGATTCTTCAATGTACCCAGTTTTAATGCCGGTCACCTGCCAACCGGTTTCCAACATCTTGTTACGGTTCCGAATTGTGTGTGCCTTTTTCGTGTTCAGCGTGCTAAACGTGTAGCTCTCTTTGACCGCAACTTTTGCAATTTCGGGGCGGGCAAACGCAATGGCCGCGAGGCGGGCAAAATCCTTGGCAGACCCTTGGTTCGCTGGATCAAGACCAGTCGGGTCAGCAAAAGTTAAGCTCAGTAAACCAAGTTCTTTTGCTTTATCATTCATGAGCTTCACGAAGGCGGCTTCAGAGAGTTTCGTCGACCGCGCTAGAGCACGAGTAGCATTATTCGCCGAGCCGATGAGCATCGCGTGCCAGAGGTCATTGGCAGTCATGGTCTCGCCCGGACTCACATACAAACACGAGCAAATTGCCCCGTCGCTCTTCTGATAGGCAACCGTATTCTTAAACGTAGGCTTCCTGTCGAGGTATACCAGCGCCGTCATGAGCTTCGTCAGACTAGCAATGGGGTGCCGCTCATCAATGTTCTTCCCGGCCACAACCACACCTTTGTCTACATCGTAGGCAACCGCAGCCGTACTACTCACCGGCAACACGACCGGCGCAGCGGAACCAGTGTCCGCAGGCACGGTTACAGGCGCTGGGGTGGCCACTGCGTCTCCAAGCACTTTGGGGTCAAGCGCTGCCACGCGCACACGGGCAAGGCCGCCATTGACGCCCTTAATTTTCTTAAACGCCGTATACACGAGGTCAACCACTCGCCCTCGGACGTATGGCCCACGCGATACCACTTTTACCACTGTAGACTTCCCATTCTCCACATTCGTCACGCGCAGCTTTGTGCCCATGGGGTAACGATTGTGCGCAACGCCATCAGGATTCTTCTTACTCTTGTACCAACTGGCAATCCCCACTTCTTCACCGAGATCATCAACGACAACCGCAAACCCCATGGCATACACGGTATTCCCCTTGGTGACCTCCCAACGAGCGTTCGTGGGATTGTAAAAAAGCAGACGCTGAGGGTAGAAGCCGTTGCCACTCACCTTGGGCGTAACGACCATGCCTTTGCTCGCACGAACAAACACACCCTCTGCGCCCCGCAGAGCAACCTGCAAAGGAGCGGCGCGTTGCTTGTACCGCGCTGGGAGTGGAGCCGGGAGTGGCACGTCGGGAGTGACGATGAAGGTTGCGGCATTCGGGAGCGACTGGGCCCGGAGTGTCACGGTGTACGGCGACAAGGTAAATGCTTGCGCACCTGAGCCAGGAACCACGTCAGCAACGACGCTCTTGTACGTGATAGTTAAGCCTTCGCCGTAGGTGCCTGGTTTTGTGGCAAGATCGGCGACGGGCACGACAACCGTATCCAGCTGCCGCATGGAGCCGGTAAGCACGTTTGCCGCATCGGGCGAACCACCGATGTACTCCCAAATCTGCCGAGTAGGATTGTACGCGAGGAGAATCGTAGTAGTATTGGGCACTGGCGTTGATGGTGCTTTCACCCACAAGGGCTTCGAGCTCAGGGCTTCGTCTGTGGCGGTGTCTACGACAACGCTATATGCTGTTCCTGCTTGACCAAATCGCGCCGGCAAAGGTGCCGGGAGCGCAGCGCCGGGTGTGATACTCACGCGGGCAGGCAGCGCCACTGTGTCCACACGCACGTTGATGAGAAAGCCGTCTGGTAGACGAATCTCACCATTGGTGTATCCAGCGGTTAAGTCTGTCACCAATGGCTCAGCCGCCTTTGCTGTACCAACCCAGCCAAGGGCAGCAATAGTGGCGAGTCCAAAGAGGAGAAAGAATTTTGGCCTTGTCATTCGCATAGCGATTCGTTACACTCGATGTCGCAGCACTTCATGCGGGTATAGTACAGTGGTAGTATGCATCCTTCCCAAGGATGAGAGACGGGTTCGATTCCCGTTACCCGCTCCAGCTCGTTTCGCGCTCCGAGCTCCGTGTGCCGCCATTCGGCAGCTCACTCCGCCCATCGCGCGAAGCCTCGCTTTCCCCCACGCGTCCGTGCTCGTCCCGCTCACGCGGGACTGCGCTCCTGCCGCGCGGGGTCCCCGAGAAAGACTCCTGAACAACACGTGTGCCGATGTAGCTCAGCTGGTAGAGCAATGCTTTCGTAAAGCATGGGTCGGAGGTTCGAATCCTCTCATCGGCTCCAGAAAATTATTGAATGTGCTCAGCTGGGTCCCGTACTCGGGGCAGGCGCCCTACATAGGGCCGCTCAGTCCTAGTTGCTTGTACTTGCGGCTTGTGTGCAGCTTGGTTCGTCTTTCGTTAAAACACCACACTCAGATTCCCAACGGAAACGCGGCTCAAATATTACCACGCGCATTTCTTTGGCTGTCTGGTTCACCTGGTCACCAAGCCAGGTATTTGGATCAAGCTGGAGAACAATACGCCGCATGGTGTAATTCTGCCCATCGTCCTTCTTCGCTGCGGCTTCTTTCTTCTCAACGACGATGAGCTCAAGCCCACGGCTCGTTTCCAAAATACTACTCACGGTATTCACCGCCAATGCTTCAATAACTGAAGCCGCCTCTTCCCCGTACGCCTCTTTCAACGTTTTGGAAGTGAGAGTTAACGCCCCACCTTTACCTGAAGTAGAAACGTCATCGCTCTTCTCTTTTGCAAGGTCAGCAAATTTGCTTACGTCGGCATTCAACTGGGTGCGCAGCCCTTCCAAAGTGGAACGAACTTCACCGTAGTATGCCTCCACCAGCTTGTCCTGTATCACCTGCGGCCGAATGAGCTTCTCCTTAAACTGTTCTACGGTCCAGCCGTAGAGCGCTTTTATGGTCTCAGGGACCTTGTCGGGTTCCCCTGATTGTTGCACGTAGTCGTTGTAGGTTTTTTCAATGTCTTCAGTCGTTATCACAATTTTTTTTGACTCGCCAAGTCGCGCCAGGATAGATTCGCCAATCACCTTATTGAGAATGAGCTTCCGCGTGTAGGTATCACGGTCAAGATTCTGGCCTTCAAAAGCATCGGGTGGGTAGTTCCGCTCAAGGTACGATGAAACGTTTGGAATATCCTGCTGGT
The DNA here is from genome assembly GCA_964486505.1 of uncultured Gammaproteobacteria bacterium. Classification (GTDB taxonomy): domain Bacteria; phylum Patescibacteriota; class Patescibacteriia; order PEXW01; family PEXW01; genus CAIPSZ01. The sequence continues at coordinate 4,898 of CAZAMC010000018.1, forward strand.
AGTCATAGTACGAGATCCACGCACCCCCAGCGATAGCAACTGGGTATGGCAAAACCCGAGCGGGAAACAACAGCGCCGGCCGCTGCCAACTGAACCGCAGGTACCCAACTGCAAAAACGGCAACAATGACAACAATTGCGCCAACGCCCCAAATGACCACTCGACGAATCCACCGCACGTGGGGCGGCGGCAGCTGCTTAAGGTTGTGGTGCTCCGGATTGGGAAGCTCGGTTGGCGTGGCTATTGCGCTGCGAACCGCTTCATGATCGGGGTGGAGTTCAGGCATACACGAGGACAGTTAAGACTGGGGCTGGAAGAAAAAATGCCACCAACGTTGAGGATTTGTTGTTATCGAAGTATCAGCAGAAGCGACGGTCGCCACAGTAGTGCTACTTTGTTCATCCGGAAGAATAAGCAACGTTTCGCCGGGCAGCTGCAGGTTCAAGCGTTTCCGTGCTTCGCGCTCGCGAAAGGTATCGGTATCAATGGAGGCTACGTATTCGCCCAAGCTTTGGTTCTGTGCCCGAAGAGTTGCAATTTGCTGCTCCAGTGCTTGAATTTCCCGCTTCAAAGCCACACGTCGTGTAACCTCCTTAGCAATACCCACAGCGATTATCGCAATCAGGATGACTTCAATAACAAGCACGCCGCGTGAGGTGAGTATGCGGTGGAGGAGTCGCTTTTTTGTTGGGTTGTGCATTGCGTCACGCTTGGTGTTGTAGTGAAAAAATTCTAACACTTTTCTCTGTCATCGTCAACGTAGGCAACCATAACAACGAGTTCACATGATGCAGCACACCGTCCGGCATAAGGGAGAAAGAAGAGCAATGACCAAACGGGCTGGCGGGGGCACTAGGATTCGAACCTAGAATAACGGTTTTGGAGACCGTTGTGATAGCCGTTTCACCATGCCCCCATTGGCTCCCCTACTTCGTTTCCTTATGCGGCGTGTGCTTTCCGCACCACGGACAGTGTTTTTTCAATTCCAAACGAGTGCGGATGGTCTTCTTGTTCTTCTTCGAGTGGTAGTTGACGTGCTTACACACCGTGCACTCGAGGTGGATCAGGTTGTCTTGGGACATACGCGGTAAAGAGATTATGAATGAAATTGGAGGGTCCCCGGCGAACGTGGCGCGCCATTCCGGAGGCCCCCAGAAATTTGGCACGGAGCGAGCGCAGAGAGGGAGTACGAATTTCTGGGGTCATGCGAGGCTTCGCCCTAAGGTCGGAGCGGGAGCGACCCCTTGCTCACGCGCAGGCCGCAGGGCGAAACGAGCTGGAGCCGGTGGTCGGATTCGAACCGACGACCTTCGCTTTACAAAAGCGTTGCTCTACCAGCTGAGCTACACCGGCGAATTATGAAGGCGTATCCGGGGCCCCCGACAGCGTGGCACGGAATCCCGCGAGCGGGATGAGTACGCGTTGTTGGGGCAAGCGAGGCTTCGGGCGGAACACGAAACGAGCTGGAGCCGATGGCCGGAATTGAACCGGCGACCTACTCCTTACCATCAATGGCCCCATGACGGAA
>CAZAMC010000019.1:0-6250 GCA_964486505.1 uncultured Gammaproteobacteria bacterium
GGCGAGGATGACGTCCCGGGGGGTCGTGGCGGTCTGGTAGTCGATGCGGGTGAACTCCGGCTGGGCGTACACTGTAGATACAAACAGCAGGGTGCCGATCAACAAAAGAAGCGTGACGTAGTTCCGCATGGTTGTGCTCTCCTTGTCTGCGGTTACGCGTTTACAACTATTCAAGTATCAAGGTGCTTTGCGCTTCGTAGCGGAGATTGCCCGATCGTGTATGGCTCCTCCATATCTAGGCTGTTGTCGGTAGTCGGTATTTTCACTCTCACCTTGCGCCCTAGAAAGGCCACTGTCAACTGAAAACCGCAATAGCGAATACACTATAGCCTTATGGCTAGAGGAGTGTGGCCGTAGGAACCCGACCGCGCGAGCGATCGGGAGGTGCCACTAGTTCTTTCGGAGGAACTTGCCGCACTTGGTACACCGGTACCCAATTTTGGTCTTGTGCGCTGACCCGCCACATGCAGAGCAGGAAAATTTCAGGTACATATCCTGCATGTTCACAGGGTAGTTGCAGTGCCTGCACCAGCCGCTGTCCAGAGGGTTGTCGCACTCAGCGCAGTACGCGGTTGTCACGACGTGTGCCACGTTTTCTCCTTTTGGTTTTGGTTGAATACTCACCGTACAGAACTCTGGGGGTGGGGTCAAATCTAGTAGCACCCCTACCCATGGTATTCTTACCTACACTGCTACGTATGCAAGAACCACAACCGCAAAATCCAAACCTCACTCCCGAACAGTACAACATCTGCTTCCGCAAAGGTACCGAGCCACCCGGTTCGGGAAAGTACCTGCGCACGAAAGACGCGGGTACGTACCACTGTGTAAACTGCGGACACGCTTTGTTCAAATCTTCAACGAAGTACGAGAGCGACATGGCATGGCCCAGCTTCTGGGACAGCGCCAACCCGGGTGCGGTCCGCTTGGCCGAGGACACGAGCTTCGGCATGCACCGAACGGAGGTGCTCTGCAGCAATTGCGGTGCACATCTGGGGCATGTATTTGACGACGGACCAAAACCAACGGGAAAACACTACTGCATTAACTCGTTGGCCCTAGAATTTAAGCCCCAACCGTAACATGCGTGTCGCAATCATTGGTCCATTATGCCGGGATACTATCGTCATTGATGGCCGCTCGCACGACCAGCTCGGTGGAGTGACATACTACGCCGGAATGGCCTTAGCTGCACTCGGTGCGGACGTCACCCTCATTGCGTCATTCGGAAACGAACCGTCGAACTTCACTGAACCACTACGCGGTCTTCAAGTAGTGCAGGTGCCGTCACCCGGTACGCTACACTTCACGAACGAATACACCAGCACGCACCCCGACGAACGCCGGCAATCGGCGAACGTACCGCCGAACATCATCGTCCCAGAAATGGTGCGCAACCATAATCTCGCTTCGTTCGATGCCATTATTCTGGGCCCACTCTTCCACGACAACCTGCCCCTGGCGACGCTCCAACAAATTGCTCAGGCACACAAACCGGTGTTCCTTGCCGCGCAGGGCCTCATCCGCTATCTCGAAGACGCACACATCGTCTGGCAGCACCCCGAGAACGTTCGGGACGCTCTCCCTCATGTATCCAGTGTCATCTTAGACACGAAAGAGCTGGAGTTCATTACTGGCACTAGCGACGTCCGGAAGAGTATTAGTATGCTCCACGAATATGGCGCCACTGAGATTATTATGACGTCGGGCAGTAAAGGTTCGACTATCTTCCGGGCTGATCACTCAACCTCTATCCCGGCGTATCCTCCCGAGCGCATGGTTGACCCTACCGGCGCGGGAGATTCCTACCTCGCCGGGTACGTCTACGCGAAGTTGCGTCACGATGACACCGAACAAGCTGGTCGCTTTGCAGCTATGACGGCGACAATGACCATAGAGAAGTCTGGGCCCTGCACTGCGACGGCAGACGAAGTGAGCAAACGCTTGCCCACAGTAATACTATGAACCGTATTGAACGCCTCCTACTGTACGGGAGCAACCTGTGGTACCTCGGTGAAGGCCTGCTGGGCCCCCTCTTCGCCGTATTCGCCGAAAAAATCGGGGGCGACGTGCTGGATATTGCTTGGGCCTGGGCAACGTACATGGTGGTTACCGGGGTAATGAACATCGTCTTTGGGAAACTTTCCGACACGCGCTTCAACAAAGCGCGCCTCATGGTGTGGGGCTACTCACTGAATGCCCTCTGTACGTTCGGCTATCTCCTCGTCGATCGCCCCCTAACGCTTTTCATTGTGCAAGCGGGCCTCGGTTTGGCCTCAGCTATGGCTACGCCCACGTGGAATGCACTCTACGCGGCGCACGAATCGAAGCGCAAAGCGGGCTTCCTGTGGGGGCTTGCCGATGGGGAAGCACAAATTATCACGGGCGTCAGTACGGTCATAGGCGGTTTCATCGTCACTCTGTGGTCGTTCACCGCCCTTTTCCTCATCATGGGCTGCATGCAAGTAGTGGCCACGGTCTACCAAAGCCGTATCCTCCGACGAGCGTAGGACATCTCGCCAAAAAGACTCAAACTTAGTATAATCAACGCACTCACGTTGACTGTTTTCAGTATGTCGCAACGAATTCGCAAGGCTGTCATCCCTGCTGCTGGTTTGGGCACGCGTTTCCTTCCCGCAACGAAAGCTATGCCGAAGGAAATGCTGCCGATCGTGGACAAGCCAATTATCCAGTACGTTGTGGAAGAAGCCGTAGAGAGTGGCATCACCGACATCATCATTGTGACCAGCGCGGGCAAGCGTTCGCTGGAAGACCACTTTGACTACCCGTACGAACTCGAGAAACGTCTGGAAGAAGCCGGCAAGCACGAACAGCTCCAGGAAATTCGCCGCATTGCGGGCATGGCGAACTTCATCTACGTCCGGCAGCGCGGGCCGTACGGCAATGCTTCGCCGGTACTCACGGCCAAGCACATCATCAATGATGAGCCGTTTGCAGTCCTCTGGGGTGACGAGTTCATCCACGCCCACCCACCCCGGTTGAAGCAAATGATGGATGTCCATGAACAGTACGGCAAAGCCGTCATCAGCGCCGTGCGTATTCCGAACCCCCAAGACGTGAGCAAGTACGGCATTGCGGATGTCGAAACAGTCTCAGACAAGGTGCACCGCATTAAACGCATCATCGAGAAGCCGAAGGCGGAGGAAGCGCCCTCCAATTTGGCCGCCCACGGCGCCTACATCTTCAACCCCGATATCTTCGACCACCTAAAGGCTCTGAAACCCGGGAAGGGCGGTGAGCTCTGGCTGGTGGACGCTATTAACGCCCTCATGCAGGTAGACGCAGTGTACGCCAAAGAAATTGAGAATGGTGAGTACTTCGACACGGGCAACAAGTTTGACTACCTGCGGGCGAACATTGAATTTGCGCTGGAGCGGGATGATTTGCGCGACAAGCTTCTCGCCTACCTTCGCCAGCGCATCAAAGAATAGCTATGGACCCCTTTAAGAAACGCATGATTGCCCTGGGCGGCCTCCTCGTGGTGGTTGTCTTGGGGATCATAACCTACCGCCTGGTCACGGGTGGCGGCTCGTCGTCAGGCGACTGCGGCGTCTCCTCACCCAAGCGCGTGCAGATTACCTGGTGGGGCGACCTGCCTGCCACGGCCGTACAACCCGTCATCAATGCGTACACGACGTCTCGCCCGTACGTCTCGGTCGCCTACACACAGCTGGACCCCAAGACGAGCGAGCAGCAGCTCATTGACGCCTGGGCGCGTGGCACCGGCCCCGACATCTACGCAGTTCGCAACGAGAAGCTGCGCTACTTTACGTCAACCGGGCTCGTTGCCGCAATGCCAACCTCAACCACAAGCTACACCAGCACCACCAAGAAACAGCTTGGGATAAAAGAAGTAACCGAGGTATGCCGGGTAACCCGACCTGCACCAAGCGCCGAACTCCTCCAGAACACCTTTGTCACTGGCGCGTTCAATGATATCTACCGCAACGCCCAGGTGGTGGGCTTCCCCTTGCAGTTCGACAGCGTCGTGATGTTCTACAACCAGCAACTCCTGGACGAAGCCGGCGTTCTCACGGCGCCACGGACCTGGGAAGACGTCCGGCAAATCGTCCCCAAACTTACCCTCTTGGATGATAAGGGCAACGTCGTTCGGGCGGGCGCAGCGCTCGGCCGAGGCGCGAACGTGCCACGGATGCCCGAGATTCTCGCCGGCCTCTTCCTGCAGTACCAGGTGAAACTCTCGGACCCCGCCGGCACCCAAGTGCTCTTCCCCGCCGAGAAAGCCACGAGCCAGGTGGTGGAATTCGCCGCGAGCTTTGGCAACCCCACCAAGGTCACCTATACCTGGAACGACACCTTCCCCTCGGCCCTCGACGCACTTGCGCAAGGAAAAGTGGCGATTGCCTTTGGCACGCAAGCAGACCTGGCGACCGTCCGCAGCCAAACGACCGGCGCCGATATCCGCGTGACGGCCTTCCCCCAGGGCACCGCCCGAGGGACGAGCTACATTGCCGACTACTGGGTGCAGACCGTTGCACCGCGGGCAGTGGACCAGAACGTTGCCTGGGACTTCCTGCGTTTCGCTGCCGATAGCCCCCAAGCGCAGCTCATCCAGCAGCAAACGGGCGGCACCCCGGCGATCCGATCGCTGGTGGAAGCCGCACGCTCGGGGTCGGAAGAAGGAACAACGTCTACCGCCCAGATCTTCGCGCAGCAGGCGGCAACGGCCGTGGGCTGGTTCAACGGCGTTGACTCCGAAAAAGGCCGAACCGCACTCGCTGATCTCGTTGACGACGTAGCGACAAAAGCATCCAGTACGGCCGAGGCCATTGATCGGGCGGGCAGTGTATTCAGCATCGCTCTCCGCTCACCCAGCTAGCCCATGCGCCGCTCAATTATTACGCTCGGCTTCGTGACAGCGGTTTTCTTGGCAATGCCGTTGCCTTCGTCAGCAGCAAACTTGCCGCAGATTATTCCGAGCTGCGACGAAACCGTGTACATCGTTACGGTGCTCAAAGATGGGGCAACGTCACAGCAGCGCATGTCGCCCGAACAGTACGACGTTGCGCGCCAGAAGGATCCTGTAAACACGAAGCTCAACGGGTATACGACGAACAAGAACTGCGACTTCAACGACATGTTGATGCTCTTCATGAACTTGTTCAATTGGGGGCTGTACATTCTCTCGGTGCTCGCCTTGTTCTTCCTCTTCCTCGGCGGCGGCACCTTGCTGCTCTCGGGCGGCAGCGAAGAGCGCATCCGCACGGGCAAGATGATCCTCGTGAACACCGTTATTGGGTTGGGCATTGCGCTTGGGAGTTGGACAATCGTCAACGTCTCCATCGGTGCACTGACCTCCCAAGATGGCACGTTGAACTTCCTCGCCCAAAACCAACCGTGGTTCCGCACGACCATGAATGCGCAGTACCAGAAGTGCGCAGCGGTTCCCGAGTACCCCTGCAAAGGTGGTGAAGGAGAGGAGGTCGTACGAGAAGTTCAAGAACTCCTGTACGATGGCGGCTGCTACAGCTCGCCCGACACGAAAGCGAAGGAAGTCGACGGCAGCTTCGGGCCCAAAACTCTGGCTGCCTGGCAGCTCTGGCAGCAAGCAAACTCAACAGCGCAGGCCCCCGTACCGGTTTCCTTCACCCTCCAGGGCTACGAAAACTTCGGCGTCGCGTGCCGTGACGTCGTCCCGTAATTCCTCCTATACCGTATACTACCCCTATGCGACGAACCGCCGGTAAAATTCTGCTCGCCCTAGGAACGTGGCTCTTCCCGCTCACGGCTTTTGCCGATGGCGGCAACGTTGAGCTCTCCAACCCCCTCGGGGAAAGCAATCCGAAGGTCATCATCGTCCGGATTCTCCGCTACAGCCTGGGACTCATTGGCGTGGTCGCCCTCGTGATGATCATCTACGGCGGCTTCCTGATGCTCACGTCTGGCGGGAACGCCGACACCGTGAAAAAGGCAAAATCGACCATTGTCTGGGCGGCAGCCGGGGTAGCGGTGGTGCTGGGGAGCTGGCAAATCCTGCGATTTATCTTCGAAACTGTGAATGAAGTAACGAAGTAGGTTGACAACGGGCCGAATTCTATGGTATAGTCGGCTCGTTCCTAACCATGGAACGTTATCCACAAGACTAGAGAGCCCCGCGGCCACTTTTGTGGGACCGTAAAAGGCTCAAGATGTCGGAAACAAGAAAGGGGGTGAATGTATGAAACTCAACCGCAAACTCGTCGCCGGCGCTGCGTCCCTCGGGGCGCTG
>CAZAMC010000020.1:0-6243 GCA_964486505.1 uncultured Gammaproteobacteria bacterium
GCTGTGGGTAGTGGAGAAATTCCAATCGAACTCGGCGATAGCTGGTTCTCCTCGAAATAGCTTTAGGGCTAGCGTTGTATGTTCCCCTGCGGGGGTAGAGCGACTGAATGGACGTTGATGGCGAAAGCCTACAACGACCAACCAAACTCCGAATACCGCAGGATCCAGTACAGCAGTCAGTCCGTGAGGTCCAAGCTTCACCGGACGAGAGGGGAAGAACCCTCACCTCCATCTAAGGTCCCGAAGTGACCGCTCAGTGGGAAAGGTGGTGGGGCGATTTAGACAACGAGGAGGTTGGCTTAGAAGCAGCCATCCTTTAAAGAAAGCGTAATAGCTCACTCGTCTAATTGCCCTGCGCCGAAAATGTATCGGGGCTCAAGCGGTCCACCGAAGTTGAGGATGCTCTGCCGCAAGGCAGAGCGTGGTAGAGGAGCGTTCCCAGCAGCGACGAAGCGAGCGTGGAAACTCTCGTGGAGCGCTGGGAAGTGCGAATGTTGGTATAAGTAACAGAAATGCAGGTGAGAACCCTGCACACCGGAAATCCAAGGTTTCCTGGGCAACGAAAATCGTCCCAGGGTGAGTCGGTCCTAAGTCGAGGCCGAAAGGCGTAGATGATGGAGAGCAGGTTAATATTCCTGCACCACGAAATGATTATCCTGACGAGGACACATTGGCGGATTGCGCGCGCGATTCGGTTACGCGCGTCCCGCAAGGGGTAGCGGAAGCCTCACGGCAACCGCAATGCGCATGAAGTTGGTGTCGAGAAAAGCCGTCAGGTTACGTCATAACGTGTCCGTACCGTAAACCGACACAGGTGGATTAGTGCTAGTACACTCAGGTGAACGAGAGAACCCTGGTTTAGGAACTCGGCAAAAAAGCGGCCGTACCTTCGGTATATGGCCTGCCCTCCGCAAGGAGGGCCGCAGCGTAAGATATCAAGTGACTGTTTACCAAAAACACAGGTCCCTGCAAAGCCGAAAGGCAACGTATAGGGGCTGATGCCTGGCCAGTGTCAGAACGTTAAGGGGAGAGGTGCAAGCCTTGATCCGAAGCGCTGACGAACGCCGGCGATAACTATAATCGTCCTAAGGTAGCGAAATTCCTTGTCGGGTAAGTTCCGACCTGCACGAATGGCATAACAACTTGATAACTGTCTCAACCAGGGACTCGGTGAAATTACAAGACGAGTAAAGATGCTCGTTACCCGCAATTAGACGAAAAGACCCCATGAAGCTTTACTGTAGTTTGGCATTGCTGACGGGTGTGTGCTGCTGAGAATACGTGGGAGACTTCGAAGTCCCGCCTCCGGGCGGGGCAGAGTCGACAGTGAAATACCACGCTGTGCGCACGCGTCATCTAACGGCATCCCGTTACCCGGGAACCGGACAGTGCCTGATGGGCAGTTTAACTGGGGCGGTTGCCTCCTAAACGGTAACGGAGGCGTTTACAAAGGTTGGCTACGCACGAATGGAAACCGTGCGCGTCGGGCAAACCCACAAGCCAGCTTGACTGCAAGACCTACAAGTCGCGCAGCACCGAAAGGTGAAGTTAGTGATCCGACGATCCATTGTAGGATGGTCGAAGCTCAACGGATAAAAGTTACTCTGGGGATAACAGGCTGATCGGGTCCAAGAGTCCACATCGACGACCCGGTTTGGCACCTCGATGTCGGCTCATCGCATCCTGGGGCTGGAGAAGGTCCCAAGGGTTTGGCTGTTCGCCAATTAAAGCGGTACGTGAGCTGGGTTCAGAACGTCGTGAGACAGTTCGGTCTCCTATCTATTGCGGGCGCAGATATTTGCGAAGACTCTTCCCTAGTACGAGAGGACCGGGAAGGACGAACCTCTGGTGGATGGGTTGTCGTACCAACGGCATTGCCCAGTAGCTACGTTCGGTACGGATAAACGCTGAAAGCATCTAAGCGTGAAGCCGCCTTCTAGATTAGATATCATTATGAGCTCCCCGGGAGACTACCGGGTTGATAGGCTCTACGTGTAAGACCCGCAAGGGTTTGAGCGGAGGAGTACTAATCGAGCCAGCGACGACCGTGGGACGCGCTCATGCGGAGCGCGCGAAGTTTGTCACCCGTTTCCACAAGCGGTTCGTCCCCCACCCGTCATCCTGCAAGCGCAGGATTCCGGTGTAGGGTTAACCTTGCACACACATGAAGAAGCAACGCCGACCGGGCGCCGAGCTCGTGCTCGCCCTGGTCCTTACTGCCGCCGCCATTGCCCTCGTGCTCCTCGTGAGCCCGTCGAGCATCATCGCGGCCCAGTAGAAGCGTTGTAGAACCCTGGTGATTCAAACGACTGGGTCACACCCGATCCCATTCCGAACTCGGAAGTTAAGCCAGTCAGTGCTGATGGTACTCCTTTCGGGGGAGAGTAGGCCATCGCCAGGGTTCTGCAACGCTTTTTTGATACTCTCTTGCATTTTGGGGTCCCCCGCAAACGTGGCGCGCATCCCGCCGGATGGCGGGAGAGCACGCGTTTGTGGGGATGCCTACAACGCTTTTTTGTTACCTTGACCGCAGCCGCGCGCTCCCGTAGGCTGGAAAGAACTCATCCACCTACCCCTATGGCCAACACCCCCGAACAAGAAGCAGAAATCCAGGAACGTTCTGAGGCAGTGTTCAGTGCCTTTGAGCGCCAAGACTTTGCCGAGGCGGTAACGCAATTTACCGAGTCGGTGCACGACTGGACGCGGCACGGCAATGCCGAAGCCGCCGCTGAGCTCGCCGAGCGGGTGGAGGTGTACCGCGACAAGCTTCCCGAGGAACTCGTCAACCGTTTTGATGTAAAGCTTGGTGAGGCACTCTTCCGAACAGGCACCGCCGAAAATGGCTCGCTGGAGCGTGCCCAGGAAGCGTACCAACGCGTGGCGGATGCCGAAGTGCCTGAACTCCCGAAAGAAGGGGTGGAGCTCACCGAAGAAGAGGAGCGCCAATACTCTGAAAAGTTCCATGCTCTGGATCGGCTCGCTGACGTTGCTCTTGCAAATGGCCAGTTCGCAGAGGCGGAGCAACGGTACGCAGAAGCAAACGATACCCGGGGCCCCGAGGACGGCCGTTTTGCTCAACCCGGGCCACGGGCGTGCGCGCTGTACGGGGAAGCGGCGGCAATCTTTGCTCAGGGTGACACCGATGATCGGCAGGGCACCGAAGCCTGCGAGGCCAAAATAGAGGAGGCTCTCCGAATTCTCCAAGGAAAAGAGGGCGAGGAAACCGAACTCCTCACGAACATCCACAACCTCGAGATCGCCGCGGGCACCCTCGACCAACTTGATACGAACGAACGGGAACAAGTCATCAAGCGTGTGCAGGAATCAATCGTTGCCTCGGGCGGGGCTAGCGGCGGCGTGAAGCACATGAACTTCCGGGAAATTGTTGAAGTGGCAGTTGTGGAAGTGCGAGAAGGCCAGAGCTAGGCCCTCGCATTGACAACACTCCGCTCCCCTGTTAGGGTAGCGGGAATTGTTGTTCGTAAAAGCAAGACTGAAAGAAGGTGATTCCTTGTCAGACTATAGTTGCATTATCCTTGCGGCCGGCGATAGTACGAGCTTCGTGAACCCGGAAGGGAACGGGCCAAAAACTTTGGCCGATCTCAACGGTGAGCCCGTTATCCGCCACGTAGTGAATAACGCCATTGCGGCAGGCATCCCGGCACATAAAGTTACCGTGGTGGTAAAGCGTGTGTTGGAAGACGACTTCCGCAAGGTGTTCCGAGGCACCGACGTTCGCCTGGCCTTCCAGGACGTAGCGCGCGGCTCAGCGCACGCGGCCCAACTGGTCATGGAGCAGGGCCAACTTGCACCGTGCAAGCACGTGCTCATGCTCATGGGCGACCAACCAAACCTCCAGCCGAGTACACTCCTGAGCATGATGACGCGTCATGCCCAGAGTAAACGCTTGGTAACGGTGGCGACCTTCCGAGGCAGCCGTACGCGCATGGCCTTTAAAAAGTGCGGCGCCATTCTGTACGAAAACGGGCGCCTCACCATTGCCCGCCCGGCAACCACGGTCGACCAAGTCATTGATCTCCACGCCGGGCCCTATGCCTTCCTCCGCAGCTGGCTGCACGAGTGCATCACGCACATTGATTTCAGCCAGACGGGTGAGGTGCACGTGTACCTGGCCGTGGAGGCGGCCGCGCCGTTGGGGAATGGCATTCTTACGTTCCCGATCACCGACCCATGGGAGGCGCTCGGGGTCGACACCTACGACGCGCTCGCAGCAATTCGGCGCGGCGACCGAAACTACCTGAACCTTATCGAAAAGAGCGCAGAGTCACGTTGACTCTGCGCTTTCTTGTTACGCGTACTCAGCTTCGCCCAGGCGGGTGCGCGCGGCGTAGGCGTCCGCGGCGAGCTCTTCGGTGAGTTGCGTCCAGGCACCGGTGCCATTCACCGTTTTCACCAGCGAAACGAGGAGCACGAAGCCCTCCCCGTGTGCAATACCTGAGAGCTCAGACTTGGGCCCTGGGGTGGGCGTGATGTCCTTCGCTTTCCGATACGCGGCAACCCATGTGGCTAGCTGCTGCAAGGAACTCTGCATGTCGTACCTCCATTTACGGTTGTGTTTTCCTGCGGTGAGCCTACCAGGAAAATATTCTCTGTCAATGGCATGCTACACTAGGCCCATGCGCCTTATCGCCGACCTCCACGTCCACTCGCGGTTTTCGCGCGCTGTATCGAAAGACATGACCTTGCCGAACATGCACCGCTGGGCCGCCTACAAAGGCATTGGCTTGGTGGGTACTGGCGACTTCACCCACCCCACGTGGTTTACCGAGATGCGCGAGCAGCTCGTGCAGACTGAGGGTGGTTTTTTAGAACTCAAAAAGGCGCTCCGCCCTGCCGATACCCAATCGAATCCCCTCTTTGTGCCAACAACCGAGCTCTCCTGCATCTACAGCGAAGGCGGAAAAACCCGGCGGATACACATCGTTGTCGTTGCGCCGAGCTTGCAGACCGTGGAGAAAATCAACAAGAACCTCGGCAATGACTTTAACCTGCGCAGCGACGGCCGTCCAATTTTGGGCACAACAGCGCACGACCTCACCGCTCGTCTGCTCGCCATCGACCCGAACATCCTCATCATTCCTGCCCACGTGTGGACGCCATGGTTCGCGCTCTTTGGGTCAGCGTCTGGCTACGACAGCGCCGACGAGTGTTTCCGTGAACTCACCAAGCACATCCCGGCAATTGAGACTGGCCTCTCTAGCAACCCGCCCATGAACTGGCAGTGGAGCCACCTTGACCAGTTCAACATCGTCTCGTTCGGCGATGCACATTCGCCCCGGAAGTTCGGCCGTGAGGGGACGGTGTTTGATCTCGAGCATGTTGGCTATGCAGAACTCACGGCGGCCCTGTGGAACAACCCCGTTACCGGCAAAGGTAAAAGTCCAAATCGTATTGCCGAAACCTTGGAGTTTTTCCCCGAGGAAGGCAAGTATCACCTAGACGGCCATGCCAAGTGCAAGCAGCGGATGACCCCGAACCAGTCGAAGAAACAGAAGGAGATCTGCCCGGTCTGCAAGAAGCCGCTGACCATTGGCGTGCTCAACCGCGTAGAAAAGCTTGCTGATCGTACGGAGGGCTTTTCTGACCCGAAGCGGCAACCCTACCGAACCCTGGTACCCCTAGAAGAAACCATTGGCGAAGCGCTAGACGTGGGTCCCGCGAGCAAGAAAGTGCAGGCGGTATACATGACCCTTGTGCAAAAATTCCATGGCGAGTTCAATGTCCTGCTAGAAACCCCCATCAAGAGCCTGGCCGAAGCGGCGGGCGAGCCAGTGGCCGAGGCAGTCCAGCGCGTGCGGGACGGACGCGTGCACGTGGAAGGCGGGTACGATGGGATCTTTGGCACGGTGAAGATATTCACCGCGGCCGACCGCAAGAAGCACGAGCAGGCCGCACTTTTCTAATCCCTTATGGATACAACCATTGCCATCATCGTCTACGTCGTGCTCGGCATCGTGGGCCTGGGCGCACTCGCCTTCCTCATGAGTTTCGTCGTGTTGCTCATCCTGCGGGTGCCGTTCGTCCGCACGCCGCGGAAGTCCATTGACGCCCTCCTAGCCGCCAAGCTCATTGGCGTTCACGACATTGTCTACGACCTCGGCGCGGGCGATGGAAAGTTCCTCCAGCAGATTGTACGCGCCACCGGGTGCCGCGGTGACGGCTTTGAGATTTCACCGCTCTTTTGGTTTCTCGGCGAAGTCCGCGCAGCCTTTTCCCACCACT
>CAZAMC010000021.1:0-3665 GCA_964486505.1 uncultured Gammaproteobacteria bacterium
TCGGAGAAGGTGAAGAGGTCCAGGTCTTGGCCGAGCTTGCGGTGGTCGCGCTTCTTTGCTTCTTCCTGCATCGTCAGGTACGCATCGAGCTCAGCTTTGGTTTGGAAGGCCACGCCGTAGATGCGTTGGAGCATGGCGTTCTTTTCATTCCCGCGCCAGTAGGCGCCGGCAGTGTGCGTGAGTTGAAAGGCGTCTGGCGGGATGTCTTTGGTGCTCTCCACATGTCCACCGCGGCAGAGGTCCACGAATGTGCCGGTGGTGTACGACGTTATGGTGGCGCTGGGTTTGCCCAGGGGTTGTTCGAGCTCGTCAAAGACCGTGGTACCCTTGGTGACCAAGTCGTGGATGAGCTCCAGTTTGAAGGGCTGTTTGGCAAATTTTGCCCGCGCTTGATCGGGGCTCAGTTCTTCCCGCGTGAACCCCAGGTTCTGGGCCATGCGCTTGCGCATGAGTTTTTCCAGCTTCGGTAAGTCCTGCGGGGTAAGCGGGCGGGGGAGCAGGAAGTCGTAGTAGAAGCCATGCTCTATTGTTGGACCGACCCCCAGTTTGGCCTCAGGCATGATTTCAAGCACGCTAGCCGCAAGCAGGTGGGCGAGGGAGTGACGGAGGTTGTGGAGTTGGTCAGTCATATTTTTCTAGTATAGAAGCAAACCGAAGCGCTGTCGCTTCGGGTCCCTTTCGGGAGGTTCCACCCGGATTTCCCGCCGTACGGCGGGACACTTTTCTCACCTGAGTTAGGCGCTTCGCAGCGCGGCCCTTGCGGGCAGCTGGTTGGTAGCCAGCTCAATCCCCAGGCTGAGTATATGGAAAACCCACCAAAAAGAAAACCCCACCAGCGCTGTGGTGGGGGCTTTGGTTATGCCGATTCTTGGCTGTCAGTCGGTTTCGCGGGAATGATCCATCGGTAGCCTAAGCGGTGGAGAACCGCTAGTGCTTGCAATAAGCCGTTATGTTGACCCGCTTTCAACCGACGAATAGTGTTGCGGGTCGGCAGGTGCTGTATGCCCGATTGCTTGGAGAGGGCGACATCCGTTACTCCGGAGGTAATGATAGCGCGGTAGAGCGCTTCGGCATCTTGCTGGGGCTTACCCGTGAGTTTCAGCATGGGCATTTTGGGAGTAACGTACTCTTTCGTTTTCGACACAGTCCCTCCATGGGTGTTTGTTGTTGTGCGCCCAGATTAGAAAAAGCCGCTTGGTGCGTCAAGCAGCAGTGTTCAGTAAGGTGTGTCGTGGCTACTGTGACCGGGTGACTTCTATCTGCAGATCTTGCGGTGACGCGGGGATGCGGCGGGTCCAGAACGGCGAAAGCTCGATGGCAATGTTGCTCACCGCCGGCTCGGCCTCCAGGAGCGCCCGCACGTCCGCCGGGTTCTTGCCAGCGTACGTAGTATGCTGGAGTAGGCGATGCGCTGGCGAGGGGGCAGTCGTGCCTTTCACTTCTACGGAGCCGGTTGCACGCTTCGCTTTTTCGTCGTAGCGCTCAATTGTGTAAGTGAAGGTTGCCGGGTCAAGGGTGAGGAGTTGCACATCTTGGGCGAGCGTGGCGGTGAGGAGTTTGCTGCCCAGGTCGGTCATGGTCTGCGGGATAACCGTGAAGCCAACAACGTGTACCGTAAGTTTCAACTCGTAGGTTTGCAGGGTGTCGCCAATGGAGGGTCCGCTGCGCTTGGTTGTCTCGGCAAAGGTCAGGCCTGGGTAGAGCGCGCTGCCCGCGGGCACGAGTACTTCTAGTTTGGTCATGGCCTGATCCGTCGCTTCTTCCAGGAGTGTTTTTTCGGCATTCGCAAGTTCATTCGCGGTCAGGCCGGGGGTTGCCGCTTTTGCCGGGGCGGCGGTTTCACCGTAGAAGTCTTCGGCGGCCACGCCCGTGATGTCATCTTGCAGGCCAGCCCAGAGGGCGGGCAAGGTGAACGTTGCGCCCGCCTTCATCGCGCCGGCTTCGCCCGCCACGTCAGCAATAACCAGCGTGGTTACCGATCCACCGGCGGGCACGTCCACACGCTGTTGAGTCCGGAAGATTTTTCCATCTCGCGATTGCAATCGGGTTCCGGCTTGAAGCGGTTGTGCCTTCGACCAGCGATTGGTTATGGTTGCCTTGCCCCGGGCTTTGCCACTGAAGGCCGGTGTGGTTGTGGGCGTTTCGGCAGGTTTCGTAACCGCCGTGAAGGTTTTCGCTGCCTCTACCGAGGTTTCAATAACCGTTGTTGCAATTTCTTCACTCGCGGGCGTGCCGGCCAACGTGACGGCTGATGCGGTATGCACGGGTTGGGGGGTCCAGGTGAAGCGAATGCGGCTGGCGCCTGTAGCGAGCACGACAACCCCGGCGAGGAGCACAACGGCACCCCCCAGGAAAGCGAAGACCCACACGCGTTGGCGCGGTGTGGTGGTGTGTCGTTGGGGGTGCTTGGAATGCTCAGCCATGGTGGTAGTGTAGCACTTACTGCCGGTGCAGGGCGCCCGCGCCCACGAGATCGGCGAGCTCGCGCCAGGCGGCCGCGCTGTCTACCCGTTGGGGCAGGGGAATACGCTTCCCCCCATTGCCGTTGGGTGCGTGCAGCTCCACGGTGGTGGGCCCCGGGTATTTTTCGAGCACGGTTTGTATGGCGCTCAGCTGTCCGCGCGAGAGGTTGGCCGGAATGCGAATAATTAAGGGACGCGAGTGAGAGTGTTGCTGCGCGTAGGATTGCAGGGCAACGGTGTCCAGCTCTCGGGCGGCATTTGCCAGAATTTTCGTTTCCCCGTCTTTATCTGAGATCGTCCCTTCCACAATCACTAACCGGTCGGGCTCCCAGAGCGCGGCCGTTTGCTGGGTGAGCTTGGGGAAGACGACGACTTCCACAGCGCCCGCGGCATCTTCCACCCGGGCGAAGAGCATGGGCTCCTGCTTCTTGGTGAGAATTTTTTTAACGGTGGAAACAATCCCGCCAATGCGCACGCTCTCGTTGGCGGCCCGGTCTTTGAGGGCGCTCATCGGGGTGGCAATGAGGTTGAGCTGGTCCTGGAATTCTTTGAGCGGGTGGTCAGAGAGGTAGAGGCCGAGCAAGTCCTTTTCCCACTGGAGCATCTCCCGCTTGGCGATAGGGTCCACCGGGCGGAGAGTGAGTTTGGGTGCCCGCGCCGCTGGCAAATCGGCGAAGAGCGAGACCTGGTTGCCATCCGCGGCGTGGCTCGCTTGCTTGTTGTACTGCAAGAGCGAATCAATGTTCCCCAAGAGTTGGCCGCGTTCGCCAAACCGATCCAGCGCGCCGGCTTTAATGAGGCTCTCAACTGACTTCTTGTTAAAGTCTTTCACCCGCACGCGGCTGAGCAAATCTTCCAGGCTGGCGTAGGCGCCGTTGGCCTTGCGTTCATGCACTATCGCTTTCACCACATTCTCGCCCACGTTTTTAATCGCGTTCAAGCCAAAGCGAATGGTGCGGGTGGGTTCTCGCGTTTCGGGGTCGTACACAGCCGTAAAGGTGGAGTAGCTCTCATTGATGTCCGGCGGCAGGACCGTTATGCCCATCTGCCGGCACTCGTCGATTTCAATAGCAATCCGGTCAATGCTGCCTTGGTCGCCGGTGAGGAGGGCGGCCATAAACGCTTCGGGCTCGTTGGCTTTGAAGTAGGCGGTCTGGTAGGCAATGAGCGCGTAGCACGCGGCGTGCGACCGGTTAAAGCCGT
>CAZAMC010000022.1:0-3353 GCA_964486505.1 uncultured Gammaproteobacteria bacterium
AGTGGTGGGAAAAGGCTGCGCGGACTTCGCCGAGAAACCAAAAGAGCGGTGAAATTTCGAAGCCATCGCCACGGCAGCCAGTCGCGTGCACAACCTGCTGGAGGAACTTTCCATCACCGGCTCCCAGGTCATACACCACATCGTGAGCGGTGATGAGCTTGGCTGCCAGGAGGGCTTCGATAGACTTCTTCGGCGTGCGCACGAACGGCACGCGCAAGATGAGGAGCACGACGAAGCTCATGAGGAAGGCGAGCGCGACCAAACCTACAATACCGAGTACGACGTAGACGATGATGGCAACGGTGGTATCCATAGTTTTCTAGAAGAGGGCGGCCTGCTCGTGCTTCTTGCGGTCAGCTGCGGAGAAGATTTTTACCGTGCCGAAGATGCCGTCGTACCCACCTTCCACCCGCACCTTTCCCGTCCGCACGCGCTGGATTGCCTCGGCTACGGGTTCGCCCGCGTATCCTGCTAGGTTTTTGATGGGTGCCTCGAGGAGGACGTTGAACTCGCCCTCGAACTTCTGTGCCAGTTGGTGGTAGAGTGCCTGCACTTTCTTGCTCGCCGGACCAACGTCGAGCACTTCACCAATCGTCTCTTCCAGCGGCACCAGGGTGCGGAAAGGCGGCCGCTTGGCATCGATGAAGCCCTCTTCACGGTCGGCCAGTTTCTCCACGCGGTTGAGCACGCCAATGGTGAGCGGCTTCTTGCACACCGGGCAGATGCCGTGGTTCTTCTTCGTCTGGGCGGGAGTAAGGCGTTGCTTGCACTTGGCGTGGCCATCCAGGTGGTACTTCCCTTCCTCGGGGAAGAACTCCAGGGTTTCGGTAATCCTATTCTTGCTCGCATTTTTGCCCGTAACCGGGTTGTTCCACAGGGCCGCGGTAAGCTCTGCGTAGCCAGGCTTTTCGAGATCGAACACCGTTGCCTCGCGGCCGAACTTCCGCGGTGAGTGCGCGTCACCCGCCGATACAATGGTGAAACGGTCTAAGTGGCTCCACTGCCAGTTCATGGCGGGGCTGGACGAAAGGCCCGTCTCAATAGCGGGGATGTGCTTCAGCAGTTCACGGAAGCATTCCTCCGCGCTGTCGTACCCCGAAGCCGAGCCGAAGAGTGAGAACCACGGCGTCCACACGTGCGCCGGAATGATGATGAGGCTCGGGTCAATGTGCAAGAGGCGGGCGGTGAGGTCGTGCGCTGTTGTGCCCAAGATTGGTCGGCCGTCACTGCGCAGGTTAAAGTCCTTGCCCAAGTTTTTATTTATCTTCTCCACCGTCTGCAAGCTGGGGGCGAGTACGACGAGGTGAATTCTCCGCGTCTTGTCATTCTCGGTGTAGATGCAGGAGAGTTCCGTCGACAGGATGAAGAGGGGATTGCTGCCCAGTTTGGGCTGACGCAGCGCCGGCTTGAGTTCCAGAAAACCCCCTGGCGTTGGCACCAGCTGTTCGCGCATTTCGGTGAACCAGGTGGGATGGGTGAAGTCGCCCGTACCCACCAAGCCAATGCCTTTGTAGGCGGCCCAGCGGTGCATGTTCGGCAGCGTCATGTCCTTGGATACGGCGCGCGAAAACCGCGAGTGGACGTGGAGGTCAGCAATGAGGCGCATGGGAGCATTCTACCACGCTTGACACTGGCGCCCCCTCGCCGTAGTATCGGGTGAACGCTGAACATACACGTACAAGGAGGTTACTTTGCTGACGCAAGCCCAAGTTCTTTCTTCAACGCTCACGCCTGCACACCAGGAAAAGGTTGAGAAGGTCATTGCCTTTGTCCAGGCTGCACGAACGCGCGATGGGGTAACGCCGACCACGGAGAAGCCCTCCGAGCTTTCCGGCATCGCCCATGGCGAAGGGTTCGTTCACTTGAACTCGCTCATTTCCAGCGATTTCGAGTCCTACTGGGCGAGTCTACTCAATCCCACCTGGGGCGAGGGGCAGTGCGACGACATCATCGGCGCCTTCCCCCGCATTGCGTGAGGGTATGAAAAAGCGCAGAGTCACGTTGACTCTGCGCACTTTTCTAAAGGTTCAGATAGCTCCGGTCACCACGGCGAATGATCTGGAGTGCTTCGTAGGTATCTACGCCCAGCACCTCCCACACATCCGGGATGGAAACCGTCAGGATGCCATGCCCGAGCGCCGCCGCTGCAGTGACGGCCAGGTACACGTGAATTTCCCCCTGCTGGCTCCAGTCAATGTGCGTTATGCACTCGTGGAGCCAACTGCGGCGGAACACGTAGGGTCCGGCATGCATCAGCATTTTTGCTTCCCAGCGCTGAGGGCGCAGGATGGCAAAGCGCTGCTCGGCATCGTTGCCAATGACCCCGCACTTGCGGAAGGCCGGGTGGGCGCGGTTCCCCACGAACGTTGCTACGGTCACCAGGCGCGTGCTTTCTCCATGACAATCGATAAGCCGTTTGAGGGTCATCGGCAGCATATTGGGCTGGTCACCCATGAGCAGGAGAACGTGTTTGCACGGTGAGAACTGCCCCTGCTCCATCACCAGCCGTACCGCATCCGCAGAACCGCGGGCAATGTCCTGGAAGGCGAGGCGAACGTCGGTTCCCCGGAACACCTTGCGAAAGTCGTCTTCCAGCGCGCGTTTTACCACCACGGTAACTTTGTGAGCTGGAATACCGGCCGCGATGGCGTTGTCCACGACGTGGCGGATGACGGGTGTGCCGTTGAGGTCGGCCAAGGTCTTTGGCCCGTTCCCTTCGGGGTTTACGAAACTCGTGCTATCGCCTGCCGCGAGGATAATGCAACTATAGTCTGACAAGGAATCACCTTCTTTCATTTTTTTTCACGAACAACAATTCCCGCTACCCTAGCAGGGGAGCGGGGCACTGTCAATGCGACGGCTTAGCTCTGGCCTTCGCGAACTTCGACGATGGCCACCTCAACAATTTCCCGGAAATTCATGTGCTTCACCCCGCCGCTGGCCCCACCCGATGCAATGATTGATTCCTGCACACGCTTGATGACCTGTTCTCGTTCGTTCGTATCCAGCTGGTCCAGGGTCCCCGCGGCAATTTCTAGGTTGTGGATGTTGGTGAGGAGCTCAGTTTCCTCGCCTTCTTTCCCTTGGAGGATTTGCAGGGCCTCCTCAATTTTCGCCTCGCAGGCCTCTGTTGCCTGGCGATCATCGGTGTCACCTTGCGCAAATATTGCAGCCGCTTCCCCATACAGCGCGCACGCCCGTGGCCCAGGTTGGGCAAAACGACCATCCTCGGGTCCCCGGGTATCGTTCGCTTCGGCATACCGCTGCTCGGCCTCGGCGAACTGACCATTTGCAAGGGCAACGTCAGCGAGCCGATCCAGGGCGTGGAATTTTTCGGAATACTGGCGCTCTTC
>CAZAMC010000023.1:0-2697 GCA_964486505.1 uncultured Gammaproteobacteria bacterium
ATCCACTTTCGTGTTAGCAGAGACCTGTGTTTTTGGTAAACAGTTGCATGGGTTCTTTCGCTGCGGCCCCCATTGCTGAGGGCAGACCTTATCCCTAAGTTACGGTCGCTGTATTGCCGAGTTCCTTAAGAAGGGTTCTCTCGTACGCCTTGGTCTACTCGACCTGAGCACCTGTGTCGGTTTGCGGTACGGGCGGCCATAGCCATAAGTCAGCGGACTTTTCTGGTCAGCACTTTCATAGGAATCATTCGTCAGATGACGAACTCTCATTCCACGTCATTTCTACGTGTTAGACAGATATACCATTAACCTGCTCCTACTAATATGCCGCGAATCCGCGAACAAGCTATCACCGGTACGGGAATATTAACCCGTTGTCCATCGCCTACGCTACGCGCCTCGGCTTAGGCCCGACTAACCCTGAGATGATTACCATGGCTCAGGAAACCTCGCTCTTTCGACGGACAGGATTCTCACCTGTCTTATAGTTACTCATTCCAGCATTCTCACTTCCTCACGCTCCACCGAACCTCACAGTTCGACTTCACTGCAGAGAGGAACGCTCCTCTACCACTTGTAATAAATTACAAATCCATATCTTCGGTACTATACTTTAGCCCCGTTACATTTTCCACGCAAGATCTCTTGACGAGTGAGCTGTTACGCACTCTTTAAATGAATGGCTGCTTCTAAGCCAACATCCTCGCTGTTGATGAAATCTCACTTCGTTTCCCACTGAGCATATATTTAGGGACCTTAGATGGCGATCTGGGCTGTTTCCCTTTTGAGCGACGAGCTTAGCCCCGCCGTTCTGACTGCCGCGATTACACAAATGGTATTCGTAGGTTGGCAAGGGTGGGTACCCTTGCGGGCCCCAGTCCAAAACAGAGCTCTACCCCCACTTGCTACTACACAACGCTAGCCCTAAAGCTATTTCGAGGAGAACCAGCTATCTCCGAGTTCGATTGGCATTTCACCGCTAACCACAGGTCATCCAAAGATTTTGCAGTATCTCCTGGTTCGGTCCTCCACGGCGTGTTACCGCCGCTTCAACCTGCCCATGGTTAGGTCACCCGGTTTCGGGTCTAATCCGCAGTACTTGACGCCCTATTCAGGCTCGCTTTCACTGTGCCTCCGGCAATTGCCTTAAGCTTGCACTACAAATTAACTCGCTGGATCGTTCTACAAAAAGCACGCCGTCACCGAACAAGTCGGCTCCGACTCCTTGTACGCACATAATTTCAGGCTCTATTTCACTCCCCTTCCGGGGTTCTTTTAACCTTTCCCTCACGGTACTAGTACACTATCGATCACAAGATATATTTAGCCTTAGCAGGTGGTCCTGCCAGATTCAACCAGGGTTTCTCGTGTCCCGGCCTACTTAAGATATATATGATAAAGGTTGCAACGCTTTCGCGTACCGGGCTATCACCGTCTTTGGCTCCACTTTCCAGAGGATTCTGCTAACAAAGCAACTTTCTTACTTTACGAGAGTTATGACAGTTCTCTCTTCCAAAAGAGGACGTTTGATCCGAAGATCAAGTGACCTCTCATGAAAATATACATCTTCCAACCCCTTATTGATATTCGTCTGTCAACTTATTTGCCAGGTAAATTACCAGGCAAAAACCAAAAAGGTTTGTGCTCTTCCCTGTTCGCTCGCCGCTACTGAGGGAATCATTGGTTATTTTCTCTTCCTCGCCCTACTAAGATGTTTCAGTTCAGGCGGTTACCGCTACCTACCCTATATATTCAGGTAAGAGTGACTGGACATGACTCCAGCCGGGTTTCCCCATTCGGAAATCCTCGGATCAAAGCTTGTTTAGCAGCTCCCCGGGGCTTATCGCAGCTTACTACGTCCTTCATCGGTATCTTGCATCAAGGCATCCGTTATGCGCGCTTGAGTAACTTTTTACGAAGTATGAGACATAAATGTCTCGTACATTGACGCGACTAGCTATTGGTATGCTCCAATAACTATTGCCGCATGTCTAACTCTATGCAAATTGTAAATTTACCTGGCTTGTTTCAGACCACGTAGCTATCTATCCACATAAACAGCTACGTATCCTTAAACACGTAATATCAGTGTATCAGTCCCGTAACACCTTGTAAAGGCCTAAAGTGCTGCAAATTTGTCAACACCTTTACCTCTGTTACGGAAATACACCTGTATCCTGGGTTGAATACTCCAATAAAGCAACCTGGTGGAGCGTCGGGGACTCGAACCCCGGACCCCCTGCTTGCAAAGCAGGTGCTCTAGCCAACTGAGCTAACGCCCCATCTTACAGTAGTGTACTACTATCGTTATCTGGTGGGTATGCCAGGATTTGAACCTGGGACCTCGTCATTATCAGTGACGCGCTCTAACCAACTGAGCTACACACCCATTAATAACTGGGGTATTGTACCGAATAAACTACTCAGAGACAACTGTCATTGTGCTTTCAGTAGCATTTCTATGATTACGAAACTAAAAAGCGCCTCCGATGAAGCGCTCTGATAGCATCCTTAACTGTTTGGTAGTGCAACTCAACGTCGTGTTTGAACATCACCAGCCAACCGAAGTTGGTAGCGATAACACCGTGTTCGCAAGTGTTATCCTGGTCGACCACCCTCAGATACTAGGTATCTGGGGTTCTAAACTCCCTAGAAAGGAGGTAATCCATCCGCACCTTCCGGTACGGATACCTTGTT
>CAZAMC010000024.1:0-2620 GCA_964486505.1 uncultured Gammaproteobacteria bacterium
TGTATATTCCGGAACGTTTGACCCCCTCATTCCGATTTGGTCTGACCCCCACATTCTGGAGCATTGACCCCCGAAATGTTAGTAACATTCCGGAGGTCTGACCCCGGATAAATGTGGATTCATACGGTGATAAACGCCAGATTTCGATCCAAAAAAAGGATCGATGGCAACACCAAAACGTATGGATCAGATCAGAACTATTCTGCACAATTACCTGATTAGCGGCAAGGCGAAGGTTACAGCCCGGCAGTTGAAGGTATCGAAGAATACGGTGAAGGAGTACATTCGACGAGCGCGGGTGTATTCGTCCGATTTGTCCAGGGTACTGGAATTGGACGACGAAGCCTTCTGCCGGGTGATGTATGCTGCGGACAGCGGCAAGAGCGACGAACGACTGCGCCTATTTGAAGAGCGCCTTGATCATTGGCTGAGCGAACTGCGCCGTGTTGGTGTTACACGCGAATTGCTGTGGCAGGAATACCGGCGCGAGCATCCCGATGGCTACAGTTACAGCCAGTTTTGCGAGCACCTGAGGCGGCATGTAGCGCGGCGCGACCTGACGCTGGCGCTCCATCATGAGCCAGGCACAGTACTTATGGTTGACTTTGCCGGCAAAAAAATGGAGTGGGTAGAACCGCATAGCGGCGAAGTACACACTTGCGAAGTGCTGGTGGCGGTTTTGCCCTTCTCGCAATACAGTTTTTGCATGGCGTTGCCCTCCCAAAGCCTGGCTGATTTCATTGAAGGGCTGAACCAGGCTCTGCTGTTTTTGGGCGCCCTGCCCAAGGTAATTTTGTCAGACAATCTCAAGGCTTATGTGAGCAAGCCTGACCGCTATGAACCCACCTTCACGCAGTTGTGCGAGCAATTAGGCGCTCACTACCAGGTTGATTTACAAGCCACACGGGTCGCCGCCCCCAAAGACAAGGCCAGTGTGGAGAATGCCGTCACGCAGGTTTATCGCCGCATCTACGCTCCGCTTCGCCAAGAGGTCTTTCACAGCATCGAAGCGTTGAACGCCGCTATGCGCAGGCAATTGCTGCTGCACAATACCCAAGCCTACCAAAAGAAAAGCGGCAGCCGACAATCCCTGTACGAGCAGTATGAATTGCCCCGCATGCGGCCACTGCCCGCTGATCTGTTCGAGATCAAAAAGATCGCCCGGGCAAAAATCCAGCGCAATTACCACGTCTTTTTAGGCGAAGAGAAGAACTTCTATTCCGTCCCCTGGCAATATGCCGGCAAACAAGCCGAGGTACTCTACACCAGCCGCATCGTAGAGGTGTACGTGGGGGGCAAACGCGTTGCCACGCATCAGCGCCTGTTCCTGCACGGACGCCAGTACCGGTACCAGACCCGCGAAGAACACATGCCCCGCCACCACCTGGAATGGAAAAAAGCCCAAGGCTACGACGCGGCTTACTTCCTCGAACAGGGCCTGCTCATTGGCCCGGCTACCCAATGGGCCATGCAGCAGGTGCTGCTGGGCCGCATCCACGAGCCGCAGGCGTACAACTCCTGCAAAGGCATCCTGCAATTGGCTAAAAAACACTCGCCCGAGCGACTCGAAAAAGCCGCAAAGCGTTGTCAATCAGGCGGTAAGGCTACCTACAACATGCTCAAGAGAATCCTTCGGCTCAATCTCGACCAGGACGAAGAACAACCACCCGCGCAACTCAGCCTCGGCCTGCATGAAAACATCCGGGGCCCGCACTACTATCAATAACACATTCCATAACGAAAATCACCGCGCATGAAAAACGAATCATTGCAAAGCCTCAAACGGCTCAAACTCAGCGGAATGGCTTCTGCTTACGAAGCAACGCTCACCCTCCCTGTCAACCAGCATCCGCCCACCCATGAAATGATCGCCACCCTGGTGGATGCCGAAGTACAATACCGCGCTCAACGTAGAATGGAACTCTTCCTGCATACCAGCAAAATGCGCTATCGCGCAACCCTGGCCGATGTGCAATGCTCCGGGGACCGAAACCTACAGCCCGACCAACTTGCCTCACTGGCCGACGGCGCCTACATCTCACGCGCCGAAAACATCCTCATCACCGGCGCCACCGGCTGCGGAAAATCATTCCTCGCCTGTGCCCTGGGACACCAAGCCTGTGCCACCGGATACCGAACCCTTTACTTCAACCTTAACCGACTGAGCGAACAAATTGCCATCGCCAAAACCGATGGAACCCTCATCAAATGGCTCAACCTGCTCAAAAAAGCCCAACTCATCATCCTCGACGACTTTGGACTGCAACCCATTACACAACAAGTCAAACTCATCCTGCTCCAAATCCTCGAAGACCGCTACGAAGAAGGTTCAACTATTATCTGTTCGCAACTCCCCATGGCCAAATGGTATGAATACCTCGACGAGCCAACACTGGCCGATGCCATCCTCGACCGCATCAGACCACGAGCACACCGTATCGAATTGAAAGGAAAAAGCAGACGAAAAAATCTAAACCAATTACCTTAACGCCCAACTCATGCCGTACTTATCCACATAGGGGTCAATGCTCCGGAACACGGGGGTCAGACGCTCCGGAATAAACAGCACCACCGGTGGAGGCAAATCCACGACGGTATCGGGTTTGGTCAATCATCTTCA
>CAZAMC010000025.1:0-2428 GCA_964486505.1 uncultured Gammaproteobacteria bacterium
AGGAGTATCTCGCGCAGGGATACCTGCCGGGGTTCGCCGAGCAGGTGCGGGCCTATCTCCAGTGGATTGAGAGCCTGTAAGAGTGGTGTCGGCGGCCCCGGTCTTTAGTCTGATGGACAACACCGAGTCAACCTTGTCGCTCGGCAGGCTGGTTAACACCCAGCCCCGCGATTTGGCCGCGGTCGCGGCGCGGTTGGGCGCTCAATTCGTCGCATCGAATCGCTCAAGGTTCGACCAGCTCAGCGTTCGGGCCGAACTCGTGCACTCGGGCACCGAGCCAAGGGTGCACTTACGCTCGTCGCATGCCGTGGGGTCCGTCGGGTTGGTCTCCCCGACAACAGGCCGTGACGATCTGGGCCTCGTCATCAGACCTCGATTCAGTTGGCCGAGCCTCGGCTCTGTGCTTAGTGATTGCGGCATGCGCGTCCTCCCCCAGTTATTGCCGTTGCCACAACTGCCCTATTCCGAGCGTGAAGTACCGCGGTGGGTACTCTCAAGCGTCGTACTTGCACGTGTGGAGGCACTGATTCGGACAGTCCGGCCCCAGTTTCGGATGACTGAGTCTGAAGTGCCGTTCCCGAAAGGGACGGTGAACTGGGAGCGATGGGCGGTCAGCCGCCTCGGTGCTGCGAAACCACTAGAACTCCCATGCCGATTTCCAGACTTAGACATCGATCGCGACATCCTCGGGTTCGTTCACCGCGTGTTGCTACTTCAAAAGTCCTCGCTTCTGAGTCAAAGCTCAAACATGACCACCGCGCGAACACTCTTAGCAGTCTGTGACCAACTGCTTGCGGCGGTTGCAAGGATTCCTCCACAATCAGTCACAAGTGACGTCGTGAATCAGTGGATGAGGCGGCCGCTGGCGGGAAGCGCATTTCGCGATGGTTTGACCGCAGGCCTCTGGACAATGGAGGAGAGGGGTCTGGGGGGGCGCGCAGACCTGTCCGGGCTGGCCTGGCGATTGGACATGGAAGTGGTGTTTGAGTCGTGGGTAGCTGCGCAACTCGCGCGCTGGGCAGGGCAGAATGGGTTTCAGTTTCGCGCTGACCGAGACGGAGAGACGCAGATACCAATTCGTTGGGAACCGCCATATCGAGGTTCGCAGAAGTCGTTAAGACCCGATTTCGTCCTGAGACGCGACGGCCACGCATTGATCGTGGATGCCAAGTATAAGGGTCACTGGGACGACCTTAACGCGACGGCCTGGGGCAACGTCGAAGCGGACATCCAAGAGGCACATCGCGCAGATCTGCTACAGGTGCTGGCGTACGCCTCCGCCTTCGACGAACCGCATGTAGTCTGCGCGCTTGTCTACCCGTGCCGCGAAGACACTTGGGACGCGCTGTCGGGAAAGGGACTGACGGTGAACCGCGCTACCATTTCAAGAGGCCGCCAGGAGATCGAGATTGCCCTGATGGCGGTGCCGTTCGCGGCGAAAGCGGGCGACGTTCGGCGCGTTTTTGACCTCGCGCTACTCGGCCAACCATCGGACGTTCGCCCCCTGTTATAATCTCCCCACTACCCGTTAGCACTCTTCCCTTGGGAGTGCCAATGTGACATAGTAGGGTTGATAATGACATTGTCAGAGCGCCGTGCGCGCATCCTCGCCCTCATCGTCGATGACTTCGTTGGCTCGGCTCAGCCTGTCGGGTCGCAGTCGCTTGTGGAGCGCCACCAGCTGGGGCTTTCGAGCGCGACGGTGCGGAATGAGATGGCGGCGCTGGAAGAAGAGGGGATGATCACGCACCCGCATACGTCGGCGGGGCGGATCCCGAGCCACCGGGGGTACCGGTATTACGTTTCGAGCCTGATGCGGGAGCGGGACCTGACTCCACAGGAGCAGTTCACGATCCTGCACCAGTTCCACCAGGCTTCGCACCAGCTGGAGGAGTGGGTTGGGCTGGCGGCGAGTGTGCTTGCAAACAACTTGCGGAATGTGGCGCTGGTGACCCAGCCGCGGTTGTTGGAGGTACGGTTAAAGCAGTTGCAACTGGTGGAGTTGCTGGAGAACCGGGCGTTGCTGGTTGCTGTGACGAGTGACAGCGGTGTGCACCAGCGGACGATCGATTTTCCGGTGGCGGCGCACCAGGAGTATCTGACGCGCCTGGCGGCGCGGCTGAACGCGGAGTTCGGCGGGAAGACGGTGGCGGAGTTCCCGGCGCGGGACGCGAACGCGGAGCCTCCGGGCCCCGTGGAGGCGGCGGTGGTGGCGACGTTGACGGAGCTGTTGCTGAAAGAGCAGGCGGCGCTGGTCGAATCGCCGGTCATCGAGGGTGTGCGGGAGATGCTGCGCCAGCCGGAATTCGGCCATAGCGACCGCATGCTGGACACGCTGGAGGCAGTGGACGAGCGGCGGCTGCGCGGGGCGATCCCTTCGGGTTCGTTCGGACAGGAAGGCGTGGCGGTGGTTATCGGCGATGAGAAC
>CAZAMC010000026.1:0-2414 GCA_964486505.1 uncultured Gammaproteobacteria bacterium
CTCGATCAAGGAACGCGGCGTCATCCAGCCGGTGCTGGCGCGGGCGGTGCGCGGGTCGAGCGATCAATTCGAAATCATCGCCGGCGAACGGCGGTGGCGGGCGGCGCAGCGCGCCGGCGTTCACGATATTCCGGTGCTCGTCATCGAGGCGAGCGACAGCCAGGCGCTGGAGATCGCGATCATCGAAAACGTCCAGCGCGCGGGCCTGAATGCGCTGGAAGAGGCCGCGGGCTATCAGTCGCTGGTCGACGAGTTCGCGTACAGCCAGGACGACGTCGCGAGGACCGTCGGCAAGAGCCGCAGCCATGTGGCCAACACGCTGCGGCTGCTGAAGCTGCCGGACACCGTCAAGACGCACATCCATGCCGGCAGGCTGAGCGCCGGGCATGCGCGCATGCTGATCGGATTGGACGACGCGGCCGAGCTTGCCAAGGACATCATCGAACGCGACCTCAATGTCCGCCAGGTCGAAGCGCTGGCGCAGCAGCGCGCCGGAAAGGACGGAAAATCGCCGGCGCGGCGCGCGCGCGGAGCCGCCGCCAAGGACGCCGACACGCTCGCCTTGGAGAAGCGCGTGTCGGATGCGCTCGGCCTCAGCGTCAGCATCGACAATCGCGGCGAATCGGGCGTGCTGCACGTGCACTACCGCAGTCTCGAACAGCTCGAAGACGTGCTGCGCCGCCTGGAACGCGCGGGATAGGCGATTGTCGGTATTCAAACTGATTTCGGCGCGACGACCGAACGGCGCTGCCCTGATCAAGCCGAACGGACGCGCGCGTTCGTCGCGGTGACGAGCAGGGCGCGGTGCGTGGTTGCTTCGGCGGCGGCCGGCCACCGACGCGACGCCAGCGTCGCCTCGGCGAGTTCGGCCATCGTCTTCACCAGGCGAGCGGCGGTCCAGGCGGAGAGCGCCGCCTTGACCAGCGTTTCGCGGCGGAAGAAAAGCGGCGGCCGGAACGCTTCGCGGATTGCGTCGGACGCGCTTGCGCCGCCCTCGATCGCCAATCGCGCCCGGTGCAATTGCGCGGCCTGTCGCGCCGCCGCGCTCAACATCGTGCCCGCGGTTATTCCGCCCGTGCGCGCCCGCTGGAATTGATTGTCGAAAACCTGGAGGCGTCCGGCGAAGGTCGCGTCGACGACGGAATCGACCGCAAGCGACGAGGCGTCCGCGACCACGGCAAGCACGTCGTCCGCATCGACGCGCTCCTTGCCGTGCGCATGCAAGGCGAGTTTCCGGATCTCGTTACGCGAGGCCGGGCGGTCGCCGCCGAGCAGCGACACCAACAGCGCCTGGGCGTCCGGCGCAATGGAGAGGTTCGCCGCGCGCAGTTCTTCCGTCACCAGGCGGGCGAGGTCGCGTTCGCTGTCAGCATAGCAGGGAAGCGCAACCGCGCCCTTTGCCTGCTCGAACAGCGCGCGCAGCGGCGCGCCCTTGCGCAGGTCGCCGGCTTCGATCACCACCCGGCAATCCTTCTCCGGCGGATCGCCCAGCAGGGCCTCTGCCGCCGCAGCGATGCTCGAACCGCCTGCCTTGACCCATATCGCCCGGCGTCCGCCGAACAGGGGCGCGGTATGAGCCTCCTCCAACAGCCGCCCGGGATGCGAGGCGAGCGTATCGCCTTCGATGCGCACGAGCGCGAAGGGGTCGGCCATGTCCTCGACGGACGCCGCGAGCAGCGCCTCGACGCGTTCCCGCACGAGGCCGGCATCGACACCGTAGACGAGCGCAATCTGACGGGAATCAGGCTGGGCGAGGTAGGCGTCGATCTCTGCGCTCTTGAGCGCCGCCATCGGCTACGCCGTCCTCAGGAGCCCGCGACGAAATAAGAGGCGAGTCGCGTCTTGATGTTCATCGCGATGACCTCCGCCGCGCGCGACTCCGCCTCGCGCAGTGCGCGCTGGCGGGCGAACCGCTGCTCCTGGCCGGGAATGTCATAGGACACGCGGGTAAAGGTCTGGTCGGTGATCACCGGTCGGCCGGTTCTTATGTCGAGCAGCGTGTAGATCGCGGTGAGGCCATAGTTTTCCACGTCAGGCCGCGCCGTCGCGGTGTCGACGATGATCGAGACGCGGGTCGAGGTGATGCGGATGCTGAGCTTGTGGGTCGGCGGAAGCTGCGTCGCGCCGGCCAGGTCGAAAATCAGTTTATTCCGCAAATCCATGGCGATACGGGATTCGGGCGTCCCGTTCGGCGCGGGAATCTGGTCGACCTCGACCTGCTGGAGGGCGGTCTTGATCGAGGGTCCGCCGTCGAGCGTCCGTTCGCCGTAAAGGGGCTGGAAGCACCCGGCAAGCAGAGACGCCGCCGCAAACCCCGCGGCGAGGCGCAAGGAGCCGGCAAGGACAACACGTCGGTCAGGCGACGACATTGACGATCCTCTGCGGGACGACAATGACCTTTTTAGGGGGCTTGC
>CAZAMC010000027.1:0-2391 GCA_964486505.1 uncultured Gammaproteobacteria bacterium
GGCGTTCGCGCTCGGCGCCGACTCGCGCGTCGCCTACGCCGGGGCGATCGCGGCGATGGCGAAGCGGCTTCGCCGCGAGCGCGCGACGGTCCTGCAGGCGCACCTGCCGGTCGGGTCGGCGGTGGGACTGCCCGCGGCGCGGCTCGCCCGGACGCCGCTCGCGATCCACACCGCCCACCACTCGCACGAGCTTCCCTACCACGGTCCGAAGCTGCGGCTGTTCGAGCGGGTCACGGCGGGCATGCTCGCGGACGTCGTCGTCGCCCCGTCGGAGGCCGTCCGGGCGCCGCTCGAAGCGGCCGGCGTGCCCGGCCGGAAGATCGAGGTGATCCACCACGGCTTCGAGCTGGACGTGTTCGCCGCCGACGTCGACCGCGTTGCGGTGCGCGCGGAGCTCGGGGCGGGGCCCGACGACACGCTCGTGGGCACGGTCGGCAGGGACTTCCCGCTGAAGAACAACGAGGCTCTGATCGCCGCGCACGAGGCGCTGCTGGCCGCGCATCCCGAGTTGCGGCTGGCGTTCGTCGTCCGCGGTCCCTGCGACGGGCTGAGGGAGCGGATCGCCCGATCGCCGGCCGCCGGGCGGATCGCCCTCCTCACCGATCGCAGCGACGTCCCCGCCCTGCTTCGAGCCTTCGATCTCTACGTCCACCCGGCGCGGGCGGCGTCGTTCGGAATGGTCATCGTCGGGGCCCTCGCCGCCGGCCTCCCGGTCGTTTCGACACCGGTCGGAATCGCCCCGGAGGCCGTCGACGAGACCTGCGGCTTCCTCACCGCCTCCGCCGGCGAGCGCGACATCGAGGCCGGCCTGCGCACCGCGCTGGCCGAGCGTGACTCCTGGGAGGCGTTGCGCGAGGGCGCCCGGGTGGCGGCCCGGGCGTTTCCGGTCGCGAAGATGGTCGCCGCGCACGAAGCTCTGTACTCGACGGCCGAAGGGCGAAGCCGCAAGTGGTGAGCGTCGCGAACGGCGAGCCCGAGCCCGAGGACCTCGATCATCGCGGCCGCAGGCATCCGGGCTTCAAGGAGGTGCTGAGCAGCACCGGCGTGCAGGTCGTGGGCCGCGCCGTGGCGCTGCTCGGAGGACTGGTGAGCCTCGCCCTCACCGCGCGCCTGCTCGGGCCGGACGGGCTGGCGGCGATCGCCGTCGTGCTGACGGTTCACGGCATCGCCCTGGCGCTGGCCGACTTCGGCACCCAGACCTCTACCGTCCGCCTGATCGCGACCGGCACGGTCCACCCCGAGCAGGGAGTCGCCGCCGCCCTGCACGTCCGGCTCCTGACCTCGACGGTGGCGGTGTCGATCTCCACGGTTGCCCTGATCGCCGCCGGGGTCGACGGCTCGCCGCTCGTCCCGATCCTGCTCGGCGCGTCGATCTTCCTCACGTCGATCTGCGGGATCGGTCGGATCGGCTTCCAGCTGGAGGCGAAGATGGCCAAGCCGGTCTTCTCCGAGGTCCTCGGGCGCTGGGTCAGCGTCGCGGTCCTGGTTGCGGTCTTCCTGCGCGACGGCGGGGTGGTCGCGGTCTCGGCCTCCTACCTGATCGGCTCGATCGCAGCGCTCGTCGTCCTGATCGTCGTCGGCGGCTTCCGGACCGGGGAGTACTTCCTGCGCCCCTCCTTCCCGGAGATGAAGCGCCCCGCCTTCCAGGGCTTCCCGATCGGGATCAACATGGCCTTGAGCCAGTTCTACGCGCGGGCGGACCTCCTGGTCATCGCTGCGCTCCTGCCCCAGAGCGCGGCCGGCTTCTACGCGGTCGGGCTCCGCTACGTCGAGATCGGCTCGCTGATCAGGCCGCTGTTCGCGTCCACCTTCTTCCCGTACCTGACCCGCGACATCGCCACCCAGGGCGGTGAGCGCGCGTTTGCGCAGGGGTTGCGCGTGATGCTGGGGCTCGGCGCGCTGATCGCGCTCGTCGGGGTCGCCGCGGGACCGGAGCTCGCGACGGTGATCGGCGGCAGCGAGTTCACCGACACCTCCGGATCCCTGATCCAGATCCTCGGGCTGTCGGTGCCGGTCGTGTTCAGCGCCGGGACGTTCGCCATGGACTTCGTGGCGAGAGGGCGCTTCTGGGCGCCGACGGTGATCCTCGGCGTGGCTCTCGTCGCCAACATCATCGCCAACGTGATCTTCGTTCCCACCTACGGCATCACCGCCTCGGCCTGGATCGTCGTCGTCACCGCGGGGCTGGCCCTGCTGGCGACCCTCTGGCTGCGGCGGTCGGGCTCGTGCACGCCCGTCACCGACCCCGCCAAGGTGCTGGTCCCGACCCTCGCCACCCTCGCCGTCGCCGGGCTCGCGGCGATCGGGAGGCACTGGATCGGCGGCCTGGTGATCCCTCCGGCGCTCGCCGCCGGCGCCGCGATCTGGCTCGCCGCCGGCGGCCTCGAGGCG
>CAZAMC010000028.1:0-2137 GCA_964486505.1 uncultured Gammaproteobacteria bacterium
TTGGCCCCCCGAGGTGGCGCAAGAAGGCGCGGAAAGCCCCGACGTGTTGCTGCAATCTGCGATAGGCCATGAAGGTGCCGTTTCGCGACAGAACCTCCGGCTTCGGCAACGGAACCAACTCGCCGCTCTCGTCCACTTGTCCGAGAATGAATTCACCCGCCTTTACAGGCGCGCCCGAGCCGGGCGTCGGCTGTATTCCGCTTCCTTCGATTTGCGGTTCAGAGAGCCTGTCTCGATAGCCGAAATGCTCGTGCGCGTGGGTAAACGGCGGAATGCCGTCAAGGTCCAGTGAAGAAAGCCCTTCGACGCCCGGCCTCCGCGCTAGGAACGCTTGGTGTTCCCGGGTGACACGCTCGCGTTCAGCCACATTGCGCGCGAAAAGAATTGCGATGGCGTGCAGCGCCGGGCTGGCGAGACCGACAACTCACTTGTCGGGACTATTCCTACCCGTATCGCCGAGCACTTCGGCACGTGCCGTCATGCCCTCCTGAAATTCTTTGGGAAACGTTGCAAGTGATTGCTCGTCCACTCCGAGCGCGCGAAGCCCTTGCCACGTGAAGGCAACGGATACCCATCTTTGCTCGCGTTCGACGGATTCTCTGGCCTCTTGAACCGAAGCAACCTTGTCCATAATACCCGCCAACCAAGCTCGTCCCTGGGCAGGCTGATGAAAAGAGAGGAATTCGTATCGACCCGTGATCGCGGGTACGCGCGTCAGCAGAAAGTGCTGAATGTCCTGAATCTCAAGCATTGGCGCGTCCCGTGAACGACGATGGTCCCCGGCAGTGGCTCACTGCATCTGCTCGAGCATGGTGGAGAGCGAACTCTTGACGCGCAACGCCTTCTTCACTTCATCCGCCGTCACATACGGATATTCTCCGTATTCCAGAAAGCTCGGCCTCTGGTGATCGCGGAAGAACTTGACCACGGCTGCCGTGTTTGTCTTCCAGTCTTCGGGCCAACCTTCCAGATTTACAAATACGGTCGTGATGCCGGTCGAGTTGAAGAGCGCTATGGCATCCTCAAGATATTTGTCAAAATCAGTATCGAAGATGCCCTGGTACATGAAGTGCAAGCCCGAGCCGACATCGAACAACACCCAGCGCAGATAATGAAGGCGCAACGGCGCGAGCACCCCGGGGGAGCCCTTCACCGCCTCCTCAATCGTCTTGCCATAATCACGAACCGCCTGTTCTCTGCCGGGCTTTACCTTCGCTATGACCGTAAAGCCGTAATTCGCGGGTGTTCTTGGAAAGACGGGGCCATAACGCCCTTGCTCAAGCTTGAAATATCCTTCCTTGGGAATCGCCATTGCGGCGGGCTTTGTCCCGTCCGGCGTACCGGTTGTTGGTGGTTGCGCACCTTGGCCGGTCGTCGCCAGTTGTGCCATTTGGACTTCGTCCGACTTGACTGGAGCAGTCTGCGCTTCAGCGCCCGGCGAAGTGCCGAGCGTCAATGCCGTGGCGGCAGTGGCTGTGCCCAGGAAGCCACGGCGAGTGGTGTTTCCGATCTGATCCTGTGACATGCAAAGCTCTCCATGTTTGCCCGTAGGTCTTTCAACTTACGGCTCATCCTTTTGTCGCGAGGTTGTACCAAAAGTTGTCGAGACTCTCGGCGCCGCCAAACAAGGTGGTGAAGATCGTGAGGTCGGCCAGCAGGATGTGGCCCGCCCGCGCGCCTGACGGCGGCATCCAGAGGAAGCTGTTAAATTCAGTGTTTCCGGCTTCGGTGAACGGATGCGGTCTAGTCAGATCGACCGGCTGCCGAGCAAGAACACGAATTGTGTTCGTATCGTCCGTCAGCGCATAGTGGGGCAAGTGCTGGTGAAAGTTGAAGGTCGGTACGTTCGCAAGCCAACCGTGCCTGTCGAGATCGCGCATGGCCGTCAACGGCGTGATCTGGTTGGTGCCGGGGATAACCGCCGGGCGAAGCCCAAAACGATTCTCCACAGGCACCCCGAGGCCTTTCATAAGAGATCGGGTGTAGAGGCCGAAACGCTGCTGGCGAGGGACCAATGGATCGCCGTGATGGGCGTACTCCATTTGAAGCCGTCGTATGTCCTGTGATGCGCCCACGTCGTGGTGTGGGCCAATCATCAGGCAGGTCCCATCTCGCGTCAGAAACTGCTTGAGGGCTT
>CAZAMC010000029.1:0-2089 GCA_964486505.1 uncultured Gammaproteobacteria bacterium
GCTTTAACACGGCATCATTCATGTCAAGAGTTATGAGCTTGTCAGCAGCGACATTCTTTATTACTTGTTCGCCAAGGTCCGGCAAGCGCACATGAATGGAGTCGGCCGCCGTTGACTTGCCGAGGCCGAAGTGGAGCACGTCGGATACTGATGACATAAAGCCCCTTGTGAGGAATTGCTCTCCAACCTGTGCCTGACCTGATGAATAAACAGTGACCCTGGCCCCGATGCCTCGCGAATTCAATCCCTTGCCTTTCAGCGCCACAGACAGGAAATGGCTGCCGGTTAGTTCAGATGCGTTATTCCTGTATATATAGCTTTGCTCGTTTATATTGTTCGTGACCAGGTCAAGGTCGCCGTCGTTGTCGAGATCGGCATAGGCTGAGCCATTAGAATAGGATCTTGTATTAAAGCCCCAGTCTTCAGCCATGTTTGTGAAGGTGAGATCGCCGTTGTTCCTGTAGATGTAATTGACATAGGGATAAAGAGGCATTTTTTCATACAGGGTTTTGTCAGGCACATTTTTATTTCCTTCAAGGGTAAAGAAATCATTCTTTGTTAAGAACCTCACATATTCGAGGTCGTTTGCCCTTCTGAATATACCGTTTGTTATAAAAATATCCTTCCATCCGTCATTGTCCACATCACACAGAAGTGGTGACCAGCTCCAGTCGGTTGCATAAATCCCGGCCAGGCGCCCGATCTCGCTGAACATTCCTCCTCCCAGGTTCAGCTGAAGAGTATTTCTCACATACTGGTGATTGTATCCATGTTCCCTCTTTAGCATGTACAGCTCATAATCGTCTTCCCCACCCGACATTTTCCTGATTTTTTCCTCTTCCGGGATCATATCAAGAACCACTATATCCATCAGGCCATCGTTGTTTATATCGCCGGCGTCATTTCCCATTGAGGACCTGCTGGTTTGCTGTATCTGTTCCTCAAGACGCTCAGTGAAGGTTCCGTTGCCATTGTTGATGTAGAGGTAATCATTTTCATGAAAGTCATTTGAAATATAGATATCCGGGAAACCATCGTTGTTGATGTCGCTTATGCTTACACCCAGGCCGAAGCCAATCTGGCTGTTGTAGATGCCGGCATCTGTTGTCACATCCCTGAATACTCTTTTGCCGCCGGCTTCGATGTTCTGATAAAGCCTGTCGCCGGCAAGCGAGTCATGGTCGAAGCGAAGGTCGGCGGCTCCGTAGCTGCGTTCCGAGTGTACGGAATGGTTCAGCAGGTACATGTCGAGGTCGCCATCCAGGTCGTAGTCAAAGAATGCAGCCTGTGTTGAAAAACCACTGAAATCGAGGCCATACTCTCTTGCTTCATCTTTAAACGTGAGATCGCCCTGGTTAATGAATAACTGGTTCTTGCCCTTGATTATCTTGTAGTTTCCGAGCTGGCAGACATAAATATCGAGGAAGCCGTCTCCATTGACATCGGCCATTGTCACTCCTGTCTTCCAGTCGCCGGTTCCTGCAACTCCTGCTTTTTCGGTGATGTCCTCGAACCTGAGATTGCCCTTGTTAAGGAACAGCTGGTTTTCATTCTGGCTTGATGTGAAGTACAGGTCGGCAAGTCCGTCGTTGTTAATGTCGCCTGCAGCGACTCCTGCCCCGTTATTGAAATACAGGTACTGGATCATGTTGAATTGCTCTGTTTCGGTGAGCTGGTTATTAAATTCAACGTTTGTCCTTTCATTTGGCATAAGAGTAAAAAGCTCCATTTTCCGTTCTTCCCTTTCTTTACAGGAGAAGATCAGCAAAGCAATAAATGCGCCCAGGCTGAATCTGTTCATTTTTTATTTTCTGGCGTAAGGTGGATGAGGTAACGGGATAGTGGCACTGTTCTCTGAAAACACTTATTTTACTTTATTACTATCAAAAATAACCATTTTAGCTGAAAGACATGCAGGGATCTATTTTTATCACATTTACGGCCATGAAAAACCATGTTGAGCCGGCTTTAAACGCGGGAAAAAAAAATTCCTGTAAAAAGAGGGCGGGAAATTTTCATTTCAAAGGAATTTTAATTTAATTTTAATACAATATTAATTGTACCAAGAGACTTCATTTCTTAACCTGAT
>CAZAMC010000030.1:0-2001 GCA_964486505.1 uncultured Gammaproteobacteria bacterium
CGCCGAACGCGTTCGCGACGGGTCGCAGCCCCGACAAGGCCGCCGTCGCCGTCACCGCGGGGATCACCAAGCTGCTCTCGCCGGACGAGTTGCGCGGCGTCCTCGCGCACGAGCTCGCCCACATCCGCAACCGCGACACCCTGATCCAGGCCGTCGCCGCCGCGATCGGCGGTGCCATCACCTACCTCGGTTACATGCTGCTCTGGTTCGGCGGCGACGACGACAGCCCGCTCGGCCTGATCGCCTCGCTGGCGCTGGTCCTGCTCGCGCCGATCGCGGCATCGATCATCCAGCTCTCGATCTCCCGCCAGCGCGAGTACTCGGCCGATGCGACCGGGGCGCAGATCTGCGGCAACCCCGAGAGCCTCGCCTCGGCGTTGCTCCGCCTCGAGGAGGGGAGCAAGGCGATCCCGATGAAGGTCAACGAGTCGACCGAGTGCCTGTACATCGTCAAGCCGCTCGCCGGCGGCAAGGCAAAGGCGATGGCGAACCTGTTCAGCACCCATCCTCCGATCGAGGCGCGGGTCCGGCGCCTGCGGCAGCTGCGCCCCTCCCTCGGCTGATCGACAGCGCCGTTCCACGTCGCTATACTTTCTGAAGTAATGACTCCGGAGACCGAGACGAAGAACCGTGCCAGCGGCGCCGACCTGATCGCTCAGGCCAAGGCCGAGATCGAGGAGGTCCAGCCGACGGAGGCGGCGGCCGAGCTCGACGCCGGCGACGTCACCCTGATCGACGTCCGCGAGCAGCACGAGTTCGAGGAGCGCCACATCGAGGGCGCGATCCACGTCCCGCGCAGCTACCTCGAGTCCCGGATCGAGCAGTACGTGCCCGATCGCTCGAAGCGGGTCATCCTCTACTGCGCGTCGGGCATCCGCTCGGCGCTGGCGGCGAAGATGCTCGGCGAGGAGCTCGGCTACGAGGACGTCAGCTCGATGGCCGGCGGGATCACGCTCTGGCGCGACCGCGGCCTGCCCGTGGTCACGCCCCGGTCGCTGACCCAGGAGCAGAAGGAGCGCTACTCGCGCCACATCCTCGTTCCCGAGATCGGGCTCGAGGGTCAGCTGAAGCTGCTCGACGCGAAGGTGCTGCTGCTCGGCACCGGCGGGCTCGGCTCGCCGACCGCGCTCTACCTCGCGGCCGCCGGCGTCGGCACCCTCGGCCTGATCGACGACGACGTCGTCGACGCCTCGAACCTGCAGCGCCAGGTGATCCACAACACCGAGCGGATCGGAATGCCGAAGACCGAGTCCGCCCGCCAGGCGATCGAGTCGCTGAACCCCGACGTCGAGGTCGTCGAGCACCGGGTCCGCCTCGGCCCGGAGAACGTGATCGAGCTGCTCTCCGGCTACGACGTGATCGTCGACGGAGCCGACAACTTCCCGACCCGGTACCTGCTCAACGACGCCTCGGTGCGGCTCGGCAAGCCGGTCGTCTCGGCGTCGATCCTCTCCTTCGACGGGCAGATCTCGACCTTCGTCCCGCACGAGGGCCCCTGCTACCGCTGCCTCTACCCGACGCCGCCGCCCCCGGAGCTGGCGCCGAGCTGCGGCGCGGCCGGCGTCCTCGGCGTCCTCCCGGGCATCATGGGGCTGCTGCAGGCGCTCGAGGTGATCAAGCTCGTCACCGGCGCCGGCCGGCCGCTGGTCGGCCGCCTGCTCCTGTTCGAGGCGCTCGGCACCGAGTTCACCGAGCTGAAGGTGAAGCGTGACCCGAACTGCCCGATCTGCGGGCCGGACGCTCCCGAGATCGCCGACGAGGAGCTGGGGAAGTTCCCCGACTACGAGCTCTTCTGCCAGGCCTGACAGCGGTCCTCTAGGCTGCCGCCGATGCCGAACGTGAAGATCCCACCAGTCCTGCGCGCGCAGACCGGCGGCGAGTCGATGGTCGCGGTCGAGGGCGGCGACGTGGGCGCCGTGCTGCGCGGTCTCGCCGAGCAGCATCCTGGCGTCAGCGGCCAGCTCTTCGACGACGCCGGCGAGCTCAACCGCTACGTCAACG
>CAZAMC010000031.1:0-1927 GCA_964486505.1 uncultured Gammaproteobacteria bacterium
TTTTATTTCCCAGCAAGCCCAGAACAGGGCTCAGCCAATCTCACTCGAGGACGCTGGTGCGTAACTCTCGCTTCAAAAGGCCCCAGCGTTACTATCGCTGGTCAACGGTTAGCGAATTTACTAGGTGGAGACGTCTCCACCTAGCAGGACACGTACTCACCTGAAGGAGAGGCAGGTTTTCGCATGCCCTTGTAATTTGGAAGCTTTATACTCCCGGTGCGAGGCCATAGTTTTTGGCACCGCGCTGGAAGTATAAACTCCCAGGTTTTAAAGAACTAAAAACTGATGCGTGTTGGTTTGAAGAAATCGAGACAATACGCACATACGCTCGTGTGGCATAACAGCCAGCGTGGGATTGTCAGGTTGTTCAAAGCAGTTTCGTCCTTTTGGACTCATCAGCTGGAGTACACACTCCAGGACTGCTCCCACTAAAGAGCAGTTGTACTGCCCCTTGGTGGGGTGTGAGCTGCGCCAAGCGCTTACAGAGCCACATCTCACTGGCTCGATTTTTATGACTTTCTTGTCAGAGTTTGGTGACGGCCGGTTCTCTCCAGCCCCAAGGAACTTCCCCTTGGAATTACGGGCCTTTTACGAGTGCCATACTCGGGCTATGCTTTTCGGATTCTTTTTCTCTCCGATAAGCTTCTGTTGCCAGGCGCTACCACGCGCCCCGCAGAACCGCTACTCGCGATCCCACAGATCCCAATCGCCCGGGTAGGCCCGATCAAGCTCCTCACAGAGCTCGAGGTAGGTGCGATCCGTGACGATCAACACCTCCCCGGTCGAGATCACCTCGACCAGCCAGTCACTCCGATCGAGCTCCGCAGTCCGACCGGCGGCCGGGGGTCGCGGAGCACAGCGACGGGTGTAACCTCCTGCCATTTCACCTCCTTTCAAGGTGTCGTCGGAATGGAATTTGCCCGGGCTACAAGTAGCCCGGCGGAGTGAACCTCGAGTCGGTCGACTCCTCGTCTGCCACACACAGGTGGCCGTCGAGGTGGCCGGCTCGAAAGCCGACCTTGTAGCCCAGGATCAGCATGGTCAAGCCACGGTGATCCTCGGGCATGTCGATCGCTTCGAGATCACCGTAGAGCATCGCGGCAACCGCTATCAAGTGGCGCTTGATGATCGTCTCGATGCTCTCAGCATCGAGGTTCTCAACTGCGAGGATCATGCCGAGCATCTGCTCGACCACATCATCGCTGAAGAGATCGTCGAAGCCGAGGTTGTTGTTGTTGGTGGTGGTGCTCATAGGCCTGAACCGTAAATATAGAATAGAAACGATCCAAAACTATGAGCACCAGGCATAAAGTAAAGGTTCTACTACAAAATACTGGCGTAATTCATAACTAAAGCCGAGTTTAGCAGAAGATATATTTTTTGTCAATACTATTTGTCATTTTTTATGTATTTTGTACATTTTTTAGCTTTTTATCCTAAAAATTACTTTATTTTTTTGTAAATATATACAGAAAAAGACCCATATTGGGTCTTACTTAAATTCACTTATGGTAGATGTTTTGGGGCGACCCCACGTACTGCGGGGTCGCCCCGATGCTCATTTTGACTTTGAACTGTTGCCCCTCGCCATACTCCGAATCATTGCGTCATCGGACTCTGGCTTTTAGAGCAAGCACCCTCGTTTTGCCGAGCAGGCTTTTGGGATGTGATTATTCGCAACCGTAAGCGAGACAGACGAGACGCAGGTCTCGGGCATAGGTTGCAAATGTTTTTCGGCTATTCAGCCACACAGGGTGATTTCAGGTAAACTCACCCATAGCTTCCCCTTTCGGGTCGTGTTGCGCCCACTCATAGCAGGCAGATGACAGAGTAACATCCTCCACACCTAAGTTCCAGCGCCACAGAGAGGCAATCTCCGCTAGCCTTCACTGGCAACGCTTGCATTATACTTAAATTCTAATTATTT
>CAZAMC010000032.1:0-1919 GCA_964486505.1 uncultured Gammaproteobacteria bacterium
CGCCGTCGCTCGTCTCGTAGATCGACCGCGCCACCGCCACTTCGAGATGTTGGGTCGTGGCGCCGACACGGCCATACTGGACGGCGATCCGATCGTCCTCGCTCGGCAGGTACTCGGCCGAGACCATGCCAACCGACGTGGAGTCACCGATGTGGACGACGGAGTCGCATGAGGTCGTGGAGGGATCGCTCGCACTCTCCGCGCCGGTCGGGTCACCCGAGGTGCTCGTGGTGGCGACCGTGATGTCACCGGGCGCCCCCGTGTCCCTGGGTGGGCCGGCGTTGAACCCCGCCATGCCGGCCAGCGCCGCCGCCGCGACGAGGGCCCCGACCGCGAAACCGATCCGCGCCGGGCGATCGAGCGATCCACGCCATCGCGGATCACGGACCTGCGACCACCAACGTGAGAGGGCCCCATGGCGGATCGGATCCTCGACGAATCGCCAGGACAGCGCCGCGATCCCGAACGTCGCCGCCACCTGGAGGAACGCACGGGGAAGGTCCACTCCCTGCTGCACACCCTCAGGGGAGGTCAAGATGATGATCGGAAAGTGCCAGAGGTAGATCCCGTAGGAGCGCTGACCGATCCAGAGCATCGGTCGACAGCCCACGATCGGCCCGAGTCGGGTGGCGGGGTGAGCCATCGCTGCGACGGCGGCTGCGGTCGCCAGCGAGAGCACGAGGAAGCCGCCGCGGTACAGGAACGGCGAGTACTCCTGTGATTTCCAGAACATCAAGATGATCACGAGCAGACCGACCACTCCCGCCGCGTCTATGACCTGTCGCGCCCCGGGCGCAATTGCTTTCTTGAGCTTCCGGCTCGGCCAGACGGTTGCCAGTGCGGCTCCGACGAGGAGTTCGAGCGCACGTGTATCGGTGCCGTAGTAGACCCGCGACGGGTCGACTCCCGGTGAGTAGAGAACCAGCATCAGAATGCCGGAGAACAGCGCAAGTCCCATGATCACGGCGCCGAGGCGTGGACGCAGTCCGTGCGAGCCGGGCAACTCGTGAACGACCTTGACGCCGAGCATCACCAGGAACGGCCAGACGAAATAGAACTGTTCCTCGACCGACAGTGACCAGAGATGGTTGAGCGGTTCCGGTCTTGCGTACTGTGCGAAGTACGAGATGTCGTGAAAGATCAACCACCAATTGTTGATGTACGCGACCGCCGATATCACCGCACCGCGGAAGTCGAGAGGCTGATGAGGGCCGAGGATCGTCACCCAGGCGAGGACGACGACGAGCATCAGGAACAGGGCGGGGAGCAGTCGCCGCGCGCGAGCCATCCAGAACCGGCCGAGCTTGACGCCACCGTGGTTGACCTGGTTCAGCAGGATGTCGGTGATCAGGTAACCGCTCAGCGTGAAGAACACTCCGACCCCGAGCAGTCCTCCGGGAGCCCATCCGAAGCCCAGGTGGTAGACGATGACGCCGAGCACCGCGATCGCCCGCAGCCCATCCAGGCCCGGCATGTACCGCTGACTGCTCTTGATCGGCTCCGGCATCGACTACCCCCTACCCGGGACTGGTGCAGGACTCCAGCAACTGCTTGGGTTGGACGATCGCGGATACATCGCTGACTGCGCACCACCGGCGCGCGAGGCTCCCCATCCCATCACCACGGTTCGGGACGCTCGGGGGCGAGGGGCTGCTGAGAATACCCCGCCGTTCAGAGAGATCGATGCGCGCGCGAAGAGCTCCGACCTTCCCTCTCCCCGGCCCATCAGCTCCCGTCCGCTCGGAGCGATCCGACGTCAGCCCTCGGCGGTCGTCGCCTCGGTCGTCGTGCTCGTCGGGTCCGTCGCCGTAGAATCCGTGGTCGTCGCGGCCTCCCCCTCGGGCACCGTCTCCGCCTCGCCGGGGGTCGAGCTGACCAGGCAGTCGGCGTTGTCGGGACCGTCGACGGCGGCGCCGGCC
>CAZAMC010000033.1:0-1893 GCA_964486505.1 uncultured Gammaproteobacteria bacterium
AGACCTTGCCAATAAAGGCCACCTTGACCTTGATAAGCCTGAATTTTATCAAGATGATGTTTGCTTCGTAAGTCTGAATTACGATCCTATTGCTCTATGGATACAGTTTTTCGCCAACCGCGAGCTGAATAAAAATCCTAGCGTTCCACATATTGGATCGCCCGCTACGCCGCTTCACCTTTTTCATGATTTTGGTCATCTGATTCCCGCTCGGCGTATAGGCAGGGGAGAAGCCAATTGGCCTTGGTATCCCATGAATGAAGCCGTTGCCCAGCGGCTCAACGAACGGTCCGTGAGTGATGCCAGAGTCAGGTTGACTAAATTTTTGTTTCCACACGGTTGCCTGTGCTGGCGGGAATGTCCTGATTGCGGCAAGCTTTCCGCCTTCCACGGGGATGAATGGAAGCTTGACGACCCCAGATTGTTTCCGCCGCCACCTTTGCATGCCTTCGATCAAGGAACTTTCCCAGACTGGATCATCGGCGACGAGCGCGAAAAGCGAAGAAAAGGCGAGGTTGACGCCAGAACTTGCCTCCATTGTGGGACGT
The DNA here is from genome assembly GCA_964486505.1 of uncultured Gammaproteobacteria bacterium. Classification (GTDB taxonomy): domain Bacteria; phylum Patescibacteriota; class Patescibacteriia; order PEXW01; family PEXW01; genus CAIPSZ01. The sequence continues at coordinate 549 of CAZAMC010000033.1, forward strand.
TGACCTATGCCCACCATACGCAGACGGTGATGCAAAGTTCGTTCAAATCTCAGCCCCCTTCTTTCATCGAAGAAATCCAACGCGACCTGCGGGCTGCCACGATGAAGGCAGATCACATCATTTTTATGGGATATTCATTGCCGCTGGATGATGTGATTTACCGAGCTTTTTTCTCTGCCCGACGCCAACGCAAAATAGGCAAGAAAGATGACTCTGTGCGCTGTACGGTTGTCGATAAGTGTAATGAGAATCCTGATTGGTACGGACCGAATGAATTAAAAACTAGAAGCTCTCTACCAGATGTCGTGAAAGCGGCATGTGATATATTCGGCGATGGTAATGTTCGCTTTTACGGCGGTGGCATTCCCAACGTATTTCTCGATGGAGGCGTAGTGACAAAAGCTGCGTTGGAACGGCTTTTGGATTGGTCTTCGACAAAATGCATCTAGATCGGTGCGCTTCTGAAGGCAGGCGATAGGTAACTCCACATGGCCACGGCACTCTATCCCGGTGAATTTCCAGGGCGAGCTTTACGCACTTTCATCAACGACCCATCGTTAAGCGAGTACGCGCAAAAAGCCGAGAAACTGTTGGAAGCATTACCTGCTGTATTTATTCCCCGAGTACAATACAAACGGCCTGGAGTAAAAAACACCTGTTGGTACGTAGCGTTGAAGGAAGAACCCGATGTATGGCTGGTTAATTTTACCATCGTGCCCAGCGAGTTAAACATCGAGCTTCGGTTGGCCAAATACTTTTCAGTCACTGACGATCACATAAAGAAACTGGGTATGTGGCATCAGAATGACTGGCCCACTTTTGGACTCAGTAGAATCGGCTCTGAAAAAGCCATCAGCATCCTGTCTGAATATATCGAACGGGTAACACCCGATGTGTTGGCTGGAAAGCATAAAGCGCCCAGCCGCTCGTCGGCGGAATACTTTATCAGTCAAGACCTGAAAATCCTGTTTCCCAATCATAAGGTCAGACACGGCGAGCGACCGATTCAACACCCCAATGGATCATTTCTTGAGCTAGATTTGCAGATTCCAGACCTGAAATTTGCCATCGAGGTACAAGGCCCCACCCACTACTCTGATCTCTATGGAAATTACGAAGAAGTTAAGAGGAGAGATGCGTACAAAAAGCAATGGTGCCAAGAGCGGGGGATTAAACTCCTGCACGTCGAGTGGGAAGGATACATGAAAACGATTTATCGCCTGCCAGAAACAACCCGGCGCGAACGGTTCGGGGTATTGATAAGTCGTTTTCTTTCTCAAAACACGCTATTTTTTGAAGCAACCGAATCGTATTTCCGAGACATCGCCCGACTCCCATAGTCTAG
>CAZAMC010000034.1:0-1852 GCA_964486505.1 uncultured Gammaproteobacteria bacterium
GGTCAGGGATTTGATTGGCAGCTTCCACAGCGTGTATTTGCCTGTCAATTGACAAACGCAATATCAATCTGCTGCCTCCCAGAGCGTAATGCCTCAAAACAAAATATTACTTTAGGGATAACGTTGCCTCAAATAAAAATGTTACCGAACGATTTTCCATAAAAGAGCGACTTTCGAATCAATACTGGTTCTCAAGGTAACAGGATTCAAGTGGAAGTACTGGTCGGTCAAACGAGCTTTGATCTGAACAGGAATCGAATCCAGCGCCAAGACCCTGCGAAAAGGAGTAGTAGCTAGATCATACGCGTGGATGACTTTGTCGTCAACTCGTTGTTTAGAAATCAGTTTGAGAACAGGCTGGAAGAAGTTAATATACAAGCGAAGATCAGAATAGATAGATTCTAACAAAGGCAGCTCTTCTGGACTTTCCAGGCGATCATAACCAACAGTGTGGCGAACAACAGACCAGTTCTTCTGTTCCACATGAGCCTGATCGTTCTTCTGGTAGGGACGAGAACGAGTGAAAGTGATGTGCTCGGCAACGCAATAAGAATAAAGAGTACCATTGATAAATTCACTGCCGTTATCTGAATCAAGACCTAGCAGAGGAAAAGGTAAATTCTTTCGTAACTCACCAATGGCTTGAGAAACGGCGATTTGGGTTTTATTGGGTAATGCGAGACATTCTGTCCATCCAGTGGCCAAATCAGTGGCTGTTAGGGTATTCAAATAGATTCCTTCGGTGGTTTGGCCGCAATGAGCTACTAGATCTATTTCTAGAAAACCTGGTTTTTCATCCTCCCAAGGAGTAAAGGTGCGAACGGGAATGGTTTTTTTGAGCAAATATCCTGGTTTGGTAGTTGAGAGACCGTGTTGGGAATGGGTAAATCGTGCTTTTCGTAAACACCGATCTATCGTGGCGGGACTCATGCTCAAAAGCAGTTGTTTTGTCTCTGGAGGCAGACTAAGTTCTTGGCATCTTTCAAGAATAGCGACTCCTTCTGATAGAAAGGGGTGTAATCTTTTTGAACAGATTCGACCATAGATTTCCCAAACTTTTTCCAAAACATTTACCACTTCGCCCTGGTATTTCTTCCGGCGACCTGGTTTCTTCAACCCTTTGGGTTTGGGACCATGTTTCAGCACATGAATGGCGTACTTTCGGTGATAACCGGTCGTGGCAACAAATTCATCCAGAATTTGCTCTTTCCCAACTTTATTGGCTTTCAAATACCGCGGACGTATTGCTTCGATCATCTCGCGTTTACTGCGTTGACTCATCATATTCTCCCTCTGCGGACCTGAAATCCGCACAAGAGTAACATTCTTTTTGAGTCAACGTTATTTTCTAAAGTAAGATTAATTGTGATTCAATTCGGGTTGAGGATAAGCACATGCAAACGCTGATATAATCAACCATATTTGTTGAAATCAGGAGACCGAAATGACACAATCGATCATTTTTGGGACAGATGGCTGGCGCGGTTCCATCGCCGAAGATTATACATTCGCGAATGTCCGCAGGTGTACGCAGGGTTTCGCAGATTACCTGATATAACACGGCAAAGATGGTTCCTGGATTGTCGTTGGATATGACAAGCGTTTTCTATCTGAGTATTTTGCCAGGGCAGTGGTCGAAGTGCTGGCCGGCAACCAGATCAATGCCTACCTCACAGAAACCGCGACCCCCACTCCCGTAATTGCGTTCGCCGTGGTGGACAAAAAAGCCGCCGGTGCGATCAACATCACCGCATCACACAATCCCCCCGTCGACAATGGTTTTAAAGTCCGCAATGAATTTGGCGGAGCGATCGACCCGGAAGGCTTGAAGCAGATCGAATCACTGATTCCC
>CAZAMC010000035.1:0-1831 GCA_964486505.1 uncultured Gammaproteobacteria bacterium
CGTGCCCGGGGGCGTCGCCGGTCCAACCGCCGATGTACTTGTCGTACTGGGGCTGGATGTCGGTGTCCCACGTGAACACCCCGGCCGTCCAGAGCGGCGCGAAGTCAACGTTGCGACCCTCGATGGGGACGATCTCGGTATACACCTCGGACTCGTCCGGGATGATCTCATTGGGGGACGACGGGCGCGGGATCGGCGGGTACGATTCCGGCGTTTCCACCTTCGGCTCCGGGGGCTCGGGGGTTTCCGGCGTGGGGCCGGTCGGGTTCGAGCACGACGCCAGCACGACCACGGCCGTCAGGCAGAGTGCGGGGACGAAATTCGCATAGCGGCTCTTCATGACTTCCTCCTGTTCGGGAACGCATGGGGCGGTGGTCCGCCTCTCTCACCCCCTCATGCGCAGAACCGTGTCGAAACGCGCCATGATTCCGCAACCCATTGTATTACAACCGGATATGCCCGGCGGCGTGGATGTTGTATACTGGGAGCCGACCCGAACTCCCGGAGGAACTGGCCGCAGCCATGGGAGATCCGAAACACCCGGTCACCCGGATCCTTCGCCAGCTCGATCGGTCCGATCCGAAGCAGGCGGAGGAACTCCTCGCCGCCGTCTACGATGAACTGCGCCGCCTCGCGCAGGGGCAGTTGCGCGGCGAGCGCGCCGGCCACACGCTTCAGCCCACCGCCCTGGTCCACGAAGCCTACATTCGTCTCGTCGACACCGACAGCATCGGCTGGGAAAGCCGCGCCCACTTCTTCGGCACGGCCGCGCGCGCGATGCGCCAGGTGCTGGTCGATCATGCCCGGCGGCGTAACGCGGACAAGCGCGGCGGGGACCGGGAGCGCGTCACGCTGGACACCGGCCTGGCGGGGGACGACGTTTCGGCCGATGTGCTCGACCTGCACCGCGCGCTCGAGAAACTCTCCGCCCGGGACCCGGGGATGGCGCGGTTGGTCGAACTTCGCTTCTTCGCCGGCCTGACCGAGGAGGAGGCCGCGGACGTGCTCGGCATGTCGCGGCGCCAGGCATCGCGCGATTGGTCGGTGGCGAGGCTGTGGCTCCAGCGCGAACTGCGGGAAGGTCCGCGGGTGGTCCGGGAGCGCCAGCAGGACGTAGGTGACGAGCATCATCAGCTTGTCGGCGGCCGGGTCGAGAAACGCTCCCAGGGGGGTGAACTGCCCCAGCCGGCGGGCCGCGATCCCGTCCAGCCGGTCGGTGATCGCCGCCCCCAGGTAGACCACCAGCGCCCAGCCGGTCTCCCCTTCCAGCATGAGCAGCGCGAACGCCGGGATCGCCGCCAGCCGGAGCAGGGTCAACTGGTTGGCCAGGGTGAGCTGGCGGAGGACGGGGTCGAGGGCCCGCATGGCCGGATTCTACGCACGGTGGCCACGAGAGTGTTGCTGGCACCCCGGCCGGCCCTCCCGGAGCGGCGGCCACGCCCGGCGAGGCGACGAGCGGCCGGATCGAGCCTCCGGCCGTGCACCGAGAATCGCCGGGAAGCCCCGCCGGACGCGGCTTCCCCTGGGGACCACCAACAGTCTGGCGGCCACCGTGGGTTCGTGGGCACCCGGGTTGGCCCGCCGCCCCCCGGAACCCTAGATTTCCCGAGAACCCCTGAGCCCCGCCCCCCGGCGGGAACGGAGCGGATGTGAGCACGGTCGAGAGCCCCGCGACGGAGACGGCCCGGGCCGCGTTCAAGCTCGACGACCTCCTGCGCTTCATGGTCCAGCAGGAGGCGTCCGACCTGCACCTGAAGCCGATGCGGCCGCCCCTGCTCCGGCTGAAGGGGAAGCTGGTACCGCTCAAGGGACCGCCCTTCAAGCCGGCCGA
>CAZAMC010000036.1:0-1792 GCA_964486505.1 uncultured Gammaproteobacteria bacterium
GCGCGCTGATCTCGCTCGTCCTGTTCAATCTGGCGCCGCTGCCGCTGATGGTGGCCGCGATCGGATGGGGTCCGCTGACCGCTGCCATTGGCGGCGTCGCTGCCGCGACCCTGTTCGGATTGCTGTTCGGCATGCCGTTCTCCATCGCCTATGCCACCACCACCGCGGTGCCGGCCTGGTGGCTCGGCCATCTCGCCCTGCTGGGACGGCCGGCGCCGAACGCCGCATCGGAGGGCAATGGCGCAACGCCGCCGGCCAACACCATGGAATGGTACCCGACCGGACGGCTGCTGCTGTGGATCGCCGCCATCGCCGCCCTGCTCGGATTCGTGACGTTGTTGACCATCGGCACCGATTCCGAAGCCATCGCGGCGGCGATGAAGCGGGCCTTTGCCCGGATGGCCCGCCTGTTCGCGTTGCGCGGCGTCGCGATCGACGAGGGCGTCATCGATGCCATGACCGCAATTGCGCCTGCCGGCATTCCCACCGGACCGATCATCATCCTGACGATCAATCTGTGGCTCGCCGGCAAGATCGCCGTGACATCGGGCCGGCTGAACCGTCCCTGGCCCGACCTGAAGGCCACGGCGCTGCCGCCGATGACGCTGGTCGCGCTGTGCGTGGCGATCGCGTTTTGCTTCACCGGCGGATTGCTCGCCGTGTTCGCCAAGACCGTCGCCGGTGCGCTGCTGACCGCCTACGCCCTCACCGGCCTTGCGGTGCTGCATACCCTGACACTGGCCCTGAGCAACCGCACGATCTGGCTGGTCCTCAGCTACGCCGTCATGATCGTGCTGTTCTGGCCGGTGCTGGCGATGACCGTGCTCGGCCTCGCCGATGCCATCTTCGGATTCCGCGAGCGCTTCATGCGCACGCGGCCGCCGCCTCTGCCCGCGGCTTAGAGTTTCACCGATCCTTTCTTACCGATCATCCAAAGGAGAACGAAAATGGAAGTCATTCTGCTGGAACGCGTGGCCAAGCTCGGCCAGATGGGAGAAGTCGTCAAAGTGCGCGACGGCTTTGCCCGCAATTTCCTGCTCAAGCGCGGCAAGGCGCTGCGCGCCACCGCGGAGAACCGCGCCAGGTATGACGGCATGAAGGCCGAGCTCGAGGCCAACAACATCAAGGCCAAGGGCGAAGCGAGCAAGGTCGCCGAGAAGATCAACGGCAAGGAGATCGTCATCATCCGCCAGGCCGCCGAATCCGGCCAGCTGTTCGGCTCGGTCTCGGTGCGCGACATCGTGGATAGCCTCGCCGCCGACGGCATCACGGTTTCCCGCCCGCAGGTCTGGCTGTGTTCCCCGATCAAGGTGATCGGCCATAAGAAGGTGACGATTGCCGTTCACCCCGAGGTCGAGACCTCGATCACGGTGTTCGTCGCGCGCAGCGCCGAGGAAGCCGAGCGCATCAAGCGCGGCGAGGACATCTCGACCCGCCAGGAAGATCAGGACGCAGCTGCCGAGGCGATCGCCGCCGCCGGCGAATTCTTCGACCCCGAGGCGCAGCACGAGGAGGAACCCGCTGCCGCCCCCGCCGAGAAGGCCGAGAAGTAAGTTTCCTGCTGCTAAGGCAGGCCCGGCCGCCTCAAGCGGCCGGGCTTGCGATTCCCGGGGTCGTCTTCCCGTCGAGCATCGCGATCGCGGCCAGTGCCGTTGCGGTGTGCTTCTCGACGCCGCCGGCGACGCAGAACACGTCCGCGGCAACGACGGCGACCTGCCGTCCCGGCTTGATGACGCGCGCACGGCAGATCAGGCGCTCGCCGACGGCCGGCGACAGCAGGTTCAGCTTGTAT
>CAZAMC010000037.1:0-1789 GCA_964486505.1 uncultured Gammaproteobacteria bacterium
CCCCGCCACGATCTTGTCCCGCATCTTCTCGGCCATGCAGCTGTCGGCCAGCGTGATCAGGCAGCGGTCGGGAGCCGGCCACTTCAGGAGCTCCGGCGGCAGGTCGAGTTCGAAGCGGCGCACGGGCCGCAGTGGCTTCGCGCCGACGTGCAACACGAGCTGGATCGCTTTCGGCGGATGCAGCTTGAAGGTCGCGAAGTGGTCGGCGAGCCGGAAGCTGGGAGCGTTCCACTTGATCTCCTCGGTAATCGCAGGGTCCAGCGCGAGGATCGCCCGGCGCAGCGACTCGATGCCCTGCTTGTGCGGATGCTCGAGATCCCGCAGGAACGCGTCGACCGAGACCGCTCCCGGCGTCCCCGACGACTTGCGACGTGTGCCCACGGCCGGTCAGGCGACGCCCGCGCGGGCCAGCACCCGCGTCAGGCGATCGAGGTTCTGCTCGTTGGCCGGCTCGACGACGGGCCGCACGGCCACGGCCGTCCGCGCATCGTCGAAGGCCTGCGCCCAACTCACCCTCGTCCCGCCGTCCACCGGTTCGAGGTCGACCGCGAGCGTGAAGTACGGCAGGCAGTCATGCCGGATCACGACGCGACGCGCGGGCTGCAGGTCGAGGAAGACGTTGCGGTTCGGGTGGTCCTGGCCGTCGGGACCGTGCATGACGAACGTCCAGCGTCCGCCGACCCGGAACTCGAAGACCTCGAAGGTGTTCGTGAAGCCGGCCGGACCCCACCACCGGGCCAGCAGGTCCGGCTGCGCGAACGCGCGATAGACCGCCTCGGGAGCCACGGGCACCACGCGGGCGGTACGAAAGGTCGCGTCGTCGGTCGTCATCGGATACCTCCCCGGCACCCCGGCATCAGGACCCGCCGTGCGTGCCGAGCACCGGTTGTTCGCTGCGGAAACGCCGGCCTGCCTCGGGATGCCAGGGGAAGCGGCCGCTCGGGTCGGGCCAGACCAGCTGGTACAGCGGGAACTCGACCTCGCCGTAGAACCAGAGCGCCGAGAACGCGTAGTCGACGTAGCGCGACCGGGCCACCGGCACGAAGACGCACGCGTAGCCATCGACGATCTCGGTGCTGGGGACGTCGAGCGCGATGGGATTGCGTTCCTTCAGCCGCCGGGCGTAGATGCTGAGCAGCGAGTGAGCGACGTCCTGCCCCAGGCCGAACACGATCATCTCGGGCGCGCCGTAGGTCGCGAACAGGCCCACAGAATAGGTGAACGGCGGATCGTCGCCGGGGTCGTCCCGGGTGACGCTGGTGCAGTGCCAGCCGAACGTCTCGACGTTACGCAGGATCGTGCGCTCGTAGTCGTTCTTCGGCGACGGTGGTCTTGTGGACATGGGCAGCGGACGCCTCCTGCGTCGCCCTCGCGGACCGGTGCAGGCGGTCGTTCGCCTAGAACCGCGACCCGGGTTGCGTGAGGAACTCTACCTCCTCCGGCGTGGAGGTGCGCCCGAGAAGCGCATTTCTGTGCGGATACCGGCCGAATCGGTCGACGATCGCCTTGTGTCGCAGCTCGAAGTCGAGGTTCTCCGCGGGTGCGTGCGCCCGGTAGAGCGCCTCGGCCACGACGTGGATGGCCCGGGATTCGCTGTGCATGTACGGCAGCAGCAGGAAGCTGCGCTGCACCGGGTTGAGGGCGCCGAGCGCGCCGCCGGCCACGGCCTCCTGCGCGAGCACCAGCGCCAGGGCGTCCTGGGCGAAGGCCCGTGGCGTGTCGCGGTACACATTGCGCGAAAACTGGTCCAGCACGACGATCTCGGCGAGGCGCCCGGCCGCCGTGGCCC
>CAZAMC010000038.1:0-1752 GCA_964486505.1 uncultured Gammaproteobacteria bacterium
ACAAATCATGGCTTGAAATCGTCCTCGACCTGCCCATCGTATTACCTCCCTCCGTCGCCGGGCTGGCTTTGCTGATCGCGTTCGGCCGCCGGGGTGCGTTCGGGCCGGTCTTGAGCGCGTTGGGGATCAGCCTCCCGTTCACCACGGCGGCAGTGGTCATGGCCCAGATCTTTGTGGCGGCGCCCCTGTTCGTTCGCTCCGCGCGAATCGGTTTTTCCCAGATCGAAGAACAGTTCGAAGAAGCGGCCCAGGTGGAGGGCGCGAATCAATGGCAGGTCTTTTACGAGGTGATGGTCCCCCTGGCGGGGCGCTCCCTGGCCAGCGGCGCGATCCTGACCTGGACACGCGCCCTCGGGGAATTCGGGGCCACCATCCTGTTCGCCGGGAATCTGGAGGGGGTGACACAGACCATGCCCATGGCGATCTATCTCGGTTTTGAAAGGAACGTCGGGGTGGCGCTCGTGTTATCGGTGGTCCTGATCGTTGTCTCCCTGCTCCTGCTGGCTGTCACCAAAAAACTGGAAAAAGACCAGGAATAACCTCCCTGCCAGGCCATTGCCATCTTCCCACTTTTTCCCATCCTGATTTCAATGGAGGCGTGACCGACTCCTTTTTTCACGGTACGGGTAACACAAAAAAGGACGGACTTTTCGTCCGTCCTTCTCATTTCGCTACAGACCCAGGTCTGCGTCCGTCTTGGTGGCGTCGGGGATGAACAGTTGCTGTCCGAATTTCTCCACACCGAACTTGCCGATCTCCTCCTGCGTGGCAGGATCGGTCATGAACTTGAGGAAGGCCGTGGCACCATCGTAATTGACCTTGGGCCACTTGTCGGGGTTGACCGTGATGACATGGTACACGTTCAAAAGCGAGTTATCGCCCTCGACCAGAATCTCCAGTTGCAGGTTCGCCTTATTGGCGAGGAAGGTGGCGCGGTCGGTGAGGGTGTAACTGGTCTTTTCGGAGGCGATCGTCAGGGACGGCCCCATGCCCTGGCCGGTCTCGATGTACCAGGCAGGTTTGCCGGTGGCGGGGTCGAGTTCGGCCTTCTTCCAAAGTCCCAGTTCCTTGGTGCTGGTGCCCGATTTATCGGCGCGCGCCACAAAGGGGGCTTCGGCTGCCGCGATGGCCTTGAACGCGTCCACGGCTGACAGGCCTTTGATCTTGGCGGGGTCATCCGCAGGGCCCACGATGATGAAATCGTTGTGCATGACGAGGGCGCGGTCCTTGCCCCAGCCGTCGGTCATGAATTGCTTTTCAGCGGTCGGAGAATGGACCAGCAGCACGTCGGCGTTGCCCTGCTGCCCCATCTCCATGGCCTGACCGGACCCCACCGCCACTGTCTGGACCGTGAAGCCGGTCTGTTTTTCGAAGAGCGGGACCAGCACGTCGAGCAATCCCGAGTCCTGCGTGGAAGTGGTGGTGGCAAGGATCAGGGTCGGGTTGGCGGGCGTGGTCGGCGCGGGAACAGGCGTCTCGGTGGGAAGAGCCGTCGGCGCCTCGGTGGCGGGAACCGGCGTCGGCGTGGCGGCCGGGGCGCAGGCGCCAAGCATCAGCGCAAGGGCCAGCATCAAACTGAACATGAACGTAAAACGTGACTTCATTCTTTTCTCCTACAATGGAATTTGCTCACCGCTATGGGCGGAGTTGTAGCCCGTCAGCGCGTTAAGGTCGGAACGGAAATCGGCGGTCTGAAGGTAGTCGAGCAATGGCTGGAGGGTCTTCTCGTTCTCGCGCGGCAGCACCAGGTCG
>CAZAMC010000039.1:0-1723 GCA_964486505.1 uncultured Gammaproteobacteria bacterium
ACGACGGTTAAAGATCTGCGTCAACTCATCGGTCACCAACCGTTGGTGCAATTCTCTAACTTGAGCCTGTAAGGCTGCAATTCGCTCTTTATATACCTTAATGTCTTCTGCCTGCGCCATATCCAATACCTAACCCTGATTACCTAAAAAATGCTCGGCTTCCAGCGCTGCTCGACAGCCATCACCAGCCGCCGTAATGGCTTGTCGATAGCGCTTATCCGCTACATCACCAGCCGCAAATATGCCATCAATATTGGTGAAAACATTATCGCGCACCACAACATAACCTTTATCATCAAGGTCAATTATGCCTTTTATAAAATTAGTTGCTGGAATATGACCAATGGCTACAAAAAGTCCGCCACAATCGATAATCTGCTTCTTATCTGTCTGCAAATTGGTAATCTCCACTCCAGACACCATATTCTCACCCAGCACATCGGTAACTGCACTATGCCAGATAAACTCAATTTTAGGATGGGATTTAGCCCGCTCTTGCATAATTTTACTGGCTCGCAACTCTCCTCGTCGGTGTACAACCGTTACTTTATCGGCAAACTTCGTCAATGTTAGCGCTTCCTCCATAGCAGTATCGCCACCCCCCACAACAACCACATGCTTACCTTGGAAAAAATATCCATCACAGGTAGCACAAGCCGATATACCTTTGGCCATCAAGCGTGTCTCGTTCTCTAGCCCCAACCATCTAGCCTGTGCACCAGTAGCAATAATAATCGTTTTAGCCTGTACCTTTTTACCGTTACGCACCTGTACAGTATGTGGGCTACCTGGCTCAACTGCATCAATAAACTCATCTACCATCTCAACATCAAATCGCTCAGCCTGAGCTCTCATCTCCTCCATTAAATCAGGCCCTAAGACTCCATCGCGAAAGCCTGGGAAGTTTTCAACCTCACTCGTCAACAACAACTGTCCACCAGCTACATCTCCAGCAAATATTATCGTCTTTAAAGCTGCGCGTGCAGTATAAATCGCCGCCGTATAAGCTGCCGGACCACTGCCAATTATCAGTACATCATAAACTTTATTCATATATTTATTATACTTGAGTTAGCCCACCCTCTGCTAGTTGAATGCTAAGATGATGTATCACCATTACAAGTATTTGGAGACCATAAACCTTTTCCTTGATCGCGAGCCGAAGCTTCAGCCGACTGAAACTCAGACTGATACTTATACGGCTTACTCTGATAGGTGTACTCGTGGGCATAGCCTTGCATTACAAGCTCTTGATTTATAAATAGCCCATCATCACGGCGCACATAAGCAAGTAGCCGATCATAACGATCACGCTCACCCTGTGATGGATCTATCTCGAGACGCACACGCCTTCCATCTAATAACGCATGGGTGTAACGGCTGGCCTCTTGCCCAAAACACTGAACTGGCTTACGCGGGTCTTTCGTCTCGGGTGTATCAATGCCTATCAGCCGAACTTTCTCAATTACTCCGTTGCGCCGAACACTGATTGTATCACCATCAAAAACTTCTACAACTGGTAAAGTATCAGAAGAAGTCATACCCGACCCTGGATCTTTTTCTGGAAACGCTTGCACTATAACCGCCGTAAGCAATACTGTAATAACAATATAGCCAAGCTTAGCTAATTGCCGTCGTGTAATCCGCCTCATACCGATTCATCCTTCAGGCGACGCTTTGTTTCCCGATGGCGTGCTACCGAAAGTACAACCCCTAAAATAAG
>CAZAMC010000040.1:0-1708 GCA_964486505.1 uncultured Gammaproteobacteria bacterium
TGCGCCGCCCTGAACGGGTCGTATTCGCTTTCCGAACGCTTGGTGAAACCGGACAGGCCGCCGCCCTGGCGCAGCGTGCGGATACGGTCGCGCCGGCCGGTGATGATCTTATGCGGATAGGCCTGGTGGCCCACGTCCCAGATCAGGCGGTCGCGCGGGGTGTCGAAGATGTAGTGCAGGGCGACCGTGAGCTCTACGACCCCTAGTCCTGCTCCGAGATGGCCGCCCGTCTGGGCGACGGCATCGATCATTTCCTGGCGCAGCTCATCGGCCAGTTGGCGCAGCTCGGCGGGTTCGAGCCGGCGCAAGTCCTCTGTCGTGTTGACGCGATCGAGCAACGGAGTTTTGGACACGGGGCATCTCCCAGCGGGGATCGGATTTCTGAATCACGGGCTTACACTAGATGTTAGTACAAGCCAATTAGCTAGAAGCTGGCGCAAGTTGCGCCCTGCGCGCCCGCGGGAGGGAACCTGGCACCCGAGGATGCGTTTTGTTTCAATGGCCTAGTAGCCGTCAGCCGGTCAAAGTAGGGTGTCATGGCTCCGCGCGCAAATTGGAAAGGCTACCTGAAGCTGTCCCTGGTTTCGTGCGCAGTTGCGCTGTTTCCGGCGACCTCGACCAGCCAGCGGACCCGCTTCAACATCCTTAGTCGGAAATCCGGCCACCGGGTTCGGTACGACGTCGTCGACGCCGAAACCGGAGAGCAGGTGCCCGAAGACGATCGCGTCAAGGGCTACAAGGTCGAGAACAACGCCTATGTCCTCGTCGAGGACGAAGAACTCGACAAAGTTGCGCTCGAAAGCACGCACACGATCGATATCGAGGCGTTCGTGCCGCGCAGCGAGGTCGACGCGCTCTATCTCGATGCGCCGTACTACCTCGTTCCCGACGACCGCATCGCGCAGGAGGCGTTCGCGGTCATCCGCGAGGCGATGAAGAAGGAAGACGTGGTCGGTCTGGCGCGCGTCGTGCTGAACCGGCGCGAGCGCATCGTGATGATCGAGCCGCGCGACAGGGGGCTGCTCGTCACCACGCTGCATTACAAGAACGAAGTGCGCAGCGAAGCGCCGTATTTCGAGGACATTCCGGACATCGACATCGCCAAGGACATGCTCGACCTCGCGGTGCATATCGTCGAGACCAAGGCCGCCCATTTCGATCCGGCGAAGTTCGAAGACCGCTATGAGCAGGCGCTCGCCGACCTGATCCAATCCAAGCGCACTGGCGAGACGATCACGCCGCAGCCGGCGGCGCAGCCGAGTAACGTGGTCAATCTGATGGACGCGCTGCGCCGTAGCGTCGCATCCGAGCGCGCCCCGGACGCCAAGGGCGCAAAGCCCCCGAAAGAGCCCAAGCCCGCCAAAGCCGCCCCTGCCGCTGAGCCGCGTGCGAAGTCTGCCGGCAAGGCGGGCGCAGCGGCCCCGAAGCGAAAGCGGATGAAAAAAGCGGGCTAGCCGGTGGCGCTCGATCTCTATCGCAGCAAGCGCAAGTTCGACGTTACCCCGGAGCCGCGCGGCAGGAGCGGGCGTGCGCGGGGCGACAGCTTCGTCGTGCAGAAGCATGCGGCGCGCCGCCTGCACTATGACTTCCGGCTTGAACTCGACGGCGTGCTGAAGAGCTGGGCGGTCACCAAAGACCCGAGCCTAATTCCGGGCGAAAAACGGCTCGCGGTCCATACCGAGGTTCATCCGCTCGAATACGGCGGGTT
>CAZAMC010000041.1:0-1687 GCA_964486505.1 uncultured Gammaproteobacteria bacterium
CCTGCTACGATCTCGCTACTGCCTGCCTGTGAGTTGAACATGGCACTACCGTGTAAAGTGAGCGCATCACTTAAAGGAAGATAACCGCCACCCTGAATGGTGATCCTTGAAGGACGAACATAGTTGCCATTGGTGAAACTCTCTTTCGGACGATTGATATTATACATTGATACGCCGATATAGTAATTGTTGGTGCCATCAGTAGAGCCACTGAAGAGCACACCGGCGTTGAGATTGAAATAATTGATACTGGCTTGTACATTCTGTCTGTCGGGATTACCCGGATCCAGTACAAAATCGCCGGTAGTGGTGAGCTCGTTCTCAAATCTCAGTTTAGAAAGATCGAGTCTTCTTTGAGAATAGGCTGCCTGAAAGCCGATACCCAGTGTATTGAACTCATCTTCGTCGAGAGCCTTATGAAAAGAGGTAGAGAAAGCGAAGTCTGTTCCGTTCAAAGCACCACCAGCTGTTTTATCGTTGATGGCCAGCAAACCCACACCTAATCTGTCGGCACCCAAACGTCCTCTCATGATGGGCATATCAACCGAAACGGTTTGCGTAACAAAAACGTTTTGAAGCACGGGCCACTGATCACGGTGATTACCGGCAACACGAAAATCTCCATCAAATTTACCCGTAAAGGTAGGGTTCAATGTAAGCGGAGAAACGAAGAATTGTGAGAAATGCGGATCCTGCGCCATCGCAGCTTTCACAGTCAGCATCACAATCACCCATACAGCTAATAGTTTTTTCATCCCGATACTTAATTAACGTAAAGGGCAACAAGATACAAAGATTTTTGGTTTAGCTCTGCAATTTTGAGCCAAAAGCGAGGTCGCCGGCATCACCCAGTCCCGGAACGATATATCCCTTGGCGGTGAGCTCTTCATCAATATCACCGCACCAGATCTTAACGCCCGGGGCTTCGCGGTGAACATATTCAATGCCAACGCTGCAGGCAATGGCCGCAACAATATGGATCTCTTTGGCCAGGCCTTCGTCTCTGAGGAACTGAATGGACTTAACCAGCGAGGCGCCGGTGGCCAGCATGGGGTCTGAAATAATAACTACCCTGCCTTCGAGGCTGGGGCAGCTCATATATTCTAAACTGATCTCGAAACTTCCGTCGTGATGATGTTTACGATAGGCCGCAATAAAACCATTATCGGCCTTATCAAAATAATTCAGCATGCCGTTATGCAAAGGAAGGCCGGCCCTGAGAATGGTGATAAGAACCGGTTGCTGTTTGAGCATTTTACTATTGGCAATACCCAAAGGCGTTTGCACATCTTTATTCTCCCATTCAAGTGTTTTGCTGATCTCATACGCGGCCACTTCACCGATGCGTTCGAGATTGCGGCGAAAGCGCATACGATCGGTCTGAACCTGCGTATCTCTTAATTCAGCTACCCAATTGCTGACGAGGGAGTGATTTTCACTTAAGTTAATGATCATGGGAGAATATTTGAATTTTGCACGCTGATGTGCGAATTTTGGCAAATCTAAAATCTTATCCCGAAAACAGGGATGAAATCTAAAATATAATTCATGGTCTACAAGGTGATCGGTTTAATGAGTGGCAGTTCGCTGGATGGTCTGGATATCGCTTTCGTAGAATTAGAAGAGAGATCAGGTAAATGGACATACGAGTTTATTAAAACAAGCTGTTATCCCTATGATGCAGCAT
>CAZAMC010000042.1:0-1597 GCA_964486505.1 uncultured Gammaproteobacteria bacterium
CTGATGAAACATAGTAATGAGTTTTTTTTTTTTTTTGGTAGCCCCAGCTAAGTTCATAGATCATGCTTGTAAAAATATTTGCGGGCCAGATTTGCCCATGATGAGTATGGCCGGAAAGCTGAAGATCAATTCCATTCTGTTCGGCCTGCTCAAGCTTAAACGGAGTATGATCAAGTAAAATTTTGGGATAGTTGCGATCAAGGTCCTTTACAATTTCGTTTAAACTTTTTCTTTGCTTTCCGGTAAACTGGATCATTGAACTATCTTCTCTTCCGACAACATAGAAACTGCTGTCAATTAGTTCATAGCTATCCCGCAAAAATTTTATACCAAATTGCTCAGCATATTTAACGGAAGATTCAACTTCATTAATAAATTCGTGATTACCATTGATGGAATAAACACCATACCTGGGTTTAAGTCGTTTAAAGGATTCTCCAATATTTCTTTGATTCAAAATAACTGCTTTATCATCAACAATATCACCGGCAAGCAGTATTATATCCGGATTAAGGGAATTCATTTTATCAACAATTCTGGAAAGCAATCTTTCCCCATCGATAGGGGATAAATGAATATCCGAAGCCATTACAACATTTAGCTCTGAAATTTTACTGTTACCCTTTGGAATAGTTATTTCCAGATTTTTTATTTTGATATCCCGCTTGTTTAGATTACCCAAGAATACTACAAGGCTCACAATCAGAATAACAACCACTGCAGTAAGTTTTTTGGCGGTCTCAAGATTATTGGTAATTATTCCGGGCAAAAAGTTAAACCATCCGTTAAACAATCTTATAATATCAATAAAAAGTAAAGAAATTATAAAGTAGGCTAAAAAGGCAAACCATATTGCACCAACTCCGAGTATTACATCATACATTAAAGGAGGAAGGGATTTGTACAGCATCTTTGCCAGAACATATCCGTATGCAATAACCACAAACAAAATTGTATAAGGCAATTTCAGGTATGGATAGCTTGATAAAACCTGCCATCCTCTGATAAATACATAATAGTTTAGTGATGTGTAAACTGTAAAAAATATTATAAAGAATAATGCCATATGTTTTTTATTTTTTGAAACAAAAGATAGGGACTTTAGTTCAATTTGAACTTGGTTGGTATCACAAAGGCAATAAAAAACCCGTCGTGCATTGCAGGACGGGCAGGGAGAATAACCTGGAGTTAACTATGATCTACTTATCTGTTTTGGAGGGTTATGCACTATCTTCCTAATTGTATCAAACTGAAGATATGGATATTCTGCCCTTAAAGTGTCGATCGCATCACCTGTTCTTACTTTTTGAGAACGTAATGCTTTGAATCTTCTGCGGATAATATAATCCCGAACAGAACGGTCGTTAATAAGTCCGCGGCTGTTCAATAATTCCCAAATTTCGTCACTTATCAAATCTGCTAGTGGGTTTGAGATCATTTTTGGATATTCCGAGTTTTCCATCACGTCCTCCTCTTATTTTTGTTAAAGAGTTTAAGTTTTTACTGGTTGATGATTTTAACTATTGATCATTTTCTGGGATAAAAGTGCAAAATTATAAGGGAGAGTTCAACCGCATAAATATGTGGTTTTTAGATG
>CAZAMC010000043.1:0-1581 GCA_964486505.1 uncultured Gammaproteobacteria bacterium
TGCAGATTTGGATGGCATCATCATCCGCCTTGACGATGTAGTCAAATTTTACCATCATTGTCTAATATTATATTAATCTTCAAGGGAAGGAGATATTCTTTTTTTCTTCGTTACTGGCTAATTGTGGATATTTGATCGTGATTTCGGCGGGATTCAACGCCACCTCAATCGCATCCCCATAACGGATGTTTGGAATCTCGTAGGTGATGACTTCCACCAGCGACGGGTTTTGGAAATGCGTCTTCTTGGTTTCGGGATGCGGATAGTAGACCCAGCCTTCGTATTCTTTTCCTTCGAATCGGACTCTGCACCGCGAAAAAGAAAACGTCTCGGGCGGATGCAGGTCTGTCCACTCGATGAGCGGAAAGGTGAATTCGGGATGGGTCATCTCAAATTCCAGCGGCGCAATGGAAATGTTCAGCGTCCCGTTGAAGTAGGGATACAGGTCCAGCCCGCGCTCCTTGAAGAACGGCTTTTGCTTTTCGAGCGAGCTGTAGGGATAGTTCCGAGAAGGCCGCGATGCCACCTGGTGTCCTTGCACAAGACGACCTGCCAGCCAAATCCATTGTGTGCGCATGGAACGATTTTACCCGCGGCAGGGGCTAGTATTGGGTTCCGATTTGTGCTACAGTAATTATGGAAGAATGCTTCGTCCAGCGAAAGGAGGTTGCCATGATTCCGAAAAAGCGCTTGAATATTCTTCTGGCTGACGACGGCTCTCAGCACGCACAATCAGCGGTGTAATTGTTGCAGTCCCTGCCCCTGCCGACGACCAGTCGCATTGTCGTGGTGCGGGGCTTTACCTCGGGGCAGATCCCCTATTTGCCCGAATACGAAAAATCCCTTGAACGCACCAAGACCCAGTTGGAGTCCAGCGGCTTCAAAGCGACAACGATCCTCGAGATGGGTCCGCCTGTGGAAAAGATCCTGGAGATCGCCGCCGCCAAAAAGTCCGACCTGATCGTGGTCGGCGCGAAAGGTCTGCGCGCCACGCTCGGCATCCTGCTCGGAGGCGTGGCCCAGCAGGTGGTGGAATATGCCGCCTGTCCCGTCCTGGTCGTGCGCGCTCCCTTCCAGGGGTTGCGGCGCATCCTCCTCGTCACGGACGGATCGTCTCACAGTCAAAGCGCGGTGCGTTATCTGGCGCGCTTCCCGCATCCCGAGGACGCGGATATTCGCGTCATGCACGTCCTGCCGCCCGAGGAACTTCCCATCATGATGGAGCCGTACCTTGGAGGCTGGCAGACCGCTTACGCGACCCGAACCGATGACCAGGCCGCGGAGGTGCGTGAACAGCAGAAGAAGGAGGGAGAAGCGCTTCTCGCGCGGACCTCCAGCCTGCTGGCTCGTCACGGACTTTCCTCCACGCCCGTACTGCTTCGCGGTGACGCGGCGACGGAGATCATCGGTTACGTTGCAGAAAATAAAATTGACCTGATCATGGCTGGCTCGCGCGGTCTGAGCGAATTCAGAGGCTTTTGGATGGGAAGTGTTTCGCGCAAACTGGTGCATTACGCGCCCTGTTCCGTCCTGATCGTGAAACAGATAAAGAAGGAGTGAACCCATGGAAGTGGTATAATG
>CAZAMC010000044.1:0-1575 GCA_964486505.1 uncultured Gammaproteobacteria bacterium
ATCCTCGCCATCGCCAATCAGAAGGGCGGAGTCGGCAAGACCACGACCGCCATCAACCTTGCTGCCGCATTCGCCTCCAAGGGGCTTCGGACGCTGCTGGTCGACCTCGACCCGCAGGCCAACAGCTCAATGTCATTCCTCGATGTGCACCATCTCGAGCACACCATGTACGACGTGCTGCTCGGCGAGGGCGTTGGCCTGAAGGAAATCCTTCAACGGGTGGAGAAGGTGCCCGGCCTGGCAGTTGCTCCCTCCTCGATCGCCCTGGCCAAGATAGAAGCCAAGCTCCTGGGAGAGATCGACAGCCACTTCCGCTTGAAGGACGCCCTGACGCCCCACCAGAACGAGTTCGAAATGGTGGTCCTCGACACCCCGCCAACGCTCGGGGTCATTACCGTCAACGCCCTCGTGGCTGCCAGCCACGTCCTGATTCCGATCCAGTCGTCGTACTTCGCTCTGGAAGGCACGGACGACCTTATTGAGACGATCGACAAGGTCAAACAGCGTGCCAACCCCCAACTCCAGATCCTCGGCGCCGTGATCACTCTCCACGACCGGCGAACTCTCCTGTCGCGGGACATTCACGAGCAGATCCGCCAGGTCTTCGGCGAGAGGCTCTTCGAGACAACGATCTCGAAGAGCGTGCGCCTCGAGGAGAGTCCCGCCTATCGGGAGTCGATCTTCACCTTCGCCCCGAAGTCGTCCGGGGCGTATGAGTACTACAAACTCACCGAGGAGGTGTTGAGTCGTGTCTGATCCCACCGGGGCCAAGCGAGGTCTTCCCGAGCGGGTCAAGATGCGACACGGGCCCCATTTCGTCGAGGAGCTCACCCGGCGCCACGAGGCGCCCGTCGGCCGGATGGTCCCGATCTCCTCCCTCGAGCCGAACCCGGACCAGCCTCGGTCGGCGATGGGGGACCTCCGAGATCTCGTCGCATCGATCCGGGCGCGCGGGGCCCTGGAGCCGATCCTCGTCCGGCCCCGGACAGATCCGTCCCCTGACGGGGCGACTCATCAGATCGTCTCGGGCGAGCGCCGGTACCGCGCCGCCCTCGAAGCCGGCCTCTTCGAGGTTCCGGTGATCGAGATGAGCCTCTCCGACCAGGAGACGATCGAGATCGCCCTGATCGAGAACCTGCAGCGAAAGGACCTCTCGCCGTTCGAAGAGGCCGACGGCTACCGCCTTCTAGCCGACGAGTACGCCTACACCCACGAACGGATCGCTGAGACGGTGGGGAAGTCGCGGACCTCGGTGACCGAGTCCCTCGCCCTGCTAGGGATGCCGCCCAGGGTACGAGAGGCGGCCCAGGCACTCGGAATCCAGACGAAATCGACCCTTCTCGAGGTGCTGAAAGCCCCTGACGAGGAGATGGCGATACGCCTGCTCGAGCGGATATCGAGCCAGGGTCTGAGCCGCGACGACGTCCGTCGCGAGCAGAGGAGCCTCGGGCGAGCTGGACTCCCAGCGACTCGCCGCCCCTTCGTCTTCAAGTTCCGCTCGCCGGACAGGAGCTTCCACTTGGCCCTGACCTTCCGCCGCCCGCCCAATCCCTGGTTCGCCCGCCTGGCCTTCGC
>CAZAMC010000045.1:0-1559 GCA_964486505.1 uncultured Gammaproteobacteria bacterium
TACCAGTGCTACGCCTCCAGCATACTCGTCGGTTTGAGGCGAAGCTTCGCTAATTCGTGGTGCAAAACTCGGAATAAGTGACGAAAAGCCAAGCTGAATATGAGTTTTGCACCGAATGGATCGATCTAGATTTTCTTTTTCTTCGTACATTAACAAACGAATAACTCCAATGGTTTAGGATCGTCCGAGAACGGCCAGATTTCCGGCGATGACACCCCAACCGACCCAGCAACGGAAGCCGTTCAGCCCATGCGCCAGACAGCGACCGAGATCGTGAGCACGCTTGAGGACACTGATGCGACCTTCTACTCCCGCATGCCAATGACGTCCCTTCACGAACCAGGCTTTGCGTTCGTGTTTCAAACGGGCTTGGGAACGATACCCTGCTTGGGGAAGGATCACTCTCTTCACGCCCAGATCTTGCGCCAGCTGCTCATTCGGTGTGGAGAAGAGCCCGCGATCGCCGCTCGCCTGCTGAGGAGGGGCGTGGAAGGTTTTGAGGTGCGCTTGCAAGCTGGGTTTCCACTGCTGCTCATCGCTGGGATTGCCATCCAGGATGCGGTAGTGGCTGACCAACCCACCTTCGACTTCATTGAGCCAGACCTTGTGTCCATATTCCACCGGACGAGACTCCTTGCCGCGACAGATAATGTCGGTATGCGCTTCGAACAAGCTGACGATCTTTTCTTGAGCGGGGACGTGTTCTCCCTGCAAGATGCGCCGCATAGTTTGCTTGATGACCTGCTCAGTACGCGGCAGAAAGGTCTCCAGGATTTGCTCCAGCCGTTGTGCTTTCTGATCCCGTTGCTGGCGCAGCTGTTTTTTGGTCTGGCGGGCCGCTTCAATCGTTTTTCGGGTCATTTCCAGTAATGCCTGGTACTGCTGCCGACCGGCACTCTTGGCTGCCTCGGTCTTCTTGTGCAACGTCTCTCCGATCTGGCGGGCTAGTTGCTTCGCTGCCTGCGTGAAATCCTCGAATGGTTCTTGCACGATTTGCTTCACCAACTTCTTTGCACGCACCACTGTCCGCGCCAGCACCCGCACACCATCTGCCAGAAGCCGGTTGTCACTCGGGGCATGAATGTGGCTCTCCACCACTGTGCCATCGGTGCGCAGCTTACGACCCTGCGTGACCTTGCGTTCCACCGCTAATTGCATGATCCGCTCATTGAACTTCTCCAGGGTTTTCGGCTGGATCACATTCGCACTGCGGATCAAGGTCGTGTCCACCGGTACCCTGTTGAGATACACGCGACAGAACTGCCTCAAGCTCAGACTATCTTTCACCCGCTCGACTGTCTCTTCATAGCTGTAGCTATACAACCGCTTTACGACCAGCATTCGTAATACTACTTCCACCGGCGTGGAGTTCCGACCCGTTTCCTCGCTCTTCGGCCAACGCTTCGCAAGATCGTTCTTGATCAACCGATACAAGACCTCATCTTCCAAATACCGGTCGATCTTTTCGAGCTCCGCATTCATCTGCGGAAAGTGTTTGATGATTTCTTCAAAACGCTTGTCAGTTGGGTAATGTTCAACTAACATTGGAGTGCCTCCGC
>CAZAMC010000046.1:0-1516 GCA_964486505.1 uncultured Gammaproteobacteria bacterium
CGCCGGATGCCGTTGTTTGGCCCGAAACGACGGCCGAAGTGGCCGCAATCGTCAAGCTTGCCGCTTCCTGTCGGATGCCGGTCGTGGCTTTCGGCTCAGGCACCTCGCTCGAGGGCCATGTCAACGCGCCGTTAGGCGGCGTATGCGTGGATTTTTCCCGCATGAACAAGGTGCTGATGGTTCGCCCCGGTGATCTCGACTGCAGCGTTGAAGCAGGCGTAACCCGCCGCCAGCTGAACCAGGAGTTGCGCCATTCCGGCCTTTTCTTTCCCGTCGATCCGGGAAGTGAGGAGGCTACGCTTGGCGGCATGGCCGCGACGCGCGCCTCCGGAACAACCACACTCAGATACGGCTCCATGCGCGAAAACGTCATCAACGTAACCGCTGTCATGGCCTCTGGTGAGGTGATTACGACCGCGCGCAGGGCGCGAAAATCTTCGGCGGGTTACGACCTCACGCGTCTGTTCGTCGGCTCAGAGGGGACGCTCGGTTTGATTACGGAGCTCACTTTACGTCTTCACGGCGTGCCAGACACCGTCTTGTCCGCAATAGCGCCATTCGAATCGCTCGATGGCGCTTGCAATACGGTGACGGCAGCCATTCAGTCGGGGCTTTGTCTGGCCCGATGCGAATTGCTCGATTCCGTGCAGATCAAGGCGGTCAACGCGTATTCCAAACTTTCATTGGCCGAATGTCCGACACTCTTCCTCGAGTTCCACGGCTCGCCACAGGCATGCGCCGGCGATGCCGCCAGCTTCCGCGAACTTGCGGCAGCAGAGGGGGTGTTGGGGTTCGAGTCCGCGAGCGATGAAGATGGACGGCGAAGGCTTTGGCGCGCGCGCCATGACGCGCTTTGGGCCGTAAAAACACTTTGGGCCGGCCGTGAATTCCTTGTCACGGACGTCGCCGTCCCCCTCTCCCAACTGGCCCAGATGGTGGGGGAAACGGCCGCGGACATCGCCGCTTCTGGGCTAGACGCTCCGATCGTCGGCCATGTCGGCGATGGCAACTTCCACTGCATCATCGCGTTTGAACCCCAACGCCAGGGCGAAGTGTCTCGCGTCGAAGCCTTTCTGGAACGGCTTGTCGGAAGGGCTCTTGGTCATGATGGCACGGCAACAGGGGAACACGGCATTGGGCAGGGCAAACAGCAGTTTCTCATTCAATAGCATCGAAACACAGTCTCGGCGATGCAGGCCGTTAAGACGGCCTTCGATCCTTTAGGAATCTTAAATCCTGGGAAAATATTCATTTAGTTCAATATTCTATGCAGGTCCTAATTTAGTGTTTCTTTGACCATTCAACTCGATTGGTCAGTGGTCGCCAGAAGCCCTTCTTAACCTATTCCTGCCAGAAACGAACTCATGGCGCGCAGAGAACCTCTCCGCGTCCGATAGTGCGTTTGCGGATCTAGTTGCGGTATGGCGGTCAAGATCAAGAGGGAGCGTCCGGACCAACGGCGCCACCACCGGGTCAAAGCCCCACTCTTCGTCAGAGTGGACGGCCATGAACTGCG